>NZ_JQZX01000008.1:0-457003 GCF_000765975.1 Porphyromonas canoris
ACGGCGGTACGGTATCGGGAGAAGGCAGATTTGAAGAGAATACACAAGTAACCGTTGTTGCTACTCCAAAAGAAGGTTGGAAGTTTATAAGATGGACAGAGTCCGGTACCGAAGTTTCCACTTCCGCCTCTTACGCATTCCCGATTACGAAGAACCGCACTCTCGTAGCGCATTTCGAGAAGATACCGCCCAAGCAATACACCGTAACCCTTTCAGCCAATCCGAGCGAAGGCGGTACGGTATCGGGAGAAGGCAGATTTGAAGAGAACACACAAGTAACCGTTGTAGCTACTCCAAAAGAGGGTTGGCGATTTGTAAGATGGACAGAATCCGGCATGGAAGTTTCCACTTCTTCCTCTTACTCGNATACCGCCCAAGCAATACACCGTAACCCTTTCGGCTCAACCAAACGACGGCGGTACGGTATCGGGTGCAGGGAAGTTTGAAGAGAATACACAAGTAACCGTTGTAGCTACTCCAAAAGAAGGTTGGAAGTTTATAAGATGGACAGAATCCGGTACCGAAGTTTCCACTTCTGCCTCTTACGCATTCCCGATTACGAATAACCGCACTCTCGTAGCACATTTCGAGAAGATACCGCCTAAGCAATACACCGTAACCCTTTCGGCTCAACCAAACGACGGCGGTACGGTATCGGGCGCAGGGAAGTTTGAAGAGAATACGCAAGTAACCGTTGTTGCCACTCCAAAAGAGGGTTGGAAGTTTATAAGATGGACAGAATCCGGTACCGAAGTTTCCACTTCTTCCTCTTACTCGTTCCCGATTACGAATAACCGCACTCTCGTAGCGCAGTTCGAGAAGATACCACCCAAGCAATACACCGTAACCCTTTCAGCCAATCCGAGCGAAGGCGGTACGGTATCGGGTGCAGGGAAGTTTGAAGAGAACACACAAGTAACCGTTGTAGCTACTCCAAAAGAGGGTTGGCGATTTGTAAGATGGACAGAGTCCGGCACCGAAGTTTCCACTTCTGTCTCTTACTCGTTCCGAATTACGAGCAATCTCAATCTCGTAGCGGTATTCGAGAAGATTCCTATTGATCCTGAACAACTCCTTCCGCATTTGATAGGACTTGGCTCAACTCCCATTAAAAGAGGGGAAATAAAAACATACCTTTGGGAAGATCTCCATGAGGATGTCGCAAACTTCAACTTCAAACTCTTTACCACAGAGGACAACAGCGCATCTACCGGGATAAAAGTAAACAAACTCAATGCAAATGAGGTAGAACTCCAGTTTGTTGAAGAAGGGAAGTTTACCCTCGTAATAGAGTTTGAAGTTAATGGAAAGAATTTCTATCTCAGCTATGACCTCACAGTTGAGAACTAAAAAAGTAACTCAATAGCAAACACCTCTACTTTTGAGGAGCAGGCTATCATAATCAAAATAAAGATGAAGACAGTGCTAAAGCTGAAAATGCTTATTCTCGCAATGGTTGTCGGTTTTGGGGCAACGAGCTGTAAAGATGACTCCAGAGTTCCGGAACGACCTAAACCAAAAATAGAACTCTCAAGGTCTGAGATCTCAGTCATGCTCGGACTGCCCGGAGAAGTGGGCATCAGCAATGTGACTAAACTCACTATCGAGTCGAATAACCCTGATGTTGCAAAACTTCACTACGATGAGGCTACAAAAAAACTGAAGATCGAGACAAAAGCAACAGGAACGGCGACTTTCAAAATTGCCAACCAAGGGGATACTTCTCCTGTGGAACTGAAAGTAACAGTAACTCCGGTAGTCTTTGGGATGGTAAATGCAAATATGGAAATGGCTTTTGAGGCGAAATACCGCTTCAAGACACCTAAGACGTTGCATCTCTCTCCCTCAGGCTTCGAGCGTAAAGCCCATTTCTTGAAGGTAACTCTTAAACCTTCTTGGAGAAGCGGTGATAGGGTTGATGTTCTGTATAAAAATCCTCAGCACACACAGCAAAACTTTCAAGCAACGGTGTATGCCGTCATTGAAGGAACGGTCTATCTTAAAACAGTAGAAGGAAGGTATATAATATTTCCAATCTAAGAGAGAGTTATTTCTCCTTTTATAAAAAGAGAGGGTGGGGCAAATGAAAATTTTACCCCACCCTCTTTGAGTATGCTCTGAGCATATCAAAAGAGATAGCCTACACTGATGGAGAAATTTTGCAGGCTCACTGTTCCTCCCGAAACGATAAACTTTTTCCCATTAACCTCTGTCGTCCCGATCTCTCCTCCCAGTCCGACAATGATCTTATCGTTATTCGTATAGAATCCAACCCTTAGTCCGGCATCGAATCTGTTCAGGAATTGATCTCCGAAAGTGTTTTTATTGACAGGTGTTTCCGATACGGAGTATTTGCCTGCCACGCCATAAGCTAAATAGAGTCCGAGTCGAGGCTCCAGGTTCCACCCTCCCAAAGTGAAAGAGTACCCTGCTTCCAACGGGAGTTGCAGGTAGCCAGCCCGAACCGTAAGCACACTGCTGCTGCCCGTAATGCCTGCGGAAAATCCTTTCAAGCTCATCTCCAGTCCGGAGTGAAGACGCCACTTGGGATTGAAGGCATAGGCAACGGAGACCCCTGCCAATGCTCCCACTACACTTTTACTCTCCAAGCTCCCTCCTTCGGACTTCTCAAAGCTGAGCTGTGAAAAGTTTATGCCCCCTTTCACGCCCCATTGAATCCGTTTGGTAGAGCTCCATCCACCGGACTGTGCATAGATACCACCGAGTCCGATCATCACGCATACCACTGCCGTAAGTACTCTGCGTGTGAGAGCCGCAGGCAATGATGTTTTTCCTTTTTTCATAATTATGTTCTGTTTTTATCCCGTCTGTGGGAGAGGTTAAACAATAATCACTTCACAAATACACTGTGGAGATAAGCTGCGGGCCAAGGCTGTTTTTCTCCATCTATCCAGATACCGTCATTGCTTACTGCATATACTTTCCCGGCATACACATATACGGAGCGCACCAACGCACTTCCCAAGGTGCTTATTGCCGTTCCGTTCTTCCACACCATCCCTTTAGGTCCATAGCCGGAAGCATAGAGGTCGTTCCCGGAAACAAATATGGAGTAGATGCCTCCCTGCTTGCCCCAGACGAAAGGTACATTATTTTTCCATATCAGAGGCTTTCCTGTATCTATCGGTTTATCCTGATAGATAGCCGCTCCACCTATATAGATGTCGTTTCCCGATACAAACACGGAGTAAGCATCCGTCTTTTTGCTTCCATCGGGAGATGCAAGATCCACCCTTGTACCGTTTTTCCAAAGCACGCCACCGCCATAGTCTCCCACGACATAGACATCCGTTCCGGAGACGAATACGGATCGGGCTTCGGGTTCTGCCGAAGGGTTGTCCTCAAGGGTCTGCATCTTCCCGTTCTTCCACAGCACTGCACGCTGGTAAGTGCTCTGATAGTTGGGACGCTTTGCCACTTCGTACCCTGCGACATATACGTCTCCATTGGTGATGAAGAGCCCTTCAGAAAAAGCCATGATGCCTTTGCGCTCCATCTTTTTAGAGTCTGTCTCGAATGTTCCACCGGGTAGAGGAGATTTTATTTTCATGACATAGAGATCCTTGTATCTCGTTCCGCCATAATTCTCACCTCTGTTCCCTGTAACGTATATATCCCCATCGTAAACGAAAACAGAGGATTTGATGGTCGCATCCGGAGCGTAACTTCCAAGGTTGAAATCCTTCCCGTTTTTGAGCAAGACCAGTCTGCCGTCATAATCTTTTCCCACAGCCAGTACGGAATAGGCAACACTCACACTGCACGTTGCGCTTTTGTTGCCTGAGGTTGCAGTGATTACCGCCGAACCTTCTCCTGTTGCCGTAACCACGCCATCCGCATCTACCTTGGCAACCTCCTTATTGGAGCTGCTCCAGGACACCGCTCCCTTATTCCCGCTTACGGATAGACGCTCTCGGTCTGTTGTACGTAGCGTCAGCGTTGTCTTGTCTATGACGAGATCTTCATCCGGAGACTCCTCTTGCCATTTAGCCTTTAGAGTAATGTCTTTGGTAACGGGAGTTTGGAAGTCGTAAGCATTAGTGCCGTCCAAAGACCAAGCAACAAACAGAAAGTTTTGCTTGGTCGGCGCAGGAGAAGGCACGGTTGCCGTCTTCCCTTTTTCCACTCTCTGAGCAGGAGGAACAGGCGTACCGCCATCCGCATTAAAGGTTACGGTGTAGTAGGTCTTCACATCTTCTCCCGGATCGTTTTTGCTCTTGCAGGAGGTAAAGCATATCAGTACAATGCCCAACAGGGCTATGAAGTGTATCTTTTTCATCTTTGTTTTCATGTTTATCGTTTCAGCACCTAAACTTGTGAGAAGTTTCATTTTTAGAATTGCTATAAACCGCCCCAAAAAGATTTTACTCTCTCGAAGAGATAAACTCTCTCGGTGATGGTTGTTTTAGTATTTCTTCTGCCTTTTATTCCTTTATGAAAATGTGACGAGCAACTGAAGAGGAGTTACCTAATATGGTCTTTGTTCCATTTTTCCACATTACGGCACGAGTCTGATCCTCTCTTATATCGGATTCATATCCTGCCACGTAAATATCTTTTCCCGATACAGCAACAGAAGATGCCTTTGCCTTGTATCCCAGCTTGGTTATCTTATTGTTTTCCCAAAGGATAGCATAAAATTCACTGACGCCTTTTCTCGCTTCTCCCACAATATAGACATCACTGCCGGAGACAGATACAGACCTTGCGACGAGGTCGTCAAACTCTCCCTTCGGAAGCTGAACGGGCACACTGTTTTTCCATAAAATTGCTTGAGGAGAACCGGAGGTTTCTTCTCCTACAACATAGACATCTTTCCCCGCAACGTAAACAGAGTGGGCTCTTGCAGCGGTCTTGCCGTCCGACAATTCTACGAGTTGGTCATTTTTCCAAAGCACGGCTATATCTTTTTTGCCACTACTCGATAATAAATAACCAGCTGCGTAAACATCGTTTCCCGAAACAAAGACCGATCTTGCCCTTCCATTATAATTGCTCTTGCTTGGTAACTTTATCTGTTTATGATTTTTCCACAGACAAGGATCATCATTGGCATCTCCTGCTACATAAATATCTTCTCCCGAAACGAATACGGAGTAAGCACGGGAGTATAGCGGATAGCTTTTGCTCTGATCATCTTCGTAAAACATGGCAGAGTAATACTTTCCGGAACGTATCCCTACCGAGTAAACTTTCTGCGCTCCTACAAAAACGGAAGTACCACGCGTAACATTATCTTCCGGGAAGCATTTGAATACGTTTCCGTCTTTCCAAATGGTTGCAACAAGCCCGTTCGCCTCTGTACGATCTGTGCCTGCAACATAAACTCCAGGTGCTGTCGGATTGGGCTGAGGTGCTTTCGCTTTCCATTTTGCATGGAGTGTCAAATCGCTTGTAACACCACTGACATTGTACGGAAAGGTGATTTTATTGATGAGTGAAGCCTCTCTATACCAACCCTCAAAGGTATGACCATCTTTTGTCGGAGGGTTTGGCTCTGTTAGTGTTCCTCCTTTGAGGACTTGCGTAGGGTGATTATCGTTTGCTGTCCATGTGCCTCCATTGAGTTCCCAAGCCACCTGCCAATACTCTGCAATACTCTCCTCTTGCCATTTAGCCTTTAGAGTGATGTCTTTGGTAACGGGAGTTTGGAAGTCGTAAGCATTAGTGCCGTCCAAAGACCATGCGATAAACAGAAAGTTTTGCTTGGTTGGGACAGGAGAAGGCACTGTTGCCGTTTTTCCTTTTTCCACTCTCTGGGCAGGAGGAACAGGCGTACCGCCATCCGCATCAAAGGTTACAGTGTAGTAGTTCTTTACATCCCCTCCCGAATTGTTCTTGTTCTTGCAGGAGGTAAAGCATATCAGTACAATGCCCAACAGGGCTATGATGTGAATTTGTTTCATGTCTGTATCTACATTTTTATGTATTAGTCCGTATTTGCAACTATTTTATTGGCGTACTTTTTCCACCCTTCTGCTTTCTTATAAGTCTCCACGCTGGATGCAGGAACCTTGATACTCTTTAGAGATACAGGATAAGAGTCCAGTGCCGAGTATCCTAAAGATGGAGGTGTGGTAGGTCTCATGATGAGGATTTCCACCTTTGTGTTGTTAAATGCATAGTCTTCGATATACTTTACTTTAGAAGGGATCTCTACTTCTTTTCCTTTGTTTTTTATCATATAACAGCCTCTAAAAGCCATTTTGCCTATTCTTTCCAATTCCGATGGGAGCTTTATTTCACTAAGAGATTCGCAATCGAGGAAGGCTTCTTCTCCGATAATTGTGATCCCATCAGGGAATTGTAGCGTCTGCAATATCTCGCAACCTCTGAAGGCTCCTTTGTCTATTTGTTTTATACTTTGAGGCAGTGTGACGTGTTGGAGGCAAGGACAGTCCCAAAAGGCGTACCTGCTCACTTTATTAACTCCCTCTTTTATGATAATCGAAGTCAAAGATTGGCAACGTTCAAAACTACTATCCTCCCAGACCGATATAGTACTCGGAATAGTGATAGACGAAATGCTTTTACAATATGAGAAGGCTCGTGCTCCAATGACTCTTAATCCTTCCGGAAGTGAGACCTCTTCGAGTTCGACACACTCCTCAAAAGCATAGCTATGAATCTCTTTTAAACTATTTGGGACTAGGACATTTTTTAGAGAAGTACACTTGGTAAAAGCATACTTGCCAATGTTTTTGAGAGTATTGGGAAGCTTTATCGAAACAAGGGTTTTACAGTCAATGAATACACCGTACGTTATGATAACAGGTCTGCCGGTAGCTCCTTTCTCCTTCTTTTCTTGATAACCATCGGGAATTATCTCTCCTAAGCAGGGAGCCAAGCTCAGATCTACATATTTATTTTGCTTTGTGATGGAGAGTCCCAAGTCTCCCCAGTTGTTCCCATTATCAAGGTTAATAGTTTTCAATCCTACTTTATATGGATTTTGGATTGTATTTGCTGTCTGCTTGTCAAGCCAAGCCTTCATTGCAGAAATGGAGGTAAACATTTTGTAGCCGGATGGATCTTCATCTCCGCCTTCATTTTCTTTCCATTTTGCATAGAGCGTGAAGTCGCTTGTAACACCACTGACGTTGTACGGGAAGGTGATTTTATTGATGAGTGAAGCCTCTCTGTACCAACCCTCAAAGGTATGACCTTCTTTGGTCGGAGGATTCGGCTCTGCAAGTGTCCCTCCTTTGGGGACTTGTGTAGGGTGATTATCGTCTGCTGTCCATGTACCTCCATTGAGTTCCCAAGCCACCTGCCAATACTCCACAATGCTTTCTTCCTGCCATTTAGCCTTTAGAGTAATGTCTTTGGTAACGGGAGTTTGGAAGTCGTAAGCATTAGTGCCGTCCAAAGACCATTCGATAAACAGAAAGTTTTGCTTGGTCGGAGCAGGAGAAGGCATGGTTGCTGTTTTTCCTTTTTCCACTTTCTGTGCAGGAGGAACAGGTGTACCGCCATCTGCATCAAAGGTTACGGTGTAGTAGGTCTTCACATCTCCTCCCGGATTGTTTTTGCTTTTACAGGAGGAGAGTGCCGTTAGTAGTAATATCAGCCCGCAAAGAGGTAGAAGGTAAGTTGTTTTCATAGTGGGATGTTGCTTTGTTAGTATTCACGAAAGTATCTCTTTGTCTTCTGTTTTTATACCCCATTTGTAGGACTTTTTGCTGTAATATTTTAATTCTCTTGCCTTTGTAGTATGTTTCATGAGCAGATTTCGCTACTTTCGCAGTAGAATCAATGGAATGTTCCTGCCTGTATGAAAAGAGTCTTTATCCTGATTTTTGTATCGCTTATCTTTTCTCCCGTATCTCTGTCCGGGCAAAGCCGGTATGCGGATTCTCTATTGAATATTATCGAAAAGGGAGGGTTGTCTGCCAAAGAAGAGGCAAGTCTTTATGCTGATATTACCGAATCTTTTTCCGGACATGATATGCACAACACCTATAAGTATGGAACAAAAGGTCTGAAGCAGGCTAAGAAGTGTGGGGATAAAGAGCTGCTGTTTCGTTTCTACAATTATATAGGGTCTACTTATACTTATCGTTGTCTGTACGATACAGCCAAAATCTATCTCGATTTACAGCTCGAAGCAGCAAAAGCCTCAGACAACTTAAAACTTATACAGAAGAGCTATCAGGCAGTAGGCAATTTTTACGCCCGTCAAGGGCTGTTCATCCCTGCAATAGAGGGCTATCTGAATGTTTTGAAGCATTTTGACGGAGATGAGAGTAGCAGAGACTACATCATAGCTCACGGCAATATAGGAGAGTGTTACCGCAGATTGGGAAACTACAAACAGGCTTTGGGGTATCTGGAAAAGGAGGGCAGGCTGGCAGAGCAGTATAACAATATATCCGGAATGAAACAGTCGTATCGGGAGTTGGGATATGTACATCTTGCTCTGGGCGATGCAGATAAGGCTCTGGAATATATGCAGAAAGTAAAGTATGGAGATACGTGTGCTGCTCCGGTATTTGAAGCAGATATGAATGAAGCACTCATCAAAGTATATCTACTCAAGAAAGAGTATGACAAAGCACTGAAATGTGCCGATGAGTGCCTTAATGCCGCAAACTGTTTGGGAGATCCTTATATCTATACATTGGCTTGGAACTCTTACGCGAATATCTTTCGGGAGCAAAAGCGTTATACAGAGTGTTATGACGCAGCACTGAACGCATGGCAGATAGACTCGCTCTCTCCCGATACTGCTCCCATAACGGCGTTTAATATAGCGTATGCCTCTGCTATGCTTGGCAGGGAAAATGAGGCAGCTTACTTCTTTCGGAAGTATGAACAGATGATGGAAGAGTGTTCCGAAAGAAACTATCAGGAGGCTCTTTCTCGCTTGGAAACTCTTTATGAAACAGAGAAGAAGCAGCAACAGATTGCGGCTTTAGAGAAAGAAAGAGAGCTTTATGTCGTACTTGGGATTTCGGGACTGCTTGTATTGTCATTGATATTGGGTGTTCTCTTCTATCGGCATCTTCTCTCCCGTCAGAAGCGGAAGTTGGCAGAGCAACAAGTGAAACAACTCAAGCAGGAAAAGCAGTTAGTGGCTTCTTTGGCTCTCCTTGACGGAGAAAATGCAGAGCGTTCCAGATTGTCGCAAGACCTGCATGACGGATTGGGTAGTATGATTTCGGTTGTTCGCTTGCACCTCCACAGCATCAAGAGCGATGCTTCCATGACGAAGTCGGATATTGAACACTTCTCCAAAGTAAAGCAGATGCTTGACGAATTTATGGAGGAACTTCGCAGGGTTGCACACAATATGATGCCGGAATGTCTTGCCAGAGAGGGGATAAAGACAGCATTGGAGGATTTTTGTCGATCTGTTCCGACCGTCCGTTTTCAGTTTTTAGGAGAAAACCCTCGATTGGACAGTCGTCTTGAAGTATTGATATACAGGTGTGCTTACGAACTGGTAAACAATGCCATAAAGCATGCAAAAGCATCTCATATAAATGTCCAACTGACGGTAGATAACCACTTGGTCTCACTCTCCGTACAGGATGACGGCGTCGGATTTGACCCTAATACCATTCGTTATGGAGCAGGATTGACCAATATGCAGAACCGAATATCTGCTTATAACGGCAGGATCAATCTGTACACATCCGCCAACAGAGGAACAGAAGTAACGATAGAAATAGAGCTTATGCCATGATAAAAGTACACATTGCAGATGATCACAAAATGTTGGTGGAGGGGTTGCGTTTGGCTATAAACGAGTCTGAAGTCGCAGAAGTAAGCGATGTCTCTTTTTCCCTGAACGAATGTAGAAAAATGCTCACGCAGGCTCTTCCGGATGTCTTACTCCTTGATATATCCATGCCGGACGGTAACGGAATAGAGTTTTGCAGTGAAATCCATGAGAGCTATCCCGGAGTGAAGATCTTGATACTTACCTCTCATGATGAATATACAATGGTTAACAGGGCAATGTCGGCAGGAGCATCCGGATATATACTAAAGAATGCGCTCTCGGAGGAAGTGATAAAAGGCATAGAGACAGTGCTTTCGGGCGAGATCTTTTTAAGTCATCAGATAGATCTTTTGGTTAAGAAATGCACCGGTGATACAGTTTGGCTTACGGTTCGTGAACAGGAACTCCTCTGTCATATCGTAAACGGACTGACCAATCAAGAGATTGCGGAGCAGATGTATCTTAGTGTAGAGACCATAAAGACCTATCGCAAGAATCTGATACAGAAGCTTGGAGCACGCAACTCAATGGATTTGGTCAGAATTGCCATACAGGATAAATGGATATAGTGTCGTAGCTCCTCCCTTAAACATAATAATGAGATCGGGCTGTGTGCCCGAATACCTCTTGGCTCTCTTCGGATAACGAGATAAAGTGTCGATAATAATCTCTAAATTTGTACGAGGATGAAAGAGCAAAGACATACTTGCCGATCGAAGAGAGTCTTCTTTCCGGAGTATCCCGATATGGGGAAGCTGTTGGAAGGGATGGAGCCTCTCTGGCATGGATATACAATTTATGACGAGCGCAATAAGCTGGTGGAATACTCTTTCTCCAATATTCTCTCCGATAAGGTCCTGGTCAAATATTTCAAGAAGACAGGCTTTGTTCGGGGACTTTTTTATGTCTTGCTTGGTAGTTCTAAGGCAAAAAGATCTTTCTTGAATACTCTGCATCTTAACAGATTGGGCATATACGCTCCCACTCCCTACGGATATATTGAAGAGTACAAGTGTGGCACTCTTTATAGAAGCCTGTATGCCTGCGAGATGTTATCCGGATACGATACTGTTCGTGCACTGACAGCCGGAGAGGTAAAAGGTGATGAAAAGTTCTTTTCTGCTTTGGTGGCGTTTGTCTCTTCACTTCACAAGAAAGGTGTTTATAATAGAGATTTATCTCCCGGTAATATTCTGTACAGGGTAGAAGAGAGTGGAGAGATATGCTTTGCTCTGGTAGATGTAAACAGGATGGCTTTTCGCCCTCTCTCTCCTAAGGAACGATGGGAGAATCTGGGCAAACTCTGCTATCCGATAGATATGAGCCGGAGGCTGGCGTCTGCCTATGCAAAAGAGATGGGAGAAGACGAAAGCGAAGTGGCTTGCTACCTTCTCCAAGCCGGTGACAGGTTCTTCGCGGGAAAGTGTTTCAAAGCCATTTTTCGTGAAGAGAAGAGACGAGGAAACTTTTGCTCCGGACTTTTTCGAGTGCTAGCCATTCTTTTCTCTCGAAAGATCCGAGACTTCAGGCGTGGTGGTATATGGGAAAAGCTATTTTCTATTGAGAAAAAGCTGATGAAACCCTACTACTACGAGATGGATTATAGAAACAACTTAAAACAAGAGTATATACAACATGAGACCTAAAAGCGTAGCTGTACTGATCTCTACATACAATTGGCCAAGAGCATTAGAACTGGCACTGGAAGGGCTATTCAAGCAAACCCGTTTGCCGGATGAGATTATCATCGCGGATGATGGCTCCGGAGAGGAGACTCAAAAGGTTATCAAACGGATGAAAGAACAGGTCCCAAAGGGAGTCGATCTAAAGCATGTCTGGCATGAGGATCTCGGTTTCCGGAGATCTATGATACTGAACAGAGGGATTGCGATAGCAGAGTCCGACTACATTATAGAGCTGGATGGCGATTGTATTCCTGAGAAACATTTTGTGGCGGATCACCTTAATGTTGCAAGAAAGAAAGCGTATGTCGCCGGAAGCAGAGTGAAAATGGATCCCGAAGCATCCCGAATCATCCAAGAGAAAGGGCTGCAAAATGTCAATCCCAAAAAGTTTACCAATGCTGCGAATGCTTGGCGCATTCCTTTTGCACAGAATATTCTTGCTCCCTATTACAAGCAGAATAAAATTTTTGCAGTAAGAGGATGTAATCTTGCATTTTGGAGAGAGGATCTTCTGGCAGTGAATGGCTATGACGACAGCTACGTTGGTTGGGGACATGAAGATATAGACTTGGTCAGCCGACTAAAAAACATGGGTGTGCGAAGACGCTTTCTGAAAGCCGGCGGAGTGATATATCATCTGTATCATAAGGAAGAAGACAGAAGCAGAGACTCACTGAACAAACAGAAAGCTCTGGATGTTATCGCTTCCGGAAAGATACGTACTGAAAATGGTGTGGACAAATACATTAACTCTTAAAAAGATTAAGTGAGGTATGCAGCCCCGAAGTGTCGCTATTCTACTCTCTACTTATAACTGGCATAGAGCCTTGGAGCTGGTTTTGGAAGCTCTTTTCCGACAGACACGTCTGCCGGATGAGATTATAATTGCAGATGATGGCTCCGGCGAGGAGACCCTGCAAACTATAAATAAAATGGTAGAAAAAGCACCCAAAGAAGTGGAGATCAAGCACGTTTGGCACGAAGATCTCGGCTTCCGTAAGGCTATGATATTGAATAAAGCAATAGCAGTTATGAAGTCCGATTATATTATAGAGCTGGACGGAGACTGCATTCCTGAAAGACACTTTGTGTCAGATCATCTGAATGTTGCTCGTGAAGGAGCTTATGTAGCCGGAAGCAGGGTCAAGCTATCGCAGGAAGCCTCTACCATCATTCAGGAAAAAGGATTGAAGAAAGCACCTCCGAGAAGATATACAAGCTCCGCAAATGCTTGGCGTATTCCTTTCCTTCAAAATCTGTTTGCTCCTTATTATAAGCAGAAGAGGATTTCAGCCGTAAAAGGATGCAATCTTGCTTTTTGGCGAAAAGATATCATAGCCATAAACGGATACGATGACAGCTATATCGGTTGGGGGCATGAAGATATTGATTTGGTGTACAGACTGACCAATATGGGTATCCGCCGAAGATTTCTAAAGGTGGGAGGTGTTGTGTTTCACCTCTATCATAAAGAGGAGGATAAGAGTTTGGATATTCTGAATGGTGAGAAAGCCTCGGACGTCATCAAGAATAAAAAGATACGTGCCACTGACGGACTGGACAAGTACCTTCCCAAAGCAGATTAGAAGACGGCAAGAGGATGCAACCTTTGGAGATACAATATATAGAGTCGCTACTTCAGGAAGTTGAGAGAAATGGTGATGCCGTGGCTCTTTTCCGCTATCCGAACGAGGCTGTTTTGCATATCGTTCGGTGCAGAGAGGCGAGCATCCTATCTTTTGCAGATATTTCAGATGTGGAGATACCGAATGGAGGAGCTTTTCTCTTTGCTCCTTACGCATCTTCCGAAAGAGAGCCCCTCTTTCTTTTACCTCCGGAAGAGCAGCTTGAAATCTCTTGTCCCTCGAACCAATCAATCTCCTCAAAACATCCTTTCGATCCGAACAGATATGGAGATATTGCCGAATATGAGAGATATTCGGAGATATTTGGAAAGTTTCACCAAGCTGTATCGGAGGGCACTTTTGATAAACTTGTCCTGACACGCAGCCATACCGGAAAGTTTGAGCAGGACTACTCCTTGTCATCTCTTTTTATGAGGATGTTGGAGGGCTATCCCGATGCTTTTGTCTCTCTTGTCTACCTTCCGCAGGAGGGATATTGGCTCACTGCCACGCCCGAACTCCTGCTTGCCGGATCCGAAAAGGGGTGGAAGACCGTTTCTCTCGCAGGAACAAGACCGATAGAGAGCAGCGAAAGCTGGAGCCGAAAGAACAGAAACGAACAGATGATGGTTACCGACTTTATCTCCGATACACTTAGCCGTTTGGGCTGCAATGTATTGCAGCAAGAGACGGAAGGACATAAAGCAGGGCAGATAGAACATCTGAAGACAGAGATAATATTCACATCTCCCCGTAACATATCGGTTAAGACTCTCTTGTCCGAGCTCCATCCCACACCGGCTGTTTGTGGTTTCCCTCGATCGGAAGCACGCTCTTTCATAGAGCAGACGGAGCATCACTCCCGAAGATTCTACTCCGGCTTCTTGGGCTTTATTGCTCCGGAAGGGGAGGAGAGCCGCATCTACGTTAATCTGCGTTGTGTACGCTGTGTGAGAGACAGCTATACGCTCTATGCCGGAGGAGGGATCATGCCGGAGTCCGAGCTTGCATCCGAGTGGGAGGAGAGCTGTTTCAAGATGCACACGATAGGGGCGCTTATATAATACCGAACTTATGTATTCAGATCAACTCAACGTTCAGATTCTTTGCTCTCTACTTAAAGTTCACGGCATTAAACGGCTCATCCTCTGCCCCGGAAGCCGTAATGCTCCGATAATAGAGAGCATCTCAGGAGACTCTTTCTTTGAATGTTACTCTATTACAGATGAGCGCAGTGCGGGTTTTGTGGCATTGGGGTTGATTTTGGAAACGGAGCAGCCGGTTGCTGTATGCTGCACGAGCGGATCTGCGTTACTCAATCTGCACTCTGCCGTATCGGAAGCATTTTATCGCAACCTGCCTCTTCTTGTCCTTTCTGCAGACCGTCCACAAGAATGGATAGGGCAGATGGATGGGCAGACCCTACCGCAACCTTATCTGTTCGGGATGCTTTCTCGCAAGAGTGTTACTCTGCCGGAAGTGCACACTTCTGCGGATCATTGGTACTGCAACAGGCTTGTAAACGAGGCTCTGCTTGCTTTGCAGAGAAAGGACATACAAGGTCCGGTGCATATCAATATCCCCTTGAGCGAACCTCTTTTTGCTTTCAATATTCCGGCATTGCCGGTAGAAAGAAAGATAGAGTGGCTTTTCGATGCGGACGACATAAGGGCGCTTTGGAGCAAGGCGTCCCGAAAGCTGATCATTGTGGGGCAGATGGACTCTCAGCGTGAAGCTTTCTCTCTTATATTCCCGACCTCTGCTGTTGTCTTGGCAGACCATCTCTCGAACCGACCGCAAGAAGCTCTTGAGAGTCGCTTCTACAGCTATTGCGAAGAGCTGCAACCTGATATTGTCGTTACGATAGGAGGCAGTATTTTGTCGAAGAAGCTGAAGCAGGATATGCGGAAATATCCTCCGAAGATGCACTGGCACGTCTCTCCAAGTGGTGAGGTTGCCGATGTTTTCATGTCTCTTACGCATCTGATCCCGCTTTGTCCCAAAGATTTCACCGCGATTATAGCAAACGAAACGGCACGAGAGAGCGATCTTGCTTACAGACAGTTGTGGAAGAAGAACGCCATTGACCCCGTTGCGAGTGCTCCGAAAGAGCCGGAGAGCAGAGTAGTGGCAGAGGTCTTGAAGCAGATACCGCCCCGAAGCGTTCTCCATCTGGGCAATAGTTTGAGTGTCCGCCTTGCTCAGCACTATCCTCTTCCCGCAGATGTCCGGGTGCACTGCAACCGTGGGGTGAGCGGTATCGACGGTTCTCTCTCCGCCGCAGTAGGTGCCGCGATGGCATCGGATACGCTTCATTTCGTCCTGCTGGGCGATCTCAGCTTCTTCTATGACGCCAATGCGTTGTGGAACTCTCACGTACCATCCAATCTTCGGATCATCATCTTGAACAATGGAGAAGGCAGAATCTTCGAGACCATTCCGGGACTTCGAGACTGCTCATCGCTACGTCCGTTCGTTACCGGACAGCACCAATGCTCGGCTCAAGGATGGGTAGAAGGTTTGGGGCTGACCTACATCGCCGTCAAAACCGAGGACCGGCTCGCTCTCGCCATATCAACCCTCGCCTCCGACCGATGCGATAAAGCCATGGTAGTGGAGGTCTTTACGCCGCTCTCGGTCTGATCATCTCTCTTCTCACATCCCTACTCCTGTATCCGTATCGCTTTCCGTTTCTTTTCTTGATTTTTTGGAACGGACGGATTGATAATTATCGTTTCTCAGAATAGTAATTATCGTTTCTCGGATTAGTAATTACCATTTCACGGATTAGTAATTACCATTTCACGGATTAGTAATTACCATTTCATGGATTAGTAATTACCATTTCATGGATTAGTAATTACCATTTCATGGATTAGTAATTACCATTTCGTGGATTAGTAATTACCGTTTCGTGGATTAGTAATTACCGTTTCGTGGATTAGTAATTACCGTTTCTCGGATTAGTAATTACTGTTTCTCGGATTAGTAATTACTGTTTCTCGGATTAGTAATTACCATTTCTTGGATTAGTAATTACCGTTTCTTGGATTAGTAATTACCGTTTCTTGGATTAGTAATTACCGTTTCTTGGATTAGTAATTACCATTTCGTGGATTAGTAATTACCGTTTCATGGATTAGTAATTACCGTTTCATGGATTAGTAATTACCATTTCGTGGATTAGTAATTACTGTTTCGTGGATTAGTAATTACTGTTTTTAGGATTGGTGATTATCATTTTCTGGAAAGTAGCAAATCCTTTTCCATAAACCTTTAGAGCTTTCTCCAAAAAGATTAGGAACTTTTCTCTGAAACCTTTGGAGCTTTTTGCATGTCCCTGTATAGGCTCTTGACTTTAGGAGAGAAAATAACAATCGCCTGCCAAGAAGAAAGCTCTCGGCAGGCGATTATGTGTGTTGAAAAATCTGCGATTTCGGAACAATTCTCTGCTTCGACAAGGCAAAGGCAGCTCCTTATCGACTATTTACTTCTTGTGGAACACTCTGTAATCTTCTATCGGTGCGGATTTCGGAGTGTTATATGGCTTGTAAGCCACGCGGTTGTCGTTCCAAAGCGTCGGCCAGCCGCCTTGCACTTTGGCTTGTATTTCGTATTTGATCGAGTGCAGCCCTGCTCCGAGTGCAAGAGCAACATCCTGACGAGAGTAGCGAGGTACTTCTTTGCTGTTGTCTATGACGAGTTCGCCATTGATCCATACTCTGTTCACGTCTGACTGGAAGACGTAAACGCCCGGCTCCGGTATGAGGAAGTATCCTTCTATGATGGTTCCGAAGATGTTGAAGTCGAACGTACCGGGAACAAGATAGCTCTTGTTGGCATCTTTCAATGCGGTGAGGATGCCGCTCTCCATGTTGGCAGACTGATGGGAAGCCAAATCTTCTACTTTTCTGACATCCTCTTTGTGGGTGATAAACTTGAGCCCCTGAGCATAAACCCCGCTTGAAGCAAGAGCCACACTGTCTATCGCTTCCACAGGAGCGGTATAGTTGTCCAACTTGGTAAGGGTCAGTGTGCGGACTTTGCTTAATACTCCCGAAGGCAGTACGCTGGCGATCTTGAGCGTTGTAGTCTCGTTGAATGTGAGAGGAGCCGTATATTCCGTACTCTTTTCATTAGGCTCCGATCCGTCGGTGGTGTACACCATCTTCACAGGGCGGGTTGTCTTGAACGGAATGGTAAGGCTGTCGATGAACTGGATGCGGTCAAGAGAGCCGTTTTCTTGCTCCGGAAGCGGAATATGGTAGTTGACATCGTGCATGTCGAGACGCACATAAGTGTTGTTCACACGGCGAGAGAAGTCGTGGAAATCTTTTCTGTCTACAGGTGTCCATCCTATCTCGGCAAGAGCAAACATACGTGGATAGGCGTAGTATTGACGGATGCTTTCGTCATATAGATACTCTCCCCAAAGATTGGCTTGTGGTCCGAGTATGAGATGCTGCTTTTCCGCCGGAATCTTATCCGATGCGGGGTTGTAAGAATAGACCCTTTCAAGTGTAGAGTAACCTCCGATGGCGACCGGCTCTACATTATGATCGCCCTGGTAAGCATCAATATAAAGACCGGTAGTCCATGGCGACATGATCACTTCATGATTAAGCTCTGTCGCCGCAATACCTCCCTCTTCTCCTCTCCATGACATAACGATGGCAGATGGTGCCAATCCGCCTTCGAGAATCTCATCCCAACCTATGAGGGCTTTGTTGTTCTCGGCAAGAAAGCGTCCTATTCTGGTGATGAAGTAGCTTTGAAGCTCATGCTCGTCTTTCAGATTCTCCGCTTTGATTCTCGCTTGGCACAGCGGACACTCTTTCCATCTTGTCTTGGGGCATTCGTCGCCTCCGATGTGGAAATATTTTGAGGGAAATAGCGGTATCACTTCGGAGATGACATCTTCCAAGAACTTGAAAACTTCTTCTTTTCCTGCACAGAATACGTCATCTTCCACTCCCCATATATTGCGCACCTTAAAGTCGCGCGGGAAGCAAGCCAACTCCGGATACGCAACAAGTGCAGCCATGGCGTGCCCCGGAAGCTCTATCTCCGGAATGATCTCTACATAGCGTTCGGCAGCATAAGCAACAATATCTTTGATCTCTTCTTGAGTGTAGTAGAAAGGACCATATTCAAATCCTTCTCCTTCTGTCCTCACAGAGCCTACCTCCACAAGACGAGGATATTTCTTGATTTCGATACGCCATGCCTGATCTTCTGTCAAGTGCCAGTGTAGCTTATTGACCTTTAGCATGGAGAGAATATCTATGTGCTTCTTCATGTCTTCCACAGTGATGAAGTGGCGACAAGCATCCAAAAGAAGTCCGCGATAGTGGTATCTCGGATAGTCCTTGATGGATACGGCAGGGATGGTCCAAGCCACATCTTCCACTCTTTTGCTGCTTTCTACTTCTGCCGGAAGGAGTTGCAAAAGAGTTTGAAGTCCATAGAATGCACCTTGAGGAGTGGCACCCACGATGTCGATACCTGCTTCGGATGAGTTGAAAGTGTACGCTTCGTGGTTCTCCGAAATAGAAGGATCCACAGAGATACGAATGTAGTTGCTGCTAACCGGAGCAGAAACCAACCCAAACTTGTAGCCGGTGGATGCCATAAGCTTATCGGCAAAAAGCTTGGCTATCCCGGCAAGTGTGTCTCCCTCTGCCACAAAGACAGTATTGCGGTTTAGCGTGAATGCTCCTGAGGTTGTCTCGGTAAGCTCTACCGGCTGAGGAATGATGTTGATGCCTTCGTTATAAGGCTTTACCACATACTCTTTCGGAGTGCATGCAGTAATAAAAAGCGTTGCCAACAGCGCGGCAGCTAAAGCATGAAAGTATTTTCTCATATCTAAAAGTGTGTAGAAAGTTTTCGGACAATAAAGAAGAGTTTAGAAAAAACGGATCAAACTAAGACTCTTAGCCTGATAAATGGTTTTTTCTAAACTCTTATGTAACTGTTCTTAAATGTATCTTATCCCTCTTACCAAGCGAAGATCGGATAAGATTCCATCATTTCATTGACCTCCCCACGAACAGAGGCAATCACTTGTTCGTCTGTCGGAGATGTTAGCACACGGTCGATAAGTCCGGCAATGCGTTTGATCTCTCCTTCCTTCACACCACGAGTGGTAAGTGCAGGCGTTCCGAGACGGATTCCGGAAGTTTGGAATGCAGAACGTGTATCGAATGGTACCATATTTTTATTCACTGTGATGTCTGCCAGAACAAGAGCATTTTCGGCTACTTTACCGGTCAGTTCAGGGAACTTAGGACGAAGATCTACCAACATACTGTGGTTGGATGTTCCGCCGGATACGATCTTGTATCCCATCTCAACCAGTGTGTCGGCAAGGACAGAAGCGTTCTTCTTTACTTGTTCCTGATATGTGCGGAACTCCGGTTGCAATGCTTCACCGAAAGCAACAGCCTTAGCAGCAATAACATGCTCCAACGGACCGCCTTGTACTCCAGGGAAAACCGCAGAGTCGAGAAGTTGAGACATACGCTTGATCTCACCTTTAGGAGTGGTAAGTCCCCATGGATTTTCAAAGTCTTTACCAAGAAGGATGATACCGCCACGAGGACCGCGCAAAGTCTTATGGGTTGTGGAAGTAACAATGTGTGCATACTTTACCGGGTTATCCAAAAGACCGGCTGCGATAAGCCCTGCAGGGTGAGCCATATCTACCATAAGAAGAGCACCTACACTGTCGGCGATGGCACGCATACGAGCATAATCCCATT
The DNA here is from genome assembly GCF_000765975.1 of Porphyromonas canoris. Taxonomy (NCBI): domain Bacteria; kingdom Pseudomonadati; phylum Bacteroidota; class Bacteroidia; order Bacteroidales; family Porphyromonadaceae; genus Porphyromonas; species Porphyromonas canoris. The sequence goes on from NZ_JQZX01000008.1 coordinate 19,823, forward strand.
CGCGAGAATAAGCAGAACCTCCGGCAACAATCAACTTTGGTTTGTGTTCTTTAGCCAAACGTTCCATCTCTTCGTAATCTACGGTTTCATCGCTCTGACGCAAGCTGTAAGCTACAGGGTTGTAAAGAAGACCTGAGCTGTTTACAGCCGCTCCGTGAGAAAGGTGTCCCCCATGAGCGAGATTGAGTCCAAGGAAAGTGTCGCCCGGTTTGAGCACTGCGAGGAATACTGCCATATTGGCTTGTGCTCCCGAGTGAGGCTGAACGTTAGCCCATTCCGCGCCATAAAGTTGCTTAAGACGGTCTATTGCCATCTGTTCTGCTTTGTCCACTACTTGGCATCCACCGTAATATCTCTTGCCGGGATAGCCTTCTGCATATTTGTTTGTGAAGCAGCTTCCCATAGCTTTCATTACATTCTCGGACACGAAGTTTTCGGAAGCGATAAGCTCCAAGCCGTGTCTCTGTCTTCTGTCTTCCTCTTGAATGAGATCGAAGATTGGATCGTGTTGATTCATAAAGTCAAATAATGATTATAGTGTGGTTCTAATGTTTGATGTCTATTCCTTTTATGTTATCGGATATTCCGGACGGAAAGATCAGAATGGAAGATCGTCCGTAGGATCGTTCACTATTCCCTGTTGAGGTGTGGCGGGACCGAAATTAACCTGTGTCTGAGTTTGAGGAGCCGGTGCCGGCTGGGGTTGTACACCCATCTGGCTGATGGCTTGAGCCTGTTCGCCGCGAATAACGTTTCTGCATTGTACATCGGTGTACCAGCGTCCGTTAAACTCGCGACTATTCACTTCAAACTCTATGGTGATGATCTCCCCAAGCTTTATGTTCGCCATATTGATACGATCTTCGCCGAAGATGTTAAAGGCTACCGTTCTTGGATAGATATCGTTCGTCTCCATTACGTAGTCTTGCTTCTTCCACGTTGTGCCGGGATTACGTTTGCTCTCTCCCGATATCGGTTCCAATACGTGGGTGATCTTTCCTGTCAAGTAATTGTTCATCTTTATCTCTGTTTTTGTGTTTAGTTCTTTGTAAATGGAATAGCTTCCTACTTATCGCAAAGCAGGAAATCCGATGATCTCTCTCACTCTATCCACTGTGAGGCGAGCACTTTCTCTTGCTTGCTCTGCCCCTTCACGAGCTACACGCTCAAGGTAATCCGTATCCGCAGCTATCTCTAAGATTCTTTCTCTGATAGGAGCAGTGAAAAGGATGATGTCTTCCGCCAACTGCTTCTTCAGGTCTCCATAGCGGACGGAGCAGTCGTTGTACTTATCATTGAAATAGTTGTAAGTATCGGGAGAAGAGACAATCTCCAAGAGCGTAAACAGATTCTGAATGGCTTCGGGCTTTTCGCTGTTTGGCTCGGTGGGTCCGGAGTCTGTAACAGCCTTCATCACTTTTTGCCTTATGGCCTTTTCGTCATCCATCAGGTATATCGCATTGCCTTCGCTTTTGCCCATCTTTCCGCTGCCATCCAGTCCGGGAACTTTCACTGCCTTGCTACTGAGAGAAAAAGATGCAGGTTCCGGGAAGAAGTCCACGCCATAGATCGTATTGAAACGACGAGCAAACTTCCTTGCCATCTCCATATTCTGCTCCTGATCTTTTCCTACCGGTACTTTGACGGCACGGTGCATAAGAATATCCGCAGCCATAAGTGTAGGATAGGTGAGTAGCCCTGCATTGACGTTGTTAGGCTGTTTGCGGGCTTTCTCCTTAAAGGATGTGGTACGTTCCAACTCTCCCAGATAGGCGTTCATATTGAGATAAAGATAGAGTTCCAACACCTCTTTCACATCGCTCTGAGCATATATTACTGCCTTGGATGGATCTATTCCGCAAGCCAGATACTCTGCCAATATGGTGCGAGTATTCTTAAGGATGTTGTCCGGATGTGGATGTGTGGTAAGGGAGTGCCAGTCTGCTATGAAGAAGTAGCACTTGCACTCTTCCTGCATAGTAAGAAAGCTTTTGATGGCACCGAAGTAGTTTCCCAAGTGTAGATTACCTGTGGGACGAATGCCACTTACCACGATATCTTTTTTCTCTGATGTCATATCTGTGAAATTATACTGCTATATATACGTTTAGCTCACAAATATAGTCTTTTTCTGTGAGCTAAACAATGCTAAAATCGGATGCTCTCCGATGGTTATACGATGTAAAAGATTGGGATTGGAGATACAAACGACTTCTATTCCTCTTCCATGTCCTGTCCCGGATGGAAGACAAAGCGTCCGCGAATCCGTTTAATCAGATCTATGTTGCCTACCTCCCCTTCATGATTTATATAGCAGTCCTTCAGTGTCAGGATAGAGCGCAGACCGAATAATGTACCTCTGTTCTGCTCTATGCGACAGCGGTCGAATACGATACCTTTATTCCCTTCACGCAGCTCTATTAAATCGAACTCTTCATTATGGTGCATATGGCAATCTTGAAAGAGAAAATTCTTGTTTCCGGGCAGTAGAGAGATAATGCCGTATGTACAATGACAGATGACGGAAGAGAGACATCTGAAGTTTCTGCTGTTCTCTGCCAACACACCTATTGTCCCACAGCCGAAAAGCTCACAGTTTTTCACCTCTATGTTGTCGCAGCTGATAAGGTTGAGAACACCTCCTTCGCAATATCCTTCTTCGGTATGTCCTATTTCAAGATTTACCAACTTGATATTGGCACAGTCCTTAAAGTTCAGCACGTTGGCATATCTGGGCGATACCAAAATGCGGGAACGGCTCTCCCCCTCTCCCTCTATCGTGATGTTTTCAAGCCCGTTCAAGATGAGTTCTATACCGTCAAAAACTTCAGAACGAAATATTCCGGGGGAAGAATCAAGGGTAAGATACTCTCCTGCACGAAGAGGAGACATCGCAAAAATGCGTCCATCTCCTTCTTTTTCCAAAATATCGCTGAGCATTATGTCCGTATTCTTTGCGATATAGATATGGCTGTTGCTGTGAAGAGCTTTGATGAAGCTTTCTTCATCCGCGACGCGATACACTTTTACATCCGATTGGGCTTGCGCGTGAAAGGAGATCAAACTAAGGATAAAAGAGAACGTTACAGCTCCGAATAGGGATAGTATTTTCATAAAGTTGGTGTTTAAGATGATTATTCGCTGCAAAATTAAGAAAAATATCAACTCTCCATGCCGATGTTAAGCCTTTTCGCAGCAAGGGGGAAGGGGCATTTTCCATAAGTTGAACGATATTCGTATCTTAGCCAAGTATTAAATAACATCATCATAGAAGGTAACATGAAGAAAAGCAAACTATATACAAAGACCGGAGACAAGGGAAAAACATCTCTCGTAGGAGGACAACGCGTCTCCAAATGCTGTTCAAGACTCGAAAGCTATGGCACGATAGATGAACTTAATGCCCATATCGGCGTCCTTATGAGTCAGATTTCGGATGCGCAGGATCTGGATACCTTGAAAGGGATACAGATAATGCTCTTTAACGTCGGGGCTTATCTTGCCACCGATCCTACCGATACATCGTTCCGGTTGCCCAGCTATGTTACACCCGAAGTGATCAAGCAGATAGAGAAAGAGATAGATAGGCTCGACTCGCACTGCCCGCCACTTGAACGCTTTATCCTGCCATCGGGCGGACTCGCAACCTCGCAAGCTCACGTCTGTCGCACGGTTTCCAGAAGGGCTGAACGTAGAATCCTTACGGTAGTAGAGGAGGGAAGCGAAGTGGAGGATGCGGTGTTGAAGTATGTTAATAGGCTTTCCGACTACTTCTTTGCGCTGTCTCGGAAGCTGATCCATGCCGATGGCAATGGCGTAGAAATCTACTGGGAGTCTCCCTCTAAGACATACGATTGAGGCAGTATCAGAGACTTTTCCGCAGAGACGAAACAGCTATCTCTTTCTCAGATAGCTCTTACATGAGAGGCTCTCTGTTTGTATTATAAACAAAATAGTACTACATTTGCATCACGGGATTCGTTCTCACCGAATGGTGAGTTGCTTCCCGTGCCGAATCTCCCGGACTACCGACAGGTTTTCCGGGATTTTCCTTTTTGCTCTTTGCTGTCAAGATGAAAGAGAGTTGCCTGCAAGACGAGTCCTCTTTCCTATCACCCCTCTTTCTCAACAATGTTAGTTGGCTTACTTCACGCCTTCAATGCCTTTTCCCCATTAGTCTAAGCAGAGGTAGAGACCGCTTTCAGATACTTCACAAATGGGGTCTCTAAGAGCGTGAAGGGGAAGAGTTGCCGACCTGCTCTCTTTCTCTATTTTCCCATTACCTTTTTTTGCATTCCGAAATCCTGTTTCAGGTCGATTTTGGAAGACTGATTTTTATATATTCCATACCGCAAAATGCCCACTTTTTTCTTGCTCTCTATTTTGATCGGAGGGGTTGTTTTCAGAGCATGACCGAACTGTTAAATTGATCTCATTTTATTAACACAAATTCCGATATCTGTTAAGCAAAAACGGTAAACGAGCATATTGTTTCGGCTTAACGTGTTTAATTTTTCAATGAACACGTTTACTGATTTCATTTAATACGTTTACCGGATTCAATTANTTCGGCTTAACGTGTTTAATTTTTCAATGAACACGTTTACTGATTTCATTTAATACGTTTACCGGATTCAATTAACGTGTTTAGAATTTTAAGTCACTTGGTTGGTTATTAGTGTTTTAGCTGTTTTCTCCCCTTTTTTGCTGTTTTTGCCCACGAAATCACATTAAGATTTATTTGCAAACATGAATGTTAAAATTCACTCCTATTAACGCGAAAAAGCCTCGTCAAACGGACGAAGAAAAATTTTTTCTCAAATTCAGGCTGGTTTTTATCGGATTGATTGATAGGAGGTTATAGGTGTATTGTCTCTTTCTTTCCGGATTGAGCCGGGAAAGAAGCTCTTCTTCTCGTCCGCATGAGGAGCTCTGTTTTTATATAAAAGCGCGCACAAAAAAAGCTCGGTAAAGTGATCTTTACCGAGCTTTTCTCTATCGGGAAACGGGCTTCCCTAATGAATATCTTTTTACTTGATGCCCAACTTCGCTTTTACAAGTGGAGTGGCGTCGATGGCAGTAGAGCCGGTGTAGAGTGTTACTCCTGCTTCAAGAATGTATGCAAAGCCATTTTCGTTGCCTACTTTCTTTATAGCGTCCAACACTTTCGCTTGGATCGGAGCCATGAGCTCTTGTTGCTTCTTTTGGATATCCTGAATAGCAGCCTGAGTAAGGTCATCTATTCTCTTTTGGATATCTTCTATCTCTTGTTGTTGGCGAAGCTTGATAGATTCCGGAAGAGTCTTCTCTTTAGAGATATAGTCTTCGTACTTCTTCTTTAGCTCTTCACGCTTGATGAGGAGCGCATCTTCAAACTCCTTTTGTAGCTTCTCTACTTCAGCTTGTGCCTTTTTGGTGTCAGGCATTGCCATCATAATCTCCTGAGAGTTGATTGTTGCAATTTTTTGAGGAGCCTGAGCAACAAGTAGAGCAGGCATCATAAGTAGCACAAATGCTAATAAATAACGTTTCATTTCTTCTTTCTTATCTGTAATGTAATTTGTTTTCTTGAGTGAATCTCTATTTATCTTTCATGGTAGGGTATTGCGAACAAAGATAGGAAGAAAAATGTAAATGGCAAGCCGATAACTTCCACACACAGAACGCAAAACCTCTTTTCAGATTAGCGAGAGACGGAGATTCCGAGCACTTTTAGTACATCGTTGCTGATGTCTATCTCCGGAGTGGCAAAGATGACGCCTTGTGTGGTGGCTCTGTCGAGCACCAAAACGTAGCCTCTTCGCAGTGAGATATGTTTCACAGCCTCATAGATGCCGTCTTGGATGGGCTTCACCTCTTTTTCTTGAAGGGTCGCCATCTCCCCCTTAGGGCCGAAATATTTTTGTTGGAGCTCTTGTACTTTCTCCTCCAAAGCTACGATGGCTTCTTCTCTGGAAGTGCGTAGCTGTTCGGACAGCTTAGGTCTCTCTTTGAGGTATTCCTTGTACATGGCTGCCGCTTTCTCCTGTATGCCGGAGATTTCTTTCTGAAACTTTTCTGCCTGCTTCTGCATGTTTTCTGTGGCAGCCTTGTATTGGGGCATCTTGGAAAGGATGTACTCTGAGTCTATCAAGGCGTACTTTTCTTGTGCGTTCACTGCGCAGATGCTGAGCAAAGCTACTACGAGTGCCAATAATCTTGTTTTCATAATATTCAAATTTTTATCTGGTTTAGACTTAAAACTCTTGTCCTATAACGAAGTGGATATTGCTTCCTCCCTTCATTGTGGATCCGTCCGGTGCATCAAAGCCATAACCCCAATCCAATCCCATAAGACCGATCATCGGGATCATGATTCTTGCTCCCACTCCGGCTGAACGTTTGAGCTGGAAAGGATTGAAAGAGGATGCGTTCGACCAGGCATTACCGGCTTCCAAGAAGCCTATAACCCAAATGCTGGTCTGCTGTTCGAAGATGATAGGATAGCGCAGCTCCAAGGTCATGCGGGCATAAGAGTAAGCATTCTTACCGTTGGCGCCTGCGATGGAGCCGTTCTTGTATCCGCGAAGTCCGATGGTCTCGTTGAGGAATGCACTATAAGCTCCGCTCATCCCGTCTCCACCCATGTAGAAAGTACCAAAAGGTGAACGCTTGTAGGGGTTGTAAGCTCCAATGAAACCGGCTTCGGCTCTTGCCATAAGTACCGGAGTCCTCTTGTATCTGCGTTCATCCAACAGCGGAAGGAAGCTCTCTCCTTTGTATTTCACCTTATAATATTCGATGAACTTGTTTTTCTCTCCGCGAGAGAGCTTAGGATTGGTATAGTCTATACCGTCCCATAGAGAGTAAGGAGGCGTTGCAGACAGCTCCAATGAGTGTTTGGAACCTCTACGAGTATAGGTCGGGTTGTCTATGGAGATACGTGAGATGGTTGCTGAAAGGTGTACATCGTTTGCAACACCATCGGTCATACCGAAGTCGTAGTAAGGTGAAGACCAGTTGCGAAGCCGGTATAGCGTATAGTTTAATCCTCCTTGAATTTGGAAGTTATCATCGGGCCAGGTCAATCTTTTACCATACATGATGCTACCGCCGATCATATCGAGCAGCTTGTCCGGGTCGTATGCGCTTTCATAGAGAGAACCCATATCGTAGCCGTAACCCCCGTATCCGCCATAACCGCCATAGCCTCCGTATCCGCCGTAGCCACCATAACCTCCGCCATAGTAGGGGTTGTAAAGCTGGTTGTAATAGGCAGACTGAAGTCCTCTGACCTGATTGCTGTAATACTGTTCGTTGATACCTGTTTGGCGTGAATACCAAAGAGAGGCACTGAAATAGTTAGGACGCTTTCCGCCGAACCAGGGATCCGTAAACTGTATGCTGTAACTTTGATAGTAACGACCGTTGGTCTGTCCGCTCAGTGTAAGTGTCTGTCCGTCTCCGGTAGGCAGAAAACCTTTGTAAGATTTCGGATTGAGGAGATTTTTTATAGAGAAGTTGGTGAACTTCAAAGATACACGTCCTATAAGACCGGTCTGTCCATATCCTGCGGATAGCTCTACCTGGTCGTTAGATTTAGGTGTCAGATTCCATCGAATATCCACCGTACCGTTCTCTTCGTTAGGTATCGGCTCAGGTATTATCTTCTCCGGATCGAAGTGTCCGGTAGCGGCAATCAGACGCATTGAACGGAATATATAGTCTCTGTTGTAGAGTTGTCCCGGTTTGGTGTACAGCTCTCGACGGATGACATCTTCATATAGTCTGTCGTTGCCATCTATTATTACGCGATTGACCGTTGCGGGTCTGTTTTCCACGATACGTATATCAAGCGTAACGGAGTCTCCCTTTATCTCTGTCTCCACAGGGTAGATATAAGAGAAGAGATACCCGTTGTTCGCATAGACGTTAGCCACTGCATCTTCATCGGTACGAAGTCTGCTTTCGAGCTTTTTTTGGTTGTACACATCGCCCGGACTCATTCCCAAAAGGCGTAGAAGGTCTTCGGAGTTGTACTTGGTGTTACCAACGAAGTTGATATCCTTTATATAGTACTTCCTTCCTTCCGCTACCTTGATGTGAATATCCACTTTCTTATCGCTTGCTTTAGCTACCGAGTCTTTGAGGATTTCGGCATCACGATACCCTTTTTCATGGTATGCGGCAAGGAGCAGATCCAAGTCTTCCGTATAGTCTTTCTTGACAAACTTCTTCTGTGAGAATATTTCGAGAATACTTGTCCATGGATTGCGACGGAGAGAGAAGCCCTCATTGGTTTTCTTCATCGCTTTGAAAAGAGCGGCATCGGAGAGTTCTTTGTTTCCCTCAAAGTATATCCGGTTTACTTTAGTCTTATTACTCTTATCGACATTGATGTGCAACTCCACATAGTTATCCCGTGTGGTATCTTTTATCTCCTCGGCTGTAACGGCAACGTTGCTGTATCCTTTTGCATCGAAATGCTTACGAACCACCTCTTTTGCCACGTCGATGGTATTCGGTGTAAGCTGTGAACCGTCATAAAAAGAGGCCAAAGGACCTTTCACCAGCTCGTCTCTCTCTCCCTTTTTTACGCCATTGATGACGAGCTTGGAGAGTCTGGGACGCTCGACCAACTCTATCGTAAGCCAAACCGAATCGCCCTCTATCTTATCCGCATAGATCTTACAGTCGGAGAAGAGTCCGTTCTTCATGTAGTTTTCTATGGCTTTGCTGAGGATTTCGCCCGGTACTTCCAAAGAGAGACCCACGAACAGCCCCGATATTCCAAGTACTACATCTTTATCGTAAGTCTTAACCCCTTCCAGCTTAATGTCTGCTATGGTTTTGGTTACCGGGTACATATAAGATACCACAGGAGCCTGAATGGTGTCCTGTATGGCTATCGAGTTGCGAGCAAAAGCCTTAACGGGGATTGATAATACACCTACCATACAGCAGATAACTGCCGAGAGCAGCAGTTTATGCAGAGCAGGGGATAGAGGATTGGTGTTACATCTATTTTTCATTGAGATTGTCTTTATCATTCATTCGATAATAGTTGTGCGCTGGTCTTGCCATACCGACGCTCTCTTTGTGCAAAATCTTCCAACGCTTTATCAAAAGCCTTTTCGTCGAAAGCAGGCCAGGCATCGGGGCAAAAGTATAGTTCGGCATAAGCACCTTGCCAGAGCAGGAAGTTGCTAAGCCTCTGCTCTCCGCCTGTTCTTATGATAAGATCCGGATCGGGTATGCCTGATGTGTAAAGTCTGTCGGTTATATCTTCCTCCGTAATGGCTTCGGCGGAGATCTTATCGGCTACCAACTCTTTCACCGCATGCGTAATCTCCTGTCTTGAAGAGTAGGAGAGAGCCAGCTGGAGAGTGATAACACTGTTGTCGGCAGTAAGGGCAATGGCTTCTTTCAACAGCGCCTGCACATCTGCCGGTAGCTTGTCCGTGTTTCCGATAGTCCTTAGACGCACTCCGTTTTCCATGAGAGAGTCTATCTCTTTGCGCAGTGAGACCACGATGAGCTCCATTAAAGCATCGACCTCTTGCTGTGGTCTGCTCCAGTTCTCTTCCGAGAAAGTGTAAAGAGACAATACCTTTACGCCTCGTTCCGCTGCTCTTTTAAGGATGCGACGAACACTCTCCACGCCATGAACATGACCATAGACGCGCTCTTGTCCCTGAGCTTGCGCCCATCTTCCATTGCCGTCCATGATAATGGCTATATGTGCCGGTATCTGTGTCATTCTGCTATGTGTAGAGGGAGAAATAGGGTTGTTAGTTTTTCTTGATATAACCTCGCCACGCATCTGCCGTGGGTTTGCCTCCGGCTATACCGCCAAGGAAGAAGAAAACATCATCTTCGCCATCTGTGGAGATAATGCCTGACATCCCTGACGTAACATTAAAGCCTGTTGCCTGAGTCTTTTCCTGGGTCATCTTGGTCCAAGACGCTCCGTTGTCGTCGCTGTGGAAAAGATTGAGGCGACTCTTATCGTCCGATATTATGGCATACTCGCCGCCGGCGATATAGATCCTTCCGCCTTTTTCTATCAAGGTTGCACCGCGAACCGGAGCGTTGAACCCTTTTCCTCTGAACTTGATCTCGCCCCATCCTTTACCATCTGCGGTGAAGAAGAGATTCTCTACCGGACGACCGAGACGATCCGTTCCGCCTATGAGGTTGGCACGCTTGATACCTGCTTCCACCACTGTTCTTACGAGTGCGTTACGCACAGGGAAGTGTTCGTTGGTGATGTCTGTGAGAATGGCAGGCATGCCTGCCGGAGCGGCTGTCCATATCTTGTAAGCTCCGCCCATCTCTCCGATTAAAAGCATCTTTACCTCTCCGGTACTGCCTTTTAGGTTGGCATCGTATAAGATGGATGTCCATGCAAGGGCGGCATCCGGCTTTTGGATCTTTTCCCAAATCTTCAGATCCGAAGAGCTGTATATCTCTCCATCTTTTGCCATACCCCATACTCTGCCGTGAGTATCTTGTGTCAATGTGTGCGGAAGCATGGCAGGCATATCTCCTGTTCCTTCCACTTTTCGGAAGTTGTAGCTCTCCACGCTGAGCACTTCGTACAGATGAAACTTGGCGTGCTTGTCCAGAGCAACCCAGTAGAGTGTTTTGTTGAGCGTGATGAACTTAGAGTCTGCCGCCGCAACCGGGAGTACGTTCTCTTTTTTCTCCCATGTGATCACATTGGGATCGTAGCTGTAAACATTGATGTTCATGAGATACTTCTCTGTCTTATTGACGCCGTTGATATTGGCAGACAGGAGCAGCTCCAGCTTTCCTCCCTTTACTTTGACGGACTTAGAGTTCATCTTCTCCACGGTCCAAGGGAATGTCTCGTTTGTCGTAAGGTTTTTGATCTCCACTTTAGTCTCGCTACTGATCATCATCCTTAGGAATACAGTGTCCAGCTCGGTCTTGTATGGCAAACGGACTGAGTTGTATATCTTTCTGTTGAAATGGTCTATCGTAAACTTCGTTTGAGAGAATACGTCGTTCTCTTTAATCTGAATATTCACATAGTGAGGTACTTGCAGTCCGGGATTCGGATCCGGTTTGCGGACACCGGGAGTCTTCTCGTTGCATGCCGAGACGCCGCTGAGTATCAGGAGTACCAAAAACAACCACGAAGTTTTATGGATATATTTCATCTGCTATCTGTATGTCTGTTTCTATGTTTTCTCTGTAAAACTTTCCGACGGATAGAATATAGTCTACCTCAGAATGTACAAATGTAGGAACTTTTTGCCGTATAACCATTTATCGTTTGGTCATAGTGGGCTTTTTTAAGAGAATTTGTGTACCGGGATCTTGTTTTTGAAAGATATTGCAAAAGAAGCGGATAGCACTCTGTTCTCTCATAAAAAAAGAGCGTCCTTTTGTCTAAAAATTTCAAAGACTTTTTTATCCCTTTCGGCTCACCTTATTTTTATATATTCCATACCGCCAAAATATCTCGTCGAAATGGCTCTTCTATTTCGCTCGGACACCCTCTTTTCAGAGCACGACCGAACTGTTAAATCAGCCCCGGTTTATTAACATGATTTTCGATGTCTGTTCATCGAAAACGCTAAACGAGCATATTCTTTCGGCTTAACGTGTTTAATTTTTCAATGAACACGTTTACTGATTTCATTTAATACGTTTACCGGATTCAATTAACGTGTTTAGAAATTTTCTTAATCTGTTGTTCATGAGGGTTTTATCTTTTTAGGGGCTAAAAAGCAGGTTTTTTGCTGATTTTTCTCATTAAGAAATATTTGCGGCTTTGTGTCTCAAATTTTGAGTTTATTAACTCGAAAACGGGGCTTGAAACCGACCGAGAGGAGAAAATTTCCGAGAATCGAGATTTTTGTAGTTGCTTATCGGACAGGTTGTTATGGTTTTTGGCTCTTTTTCTTGACAAAATTCTCTAATCGGACTTGGGCGATTTGAGCTTCAAACTGCCATTTCACTTTTATATAAAAACTCCCTCTTTAAGCCTTGATTTTGGCAGATAATTTTCGTCATCGGAATATTCGGAAAGAGCTTTTGTGATATTCCTAAAGGGGGCTGAAAAGCGAGAAGAAAACCGCCGCTCGTTATGCTTGAAAAAAGGAAAGCGGTGCTGTGAGAATCGGTTTACCATCCCACAGCACCGCATAGAGTGTATGTAATAAATGATCGCTTTATCGGTTATGCCTCTTTAGAAGCTTCGGGTGCTTCCCAAACGGTGTTGGCAAGTCTCTTGTAGTTGTTGTATCTCCACAAAGCATTCTCTTGTGCTGCGGCAAACAGCTCTGCCGCTTCTGCAGGATACTGCTTTTGAAGAGAGAGATAACGCACCTCGCCTTTGAGGAAGTCTTGGAAGAGATCCCAGTTTGGCTCTTTGGAGTCGAGCGTGAATGGGTTCTTGCCTTCTGCTTCCAGCTCCGGATTGAATCTCCACAAGTGCCAGTATCCGCACTCTACCGCTCTCTTGCCTTCGTCTTGAGTCTTACCCATACCTGCTTTCAACCCGTGAGAGATACATGGGCTATACGCTATCACGATGGAAGGACCATTATAAGCTTCCGCTTCGCGTAGGGCTTTCAAGGTTTGTGCCTGGTTTGCTCCCATGGAGATTTGAGCTACATAAACATAGCCGTAAGTGGTAGCCATGAGTCCGAGATCTTTTTTGCGGACACGCTTTCCTGCTGCGGCAAACTTCGCAATAGCTCCTACCGGTGTGGATTTAGAGCTCTGACCTCCGGTGTTGGAGTACACCTCTGTGTCGAGGATAAGGATGTTTACATTCTCTCCACTTGCTATCACGTGGTCGAGACCGCCGAAGCCGATGTCATAAGCCCATCCGTCTCCACCGATGATCCATTGAGAACGTTTGTAGAGGTGAGATGAGTTCTTCACTATTTCGGTACAAACGTGGCAGTCGCACGCTTTTGCCAAAGGCAGGATCTTGTCTCCCAACTCTTTTGCATCCGCAGCATTGTTGCGTTTTTCTACCCATTCGTTAAGAAGAGATTTGAGCTCGGCAGAGCAGCAGCTGCACTCTTGTGCTTCTTGAGCCAGCTCTACAAGTCTCTTGCGAATGGTTTCGGTTGCGATGTGCATACCGAGACCGAACTCGGCATTGTCTTCAAACAGAGAGTTTGCCCATGCCGGACCGTGTCCCTGTTCGTTGGTTGTATATGGAGTGGAAGGTGCCGAGCCGGAGTAGATAGAAGAGCAACCGGTAGCGTTGGCTATCATCTGTCTGTCGCCGAATAGCTGTGTAAGCAACTTCACATACGGGGTCTCACCACAACCTGCACACGCTCCTGAGAACTCGAATAGAGGTGTAGCAAACTGGCTGTTCTTTACATTCGCTTTAGTGTCTACAAGATGCTGCTTGGTGGCAACCTCTTTCACCGAGAAGTCCCAACGAGGAACTTCCACAAGCTGACTCTCGATAGGCTTCATGGCAAGAGCCTTTCCGTTCTTGTTGCCCGGACATACGTCCACACAGTTGCTACAGCCAAGACAGTCGAGTGCATTCACTTGAATGCGGAACTGTAAGCCGTCGAACTGCTTGCCGATAGGCTTGAGGGTCTTATATCCTGCCGGTGCTTTGGCAGCTTCTTCTTCATTAAGAAGGAACGGACGTATGGTTGCGTGAGGACAGACATAAGCACACTGGTTACACTGGATACAGTTCTCTGCCGTCCATTCCGGTACGTGAGAAGCTACTCCACGCTTTTCGGATGCAGCCGTTCCCTGTTCCCATACACCGTCTTCACGGCCAAGGAAAGCAGATACAGGCAGGCTGTCGCCCTCTTGTGCATTGATCACACGAACGATGTTGTGTACAAAGTCTGTATCGTCTTCGTGTCTGTCTGCTGTGTCGTCCGGTAGATTTGCCCACTCTTGCTTCACCGGAACTTTGATCACTTCGGCTCCACGATCCACTGCGGCAAAGTTTTTGTTCACGACGTCTTCACCTTTCTTGCCGTAACTCTTTACAATGAACTTCTTCATCTGCTCTACTGCAAGGTCGTAAGGAATAACGTTGGCAATCTTGAAGAATGCACTTTGAAGAATGGTGTTGGTGCGGTTGCCCAATCCGATTTCCTGTGCAATCTTGGTCGCGTTGATCATATAGAATGCCACGTTGTTCTTGGCAAGACATCTCTTGACACGGTTAGGAAGATGCTCTTCTACCTCATCCAATCCCCAGATAGAGTTGAGAAGGAATGTTCCATTTCTCTTAAGACCCTTTGTTATATCATATAGACGAAGGTATGCGGGTACGTGACAAGCCAGGAAGTCCGGCGTATTAACCAAATAGGTAGAGCGGATAGGCGTGTCTCCGAAACGGAGGTGAGAACAGGTGAAACCACCACTCTTCTTGGAGTCGTAAGAGAAGTAAGCCTGACAATATTTATCTGTATTGTCTCCGATGATCTTCACGGAGTTTTTGTTTGCGCCTACCGTACCATCGGCTCCAAGTCCGTAGAACTTGGCTTCAAACAGACCTGTGGAGAAGTCCAAATCGTCTTCCACTCGAAGAGAAGTAAATGTAACATCGTCCACGATACCTACGGTGAAATGATTCTTAGGCTCATTCATCGCAAGGTTGTCATACACGGCAAGGATCTGATTCGGAGTGGTATCTTTGGAAGAAAGACCATAACGACCGCCCACAACAAGAGGAGCGTTTTCTTTACCATAAAGACAATCTTTTACGTCCAGATAAAGCGGTTCGCCTGTTGCTCCATGCTCTTTTGTGCGATCCAATACTGCAATGCGCTTAACGTTTGCAGGAAGAGCCGCAAGGAAGTGCTTTGCAGAGAATGGTCTGTACAAGTGTACGCTTATGAGACCTACCTTGCGACCTTGAGTGGCAAGATAATCTATTGTTTCACGGATCGCTTCCGTTACAGAACCCATGGCGATGATCACATGCTCGGCTTCGGGATCTCCGTAATAGTCGAACAGCTTGTAGTGGCGACCTGTGATTTCTGCAATCTTATCCATGTACTCTTGCACCACTTCAGGAACAACTTCATAGAAACGATTTGATGCTTCTCTCGTTTGGAAGTAGATGTCCGGGTTTTGAGCCGTACCACGGGCTACCGGATGATGCGGATCGAGAGCATTGCGACGGAATGCAGCCAACGCGTCTTGATCTACAAGAGGAGCCAAGTCTTCGGTATTCAGAGCTTCTATCTTCTGTATCTCGTGAGAGGTGCGGAAGCCGTCGAAGAAGTGGATGAATGGTATGCGTGTCTTGAGTGTTGCCAAGTGTGCTACTCCGGCAAGGTCCATAACCTCTTGTACGCTACCTGTCGAAAGCATTGCAAAACCGGTCTGACGTGCAGACATGACGTCTTGATGGTCCCCAAAGATAGAGAGTGCCTGTGCTGCCAATGCTCTTGCCGATACGTGAAATACCGTAGGAAGCAACTGCCCTGCTATCTTGTACATATTGGGAAGCATCAATAGAAGACCTTGCGATGCTGTATATGTAGTGGTAAGAGCGCCTGCCTGGAGTGAACCATGAAGGGCACCTGCCGCTCCTGCCTCGCTCTGCATTTCCTGTACTCTTACAACTTCGCCAAACATGTTCTTACGGCCCATTGCCGCCCACTCATCTACATACTCTGCCATAGTAGAGGATGGAGTGATAGGATAGATGGCAGCAACCTCGCTAAACATATAAGAGATGTGCGCAGCTGCTTGGTTCCCATCACAAGTGAGATAAGTTTTTTTTCTTTCCATAAAATAAGTTTCTAACTAATCTCCGTTTTGTGGAGTTGATAATATTCCGCTTTACCTTTTTTCCGGACAGAGTCTTCTTGCAGCCCCGTCCGAAAATGTTGTTGTTTCGGTAGAAGTTGTCGCCTTCTACTCTTTGTTTGATGTGTATAGTAATACAATGTTATCTCCGCATCTCCTCAGCCAAAATTCTCAATAGAGAAATCCGAACAGCCATGTAGGAATCTCATTCCCTCTTCCTACACTAAGGTGATCTACGGCATAGGTGATGTTTTGCTTCTTTCGTATCTTTCCCGTCTCTTTGACGCTCACCTGTATTTTGTCTTCCACTATAATATCGGCAGACATCTTCCTTATGGGAGTTGCCACTTTATAGTGAGGAGTAAGATGAGATAGCAAAAAGACAAGACGTTCCATCTCTCTGGATGGAATGTGAGGATATAACACTTGTAACAGATTAGTGTTATAAGCAAATACCTGCCCCATTTTCTTACTGCTGTTTTCCTCTCCCTGCTTCCGAACGAGGTGAATGATGCCTGCGCGAGAAAGGTCAAGGATATAGTTGAGCAGTGTTGCACGAGAAGTCCCGATCTCATTACTCAACAGAGAGATATTAGGCACCTGTCCTCCTTGGGTTGTGAGAATATAAGCCAGTTTACGTAGTTTCCCCAAGTACGAAGGGTCTACCTGAGCCAAATATATCACATCTACCTCCAGGCTCATATTCAACGCTTTTACGATCTGTTCGTAATACTGTTGTCCATCTTTTGTGGAAGGGTAATAGCCTCTCTTCAAATAATCGTTATAAAATTCCGGAACATTGACTCCTTCCAAAATCTTCGGAGCTATATCTTCATGGTGAAGAAACAGATCCTCCAACGTGATACGAGGCAACGCTTTGCCTGTTCGTGCATTGATGAACTCCCGGAACGAAAATCCCTGCAGCTGATACTCTTGAACCAGACTGCTTATGGGTTCGATCTCTGTCAGGGATGGAGTTACCGCTGAAGTGGTAAAGACGATAGAAAGTTCAGGACATTGATCCAGAAGCATCCGTATCTCCTCTGCCCATGTCGGGTATTTGAACACCTGATCTAAGAGCAATCTCTTTCCCCCGGCTGCATAGAACTCCCTGCCGAAGTCCAATATCGTTCTATCTGCGAAGTAGAGGTGGTTCAGGTTTACATACAGACACTCTCGGCTTTCCTCGCTATGGTATAGTTCTGCAATCTGAAGCAGCAGGGTGGTTTTGCCTACACCTCTTGCTCCACGTATGCCTACCAATCTGGCGGAGAGATCTATCTCATCCAATAGTCCTCGACGAGTCCTTGTTGGTCCATATTGACCTACAAGAGTCTTATGTATCCTAAAAAATATTTCCACTGTCTTCTCTTACTTCCGATAGTCATCCCCAAAGTTAGGTATTTATTTCTTACCACGATACATTTTATGTTCAAATTGTGCATTGAACATTGCAATTCGGACTGTTTTTGCATTGAAATTCTCGTTTTATAGCTTCTTGCGCATATCGTGAACATTGCTTAACTTCGCAGCTTGGAAGGTGTAAAATAGATTTAATAATCTAAAAGCCAACCGAAAGATGCTTAGGGGTGCTTACAATAGAAGAGTTGTGGCTGAGATCAGACCCTCACAAGTTGACCTGTATGGGTAATGCCATTGCAGGAAAAGCACGTAGATCTATTTCTTTGGCTTGCTCTACTTTGGGAACTCTCCTAATCGTTTCATATCAACATTATTTATATTCATTATTATAGCAAGCCATGAAAAAATTCATCTTGTCTTTAGCTGTTGCCTCTGCTCCGATATTTTCTGTAGCCACAATGGCTCAGAAAAATGTCCGTACCTATTCTTTATTAGATTCGGTTATGGTAATAGGGGTACGAGCTACGGCAAAAACACCAATGACTGTTCAAGAAATAGCAGGCTCCAAACTTAAATCCAAAAACTTCTCACAAGATATGCCGGCTCTTTTGTCCGGTGCTACTTCTCTTACATTCACATCGGATGCCGGTAGCGGATTGGGTTACACCTCTCTTTCACTTAGAGGAATAGATGCTTCTCGCATCAATATCAACGCCAATGGTGTGCCTGTGAACGACAGCGAGAGCCATTCGGTCTTTTGGGTCAATATGCCCAACTTTGTCTCGTCTCTTAAAAATGTACAGATTATACGTGGAGCAGGTGTTTCCACTCACAGTGCAGGAGCATTCGGAGGAGCGATCAACATGCAGAGCGAAGACCTTACACTCGCTCCGGGAGGGGATGCACAGCTTACGTATGGTGCGTTCAACACCTTCATGACTCACTTCGGAGCACGCACCGGACGCATTTTGAACAACCGGGTTGCCGCTTCCATACGTCTTTCCAAAGCCAAGAGCGATGGTTTTGTAGACCGGGCATTTGTCAATCTCGACAGCTATCAGCTCCAAGCTGCCTACTATGGGGACAACTCTGTCTATCGCCTCATCCATTTTGGCGGAAGTGAAAAAACGGGTATCGCATGGAATGGTATCTCAAAGGAACAATGGGATAAGCTCGGACCGAGATACAATAACGCCGGCATAATGCCTCCTTTTGAAGGTGCAAGCAAAGATGCATCAAACTTCTATCCAAGTGCGGACAACTACAAGCAGCACCACACTCATTTCATTGCAACCAACCATTGGAGCCGTACTCTTAAAACGCAGCTCACTCTTCACTATACCAGAGGAAAAGGTTATATCAACGAGTATCGTACCAAGAGGAAGCTCGTAGAGTTCGGACTACCGACCTTTGAATCCAACGGCGAAAAGGTAAAAAGAAGAGATCTTATCCGTGAGAAATGGTTGGACAATCACTTTTACGGTGCTATCTTCAACATGGAAAGTAAGAGCAGTAGCAATACTACATCTATTGGAATGGCTGCTAATCATTATGTTGGAAAGCACTTCGGATTTGTTCCTTATGTAAGAGATTATCCCGTGGAGGTTGCTCCAAATCATCCATACTATAATAATAAGGCAACAAAGACAGACCTCTCCGTCTATATAAGAGACGAGTGGAATGTATCGAGCAACCTTACTATTTATGGAGACTTGATGCTTCGCCACATCAGATACAACATGGATGGTGTTTCCGACAAGTACAACGGTATAACCGGAGCAATGGATATCCTTGATGTGCATCCGAGACATACATTCTTCTTGCCTAAGTATGGTGTTACATGGACGCCGGCTTCGGGTCATCGTCTCTACGCATCTATCTCGACGGCTGCACGTGAACCGAACAGAAAGGCATACATCGAGAGCCCAAGGAGAGACTCTCAAGGCAAAGTGATCTATCCTAAGAGGGAAAAGATGATCGACTATGAGCTGGGTTACACCTTCCGTTCTCAAAAGCTGACAGCAGAGATCAACGGTTACTTCATGGACTATACCGATCAGCTTGTACCCGATGGCAGACTGAGCGATGTGGGTGATGTACTTCTGATCAACATCCCCGAAAGCTACCGCATGGGTGTCGAGATGGCATTGGAATATCGTCCGGTTTCATGGCTGACATATAGTGGGAACCTCATGTTGAGCCGTAACATCCTCAAGTCTTACGAGCATACACATGCCGTTTACGATGCTGATTGGAACTTTTCGAAGACTGTTGTGGAGAAGTTTGCCAATACTCCGATAGCCAACAGTCCCGGACACATCTGGAATCAGACCCTTGCCCTTCACAATAAGGGCTGGTATGGAGCATTTTCTGCTCACGGACAGGGAGGGCAGTATCTCGATAATACCGGGTCGAGGGATCGCTACATTGCCGGATTTACGACACTTTCCGCACAGCTTTCATACACTTTCCCTCTGCTCTCATCTGCAGAAGCGACCATCTCTTTGCAAGCCAACAATCTGCTCAATGCTTCATACTCTCCGACCGGATATGTGTATGATGCAGGAAAGATCATAGGCAAAGATGGCAATGAGAGCTATTATGCCGATCTTCGTTACTTTCCACAAGCCGGCAGACACATTATGTCTACCCTTAAAGTAACTTTTTAAGCACACGAGTATATTATATAAATGTAAACAGATAGAATATGGACTTCCCTTTCTCTCAGGCATCTCTCGAATTGCTGGCTGCTGTTTTCGGGCTCATTTATGTCTTTCTTGAGATTCGTGCATCCATCTGGTTGTGGCCCGTTGGTATCATTACTCCGCTTCTTTTTATCTACATCTCTTATACAGGAGGAGTGTATGGGAATATGGCTGTAAACATTTACTATCTTTTGGCTTGTATTTACGGCTGGATTCAGTGGTTCAAACATCGGGAGGAAGGGCCGGTCGAGACACAGGTGAGACGACTTTCTCGCAAGACTCTTATGGCTGTACTGGGCATAACGATAGTGATTGCCGGAGCATTGTACCCCATATTCGAGTATGTTACATTTAATTCCAGTCCTCTTCTTGACGCTATTGCCACATCTGCAAGCATGGTAGGTATGTGGCTTCTTGCTCATAAATATTTGGAAAACTGGTACGCATGGATTCTTTCAAATCTCTTGTACACCTACATTTTCCTCTCTCTCAGCTACACCATTATGGGGCTTTTCTTCCTTGTTTATACCGTTATGGCTATTATCGGACTGTCAAGGTGGAAGAAGATGATGCGCTCTCAAGCCTCTTCGGAAGGGGTCTAAAAGCAAATAGCTGTTAATAGAAAGGAGGCTGGAACAGCCTTGTCACTAAGGCATAGAGCATGGTCATTTCTCTTTATGAGCCATGCTCTATGCTTTTTTTAGATGATGATAAGTATATAGGATGACAGAGAAATGTTTTGTTCTCGGATGGCTTTCTTAGAGTTGCTGTTCTCGTATTTTCCGAAAGAGGATCGCCCTTCTGCCTTGATCCCGTCTTGCTTCTTGCTCATTCCGAGATTGTTGTCCCCTTTCCTTTCTCTTCAGGGAAAGCAGCCGCAGGAGTGGGAAGAAGCAGAGCGATAGAGACGACACGCTGTTGGCGAAAGAGACTCTTTCCGGTTGTGTTACAACACTTTTTCAAGACCATCAATAAGTAGAGATTAAAGATAATCTGCGTTAAAACGGCATCAGATGAGAAGAGAAAGCATATCTTTGTGATGGAGAAAGATATTGCGTTTTTGTCATGTTAGTAAAAGAATCAATACATAAGGTTTTCAAGACCACATTAAGGCTCTCCCTTGCGTTCCTGTTTACTCTTACAGGAGCGGTTGGTTCTGCTCTTGCTTGCAATACGGAACCTCCATCCTCTAAAGACAGAGCAACGGACAGTGCGAGTTCTACCCTCAAAGGCTCTTTGGTTCCACTCTATACCATGCCGAGCGGAGAACGACTACCAAGCTATACCCTTCCCAATGTTTATGTTTTCGGGCAGAAGTCCAGAATGAGCGAGCGAGAAAAGAAAGCATTCAGCAGGCTGGTTCGGGACGTCAAAAAGGCTTATCCTTTTGCAAAGATTGTCGCCAACACTTTAATGGAGACGTACGAATACATAGAAACACTTCCGGATGACGGCTCTCGTGAGAAGCATCTCAAGCGAATGGAGAAGGAGTTGTACAAGCAGTTCGAGCCTCAAATGAAGAAGCTCACACTGCGTCAAGGCAAAATCCTTATAAAGCTAATCAAAAGAGAGACAGACTCCACCAGCTATGAGTTGGTGGAAGCATACTTGGGCTCTTTTGCCGCATCGTTCTGGAATCTGTTCGCGAAGATGTTCGGAGCTTCTCTCAAGGCGGATTACCAACCCGATGGAGAAGATAGAGCGATAGAGACGATAGTACTGATGATAGAAAACGGAGCGATATGATTCGCTCCGTTTTGCTTTCCCTTTTTCTCTAAATATAGGATCATCTATTGCAGAAATCGAAAAAAGTAGTACCTTTGCACAGTGATTGACTCTCGGATATACACCGGGAAGAGGTTGCGGTCCTATAGCTCAGTTGGTTAGAGCAACAGACTCATAATCTGGAGGTCCCTGGTTCAAGCCCAGGTGGGACCACTTGAAAAGATAGAAGCACTCCTTTTGGGAGTGCTTTTTTTGTTGCCTGAGAGGGCAAAATGGTCGCTTTCGGAGGCTGTTACCGGCGTGTCTTTTTATATAAAAATGGAGTTGGAGAAAAGGCATAAGAAGAATTATTTCTCCAATCTAAATCGGATGACAAAAATGAGAGATTCTCTCAATTTTCTGTCTGATAGTCTGTTATGGATTTCTTTGATTTCGGAAATTTTTATCTCCCGGTCGGTTTCAGGGCCCGTTTTCGCGTTAATAGGTGTGAATTTTAACACTGTCGTCTGTAAACAAATCCTAATGCAATTTTGTGCCCAAAAACAGCAAAAAAGGGGGCAAAATGCGCAAAGTGTTAATTGTCAGCGCTATAAGCAAAATTTCTAAACACGTTAATCGAATCCGGTAAACGTGTTTAATGAAATCGGTAAATGTGTTCATTGAAAAATTAAACACGTTAAGCCGACAAAATATGCTCGTTTAGCGTTTTGGGTAAACGGGTATCGAAAATTGTGTTAATAAAATGAAGCGAATTTAACAGTTCCGCCGTACTCTGAAAACGCCCCCTCCGATCAAAATAGAGAGCGAGAAAAAAGAGAGCTTTTTTTTGGGATGGAATATATAAAAATGAACTCCCGATCGGAGGGCAAAAAGGTCAATCTTCCGTCCCGAAAGAGATCCCCAGTTTTTTCCCCTGTATGACCAAAGGATTGTCTTCACGTACCATCTTCAGTTTGCCCGCAACCTCTTCGAGAGGCAGGTGGGTCATCTGTCCGTTTACAACAGCCACCATCACTCCGAAAATCCTGTTGGAGATCAGCTCTGTGGCGTATCCGCCCAGAAGCGTGGCGAGGTTACGGTCTGCAGCGGTAGGCGATCCTCCTCGCTGTATGTGTCCCAAGACGGTCTCCCGACAGACCAAGTCCGAATGCTCTTCTATATATTTTGAGAGGTAGAATGCCGGACGCTCTTTCTCTCCGCCGAGGCTCTTCACGCCTTCTGCCACCACAACGATGGAGTGGAGCTTGCCTTTGTTCATCCGTCTGTTTATGGCTTCTATCACTTTGTCGGGGTTATAACCCAGCTCCGGGATCAGTATCACGTGGGCGCCTCCTGCCATTCCGGAGTGCAGGGCAATCCATCCGGCTTTGTGCCCCATCACCTCTACCACCATCACCCGTCTGTGGCTCTCTGCCGTGGTATGCAGCCTGTCTATGCACTCTGTTGCGGTTGCCACGGCGGTATCGAAGCCGAAAGTAACCTCCGTGCCCCATATATCGTTGTCTATCGTTTTGGGTATCCCCACGACATTGATCCCCAGCGCCCGCATCTTTGCAGCCGTTTTCATGGTGCCGTTTCCGCCTATGGCCACAAGGCAGTCGAGACCCAGGTCGTCGTAGTGTTGCTTCAGTTTGCGCGGAAGATCCTCATCGGAAAAGAGCCTTTTTCTGAACGGCTTCTCTCTGGATGTGCCCAAGATGGTGCCTCCTTTGTACAAGAGGCCGCTCAGAGCCACTTCATCCATTATGGTGTAGTCGTTTTCAAGAAGCCCCGAAAAGCCTTTCCGGATTCCGACGACCTCCATATTGTAGTGGAGTATCGCTGTACGCCCTACTCCTCTTATGGTTGCATTGATACCCGGACAGTCTCCTCCGGAGGTGAGTATTCCTATTTTCATGATGGGTTGTGATGTATGGACAAATTATTTCATGCAGATAGTCTGTGCGCCTGTTAAGGCAGGGGATGAAGCAAAACTCTTCTCCTCCGGAGTTCAAAAAGAGCTCTCTGCCCTCCACTTCGATCTCTTCGAGCGTTTCCAGGCAGTCTTGCACGAAAGACGGACAGATTACGGCAACCTTCTTTATGCCTTCCGCAGGAAGCTGCTTCAGCCTTTCTGCCGTGTAAGGAGAGAGCCAGCGTGTGTGTCCGAGCCTGCTTTGGAAGCTCACTTCTACCTGAGAAGCCGGGAGCGAAGTGTGTTCGAGCAGAAGTCTGTGCTGCTCTTTGCACTGGTACTCATAGTCTTTCTCCTTTATGCCTCTGTACATATCGACATGGGCAAGCGGTATGCCGTGGTATGAGATGAGCAGATGGGCATCTTTCGGAAGGTGCGCATGGATCTGATCACTCATGGCAGAAAGATATGCCGGATGGTTGTAGTAGGGCGGTATTACCGAACACTCCACGCCGAGATCCTTTGCATTCTGTTTGAAACACTCTACCGCTGTCTCGTAGCTGCTCATCGCATAGTGAGGGAAAAGCGGTAGAGCCACGATGTGATTCACTCCTCTGTCAAGCAGAGTCTTTATGCCGGAGCGGATGGACGGATTGCCATACCGCATTCCGACCTCTGCCGGAATAGCCAAAGAGGCTTCCAAGGAGTGAGCCAAAGCCTTGGCGTTCACCAAAAGAGGCGATCCCTCTTCTCTCCAGATGGCACGATACTTGCGAGCGGAGCGGTATCCTCGAAATGGGACAATCAGACAGCGAACGATGATCTCTCGCCAGGGAGAAGCAAGAGTGATGATGCGAGGATCGGTAAGAAATTCGTACAGAAACCTTGATACATCTTTTGTGGAATGGCTGTCCGGTGTCCCGGTGTTGAGTATAAGCAGTCCGAATTGTTTCTGCATAAATATTGGGAATATCTTATAAAACATCACAAAGATACGTATTTATCTCGTATCTTTGAGTACAAAAGTAATAGCATGCAACCTATAATCCTCTCACCTCCATTCTCTTCCGCTTCGGGACAGAGCATACAGCTTCCGCTTTCCAAAAGCATCTACAATCGTCTTCTGATCATAGAGGCATTGGGAAGTAGGCAAGACGCTCTCTTGCCTCTTTCTGTCAAGGCTTTGCAGGAGAGAGGGAGCTACTATCCGAACGATATTCTGGTGCTGAGCAGGGCAGTTGTTGCGCTCGTTTCATCTCCATCGACCGAAGAGACGATCCATGTGGATGTGGAAGACTGTGGCTCTGCTCTCCGTTTTGTTGTCGCTTATGCTGCTCTTGCAACGAAGCGTTGCGTGGTAATATCCGGCACGGAGAGGTTGATGCAGAGACCTATGGACGAACTGCTGGTGGCACTGAACCGGCTGGGTGGAGAGGTCGCCTGGGAAAAGGGCGAGGACAAGAGAGACCGGATCGTAGTACGACCCTCATCGCTCAAGAGCGGAAAGATAGATCTGACGCAGAGCAGAAGCTCTCAGTTTATCTCCGCACTACTGCTCATCTCTCCTTATCTGCCCGATGGGCTCGAAGTGGAGTGGAATGCTTCGAGTGTGAGTAAGACTTATGTTTACATGACTTTGTCCCTTATGCGACGCTACGGGATAGAGTGCAGCTATACGGACAGAGAGATAAAGGTGCTGCCCGGCAGGTATCTTCCCGTGAGTATAAGGGATATAGAGGCGGACTGGTCCTCGGCACTCTATTGGTTTGCTTTCATTGCGCTCTCCCCTTTAGGTGCGCACCTCAAACTGCAAGACCTTACACTGCCATCTCTGCAAGGGGATGCTTCGGCAGCTGCTCTGTTTCGCCTGATCGGCGTCAAAGCCGAAAGGGATGAGGTGTCAGGCTCTACAACCATTGTCCGAGTGCCTTGTGTGGAGGATTTTCATACCGCTTTTGACGGACTCAATATGCACATCATGCCGGATGCCGCACCTACCATGGCTGTTATTCTGGCTCTGAGAGGCATCCCTTACAGAATGGTCGGGCTGGAGACCCTGCCTCTCAAGGAGAGCAACCGGCTTGTTGCAGTGAAAGAGGGGCTTTGTCTCTTTGGATTGGATGTCGAACTGACAGCCTCTTCCATACTTTTCCGAGGAGGAGAACCTACTCTTCCTCAAGAGACTCTAAACCTTAACAGCCACAACGATCATCGCATAGCGATGTCGTTTACAGTGGCTTCCGCAATGGGTTATGAGATTGCCGTGGACGATCCTTCGGTGGTAAACAAAAGCTATCCTCTCTTTTGGCGAGAGCTGCAACAGGTATTGAACCCGGAAGAGAAATCCGAATAAAAGCTATACAAACGAGACCATTACATCTGTTAATTCCCTTGTTTTAAGTCTATTTCTTAACCGGTTCTTAATCTTTTCCTCGTAAAGTTTTTGTAAATTTGTGGTGAGAATGTGTTTGAAATCAGGCTAAACTGTACATAAAAGAAGAAATAAGTATCACTTTATAAACAACATTGAATCCTATGAAATTGAGAATCTCATTTCTATTTGCTCTTATTCTTTTCACTTTGAGCACTATGGCAGCCACTGCGCAGGTGAACGTGAAGGGGAAAGTATTGGAGAAAGGGACAGATAATCCTCTTGGAGGAGTAAGAGTATCTGTCGGTTCGACAGGAAGTATTTCCAATCGCCAAGGCGAGTTTACGCTAAGCGTGCCTGAAAACAGTACGCTTCTGTTCAGATATATGGGTTACCTGGACAAAAAAGTAAAGATTGGCAGAGGTCCTTCAGTGGATCTTGGTGCCGTCTATATGGAAGAAGACGTTAGAGGTATCGAGGATGTTGTGGTTATCGCATCCATCATTCCTAAAGATCGTATCACTCCCGTTCCGGTTTCTAACGTTAGTATTGATATGATTGAGACGAAAGCTCCTAACATCGAGTTCCCTGAACTTCTTAAGCAGACTCCTTCTGTTTATGTAACCAAAGGCGGTGGCGGTTTCGGAGACTCTCGTATCAATATGCGCGGTTTCGATAGTAACAACCTCGGTATCCTTATCAATGGTGTGCCCATCAACGATATGGAGAGCGGAAAAGTGTACTGGTCCAACTGGGCAGGTCTGTCCGATGTGTCAAGCTTCATTCAGATTCAACGCGGACTTGGTGCTTCCAAGCTCGGTCTCTCCTCTGTCGGAGGTACCATGAACATGGTTACCAAGAGCACGGATGCCAAGAAGGGCGGATCTTTCTATACCGGTATCGGTAACGACGGATACAACAAGATGGCGTTCAATGTATCCACAGGTCTTATGGATAACGGCTGGGCTGTATCGCTTGCCGGTGCTCGCACTTCGGGCGACGGATATGTAAGAGGTACTGCTTTCCAAGGATGGTCTTACTTCGTTAATATCTCGAAGATCATCAACGAAGATCACCGTCTTTCGTTTACTGCATTCGGAGCTCCTCAGTGGCACAACCAAAGAGGAACGATGTACACGATAGAAGATATAAGAGAAAGCGGCTTCGGCGCACGTCATAACATCGGTTACGGCTACATCAACGGACAAGAAGTGGGCGGAGCTTATGGTCGCAACTTCTACCACAAGCCTCAAATGTCGCTCAACCACTATTGGGAGATCAGTCCTAAGAGCAAGCTCTCTACTTCTCTCTATGCTTCTCTTGCTCGTGGAGGCGGACGCCGTGTTCGTGGAGCAGAGGGTACAAACTGGTTGGGTATAAATAATACGACAGGAAAGCCCAGCAATCCGCTTACGATAAAGCAAACACCTGAAGGCCTATTGGACTTCGATGCCGTGATGAGAGAAAACAGAGCTTCGGACAATGGTTCCAAAGCGATCTTCTCCAATGCAATGAACTCTCACAACTGGTACGGTATCCTATCTTCTTTTAACCATAAACTTTCGGATGCTCTATCTCTTACAGCCGGATATGATGCCAGATTCTATCAAGGTTTGCACTACGAACAGATAGAAAATCTTCTTGGTGGAGACTACTATGTAGAGCCTCAAACAAGTGCGAAGAAGCTGATGTATCACAAGCCTAATCAACCTTTGAAGGTGGGCGATAGAATAGAGTACGATAACATTGGTGAGGTTCTTTGGAACGGTATATTTGCTCAAGCAGAAGCAAAGAGCGAGAAACTCAATGGTTTTGTCTCTGCTTCTCTTTCCAACCAGGCCTACAGATATGTGAACCTTGGCGGTACAAACGAAAAAGCTCCTTTGGCTGAAGGTCAGAGCAGATATGTTTCCGAATGGGCAAGCTATCTTCCATGGAGCGTGAAGAGTGGTTTGAGCTATAAGCTGAACAACCAAAACAACTTCTTCGTGAATGCCGGTTACTTTACCCGTGCACCTTATTTCCGCAGTGTATTCTTCAACTACAATACAGAAATCAACACCGGAGCGAAGTATGAAAGAGTACTTACCGGCGAGGTCGGTTACGGCTTCATCAGCGAAGTATTGAAGGTGGATGTCAATGCTTACTACACCAAGTGGATGGATAAAGGTATTACTCGCAGAATCGGAAACAATGAGCTTGCCAACATTACAGGTCTTAATGCAAGACACATGGGGGTAGAGCTTGAAGCTACCTACAAACCGACAAAGAGATTTGAACTTAAAGGTATGGTTTCTGTGGGAGACTGGATCTGGACAGATGACGTAAATGCAGCCATCTTTAATGAAAGCCAACAAAAGATAGCTGAGATACAAGCCTTCATCGCAGGTGTACACGTAGGAAACTCTGCACAGGTTACGGCTTCTCTAAGCTCTTCTTATGAAGTGTTCAAGAACTTCCGTATATATGGTAACTTGAACTATGCCGGAAAGAACTTTGCAGACTTTGATCCGACAAACAGAACAAAGGAGAGCGACAAGGTAGATGCTTGGCAGCTTCCAAACTACTACACATTGGATCTCGGAGCAAACTACAAATTCAACATCGGCTCTCTAAATGCTACTCTCTACATGAATGTGGATAACGCTACAAACGTAGAGTATATAGCAGATGCACGCGACGGAAAGAAGCACGACATGAAGACATCGCTTGTTTACTTCGGTTTCGGTCGTACTTGGGCAACAGGTTTGCGCATCAACTTCTAAAAACAGGTCTTACATAAATACGTCATTACAACAATGAAAAGAGTACAATATATATTAGCATTCGTGGCTCTTCTGGGGCTTGTTGCGTGTAATCCTACAAAGGGAATATACGAAGAGTTGGACAAGGAAGAGAAGCATGTGACTAAGACAAAGAGCATTGTCCTTTCGGATGCAGAGTTTAAGAGCATCATAGATGGACATATCTCTTCTATGGTTGCAAAATTCCAAGGAACTCCCGAAGAGAAGAAAGCCTACAAGGCTCAACTCGAAAAAAATCTTAGAGACGAGAGAACTTACTCTGCTTTCAGTGATAAGTTTACAGCTGCAGAGCATCTTACTCCTTTTGCCGCAAAGGCAAATCCGGAATGGGGTAAGGACTCCAGGCTCACCATTGAACATAAAGAACTTCTTCCCGCTTCTTCAAATCTTAAAGCAATAGGTTTTGCTGCTTTTGTGGAACTTAAGAAGGCAGACTTTGAAGGATTGGGTATAACCTCTATCGTAAAGCTTAAGGCAGACGAGCTGAACAAGGTGATAGAGCTTGCTAAAAGCAAAGCACAGAACAACCCTCGCTCTTTGGTGATCAGAGGATCTCTCAACTCCGATAATGTTACATGGTTCGTGATCAATGGCAAGCTTGCAGATGCAAAGAAGTATCATGCAATCACGATGGAAGAGTACAAGAGCATGGGAGCAAACTATGGTAACTTCTCTTCTTCCATGCCGGCTGAAAACTATATCCCTGCTCTATTGGCCGTGAAGTATCCTTATGCTCAAGCAGGCGACAGTAAGGTGGTGGTATGGTTGTTCTACAAGGACAAGAAGACTTCTGTTCACTACGAAGACTATACCTTCAATGGAACAAAGTGGACTGTAACAGAAAGAGCAACTCCGGTTACATCCCAGTTCATTCAAAATGGTAAGGGATGGGTATATGATCCAACCATTAAGTTTGCATTTGAAAAAGCAGACTTCCAATATCTTTTTGAATGGGTGAAAGCAAATAAGCCATCTTATATCAGCAAAAAGTATCCGACGAATGAAGAGTTCTGGTTCGGAGGAAGCAGCTATTATAACAACTTCAACCTCGATGGCGGAGAGACACAAGGAGATAGACCGGAAGAGAAAGGTCTCGATCCGGCAGCTCTTCTAAAGGCGAAGTATGAGCGTATCAAGGATGGTCTTAAACTCGTATTGGCTCATAAATATCCGGAAATGCCGGCTCTGACAAATGGTATAGAGCAACGTTACATTATTAAGGTAAACATCCGTGTGAATAGAGCTAATGCAGACTTTACTTATCAGTTCAAAGGTCTCGGTAACGGAAACTTTGAATACGAAGCAGGTCCGACAGAGATTTAAGAAGAACAGACAGACTTCTCTTCTAAGCATAGAGAGAAGGTGAAAATAGCAAACATAGCCATCGGGAGATAAGATTTCCCGGTGGCTATGTCGTTTCTGTTGGAGAGGGTCGCTTTGTCCAAACTTTTCTTTTTAGCTATCTTTGCAGATGTAAAAACGTTTTTAAGAGAACAGAGACAGAAACAAGTGAGGCTCTGCTCTCTTGTTTGTTATGCTTGCAACATTTGTAAAAGGCTTAATTATAGGTGTTATCGTCTCTGCTCCCATGGGTCCCGTTGGAGTGGAGTGTATTCGTCGTACGCTTACCAAAGGTCGCCAAAGCGGTCTGCTTACAGGTCTTGGTGCCACAGCAAGCGATATCTTTTATGCTGTTGTAACGCTTATAGGGGTAAGTAGCTTTATTTTCTTTATTAAGCAGTACTCTCAAGAGCTTCGATTCTTCGGCTCTATCTTCATCGTGGCATTTGCTTTCTACGTGATGAATTCGGGCTCTTCCATAGAAGAAGAGGGAACATCTGAAGAAGAGGATGTCCCGACGGAGCATCCTTACTGGAGAGATTTTACTTCCGGCTTCTTTCTTACTTTACCGAATATCCTTATAGTGTTGCTCTACGTGGGTCTGTTTGCTCAGTTTTCTTTTCTTACAGATGTAGATACAGAAAATCTTTGGCCCTTGTTGATCGGAGTGGCAGGGATTGCCGTAGGAGCTGTTTTATGGTGGACGCTCATAACCGGAACAATCACTAAAGCCAAGCAGTGGTTTAACATCAAAAGCATACGAGGGATCAACAGAAGTATTGGGTTGATTCTGCTTTGCTGTGGGTTGATAGGCGCTCTTGTCGGCTTGGCTGATTTGATGTAGGTCTCTTCTTTTCTCCTCCAAAACAGGGGGAGTTGTCTGACAAGTCAAGCTTTTTAGTTACTTTTGTGCAGAATGCAAGGGCTCACAGGCTCTTTTTCATTCAGTAGAGAAATAACGTATAACACAAAATCAGTATCATGAAAAGATTATTCTTAACCATTGCAGCTTGTTTTTTGTTGCTACCTTTTGCTCTTGAGTCTAATGCACAAGAGACTTCATTCAAGAAAGGAACAGGTATTTGGAACTTGGGGGTGGGATTAAATAATGCCTATTCTACACTTCCTCCTCTTTCCGCATCATTTGCATATAGTATATCGGACTATGTCTGGGACAGTAGAAGTGCCCTTGGTATGGGAGGTATAGTTGCTATTGCCGGAAACTCCTACACAACAAGTATTCTTGCTGCTCCTCGTATCTCTCTTCATTACAGCTTCATCCCGAAGTTGGATACCTATGTTGCAGGATATGCCGGAGTAAGATTCCAAAGTATAAAAACAGAAGCCAATGAAACAAAACACAGAAATGCCTTTGACTACGGCTTCAATGTCGGTACGAGGTACTTCTTTACACCGATGTTTGGTGCATTCTTGGAGCTTGGATATGGTGTAAGCTATGGTAACATTGGAGTTTCTCTAAGATTATAATAGAAGATTCCCACAAAGAAAAAACCTCGGTTCGCAACAGCAAACCGAGGTTTTTCTTTTTCTCTCCAAAAGACTAAGCATACATAAGAGCTTCTCTAATTTTTGCCATATTATATTCCTTGGTGTTTTGAGAGACAAGGAACCAGTCGATAATAGTCCAGATGCCGCAACCTCCACCTGTTAAGAGCTTGAGGACTCCAAGACCAACTTGTCCCAACATAAAACGGTCGATACCTAAAGTACCTCCCAAAATGGAGATTACAAGCATAATCATCGGGTCTCTGAGCTCAATTCCTTGCAGGCGAGATAGGACAGAGTCGTCTCTTGATGATAGGTGTTCACGAAGTTCATTCAAAGCATAAGGCTCAATGTACTTAGAGATGCTTAAAATGTAGTAGTCTAATCTTTGCTGATCCATTCTTGTATGTATTTATGTTTAAAGTCTTCCGGATGCCCTTCTTGCACCTTGTGTCAAATGTAGCAATATTTTTTTAATGTTTGGGCAAACTTTTTGATGCTCTTTGGGAAGAAATCGGGGCAACTCCATTTATTTGTTTTTAGACATACCGTACTCGACCCAAAAGAAGATAAAGCTGAGCAGATAAAGAGCGAATGTCCAGATGATAATAGAAATATAGGATTCTTTAAGCTGTTCTATAAATCTTCCGGAAAAGATGAATGTGAATAGAATCGCTCCCAAGACAGTTAAGGGATACTGTATAGCGCGATAGAGTGCGTAGCGAGTTCTGCTTTTTTTCATAATGGATTAAAAGTTGGATTGTGTGATATTATATAAAATAGGAGTTCTGCCTGAGAAAACCTCTCTTATCAGAACTCCTATTTGTAGTGTGTTAGAATGCCAATATAATAGGAAGGAACTTTTCGGCAGAGAGAGAAGCTCCTCCGATAAGACCTCCGTCAACATCCGGCTTGGCAAACAGCTCCGGAGCATTGCCTCCATTGCAGCTACCGCCATAAAGAATGGTGAGATCGTTGGCTACACTTTCTCCATACTTCTTAGCAACAATGCTGCGAATATGGGCATGTATCTCTTGTGCCTGATCACTTGTAGCCGTCTTACCTGTACCGATAGCCCAAACCGGTTCGTAAGCAAGAACGATCTTACCGAACTCTTTTTCACAAAGGTGGAAAAGGCTTTCTACAATTTGCTTTTCTACGACTTCAAAATGGCGGTTGGCTTCTCTTTCTTCCAATACTTCGCCAATGCAGAAGATTGGAGTAAGACCTTGTGCAAGTGCCAAATCGACCTTTGTCTTCAGGATCTCTTCTGTTTCATGGTAATAGCTGCGACGCTCGGAGTGTCCAATGATAACATGGCTTGCTCCGGTACTTGCAATCATTTCTACAGAAACTTCTCCAGTGTAAGCTCCGGAGGTATGGTCGGCACAATTTTCTGCTGCGACCTTTATTGCAGATCCTTTTACCACCTCAACCACAGAAGCCAAATGTGTAAAGGGAACGCCAAGAATTACCTCACACTTGAGGTCTTTTCCTTCTATTGCCTTTTTTACATCTTCTGCCAACTTAACACCTTCTTGCAGGCTGGTATTCATTTTCCAGTTTCCTGCCACAATGTTTTTTCTCATATCTAAATTATTGTTTTTGTTGTAATATGGCTTTCTTCTCTTTATCTCTTTTCTTTATATCCACAAAGAGAAGAATGAGAAATATCACAAAGGTAATGATGCTTCTCCACCACGTTAATAAGAACTCTTTCCATGCGTAACTCTTTGGGAGAGGATCGAATGGATGTTCTGAAAACTCCTTATCTTCTATAAGATCATAGAGGTCTGAAAAGCTTACCTTGCGACGAATGATGCTGCCATCCAAAACAACCAATCCGGGATTGGATCGTATTACTGTCTTGGCTGTGGTCTCATCAAGGTAGGCAAGAGAGTATTCCGGATTTAGGTTGTCAATGATATTTTTTATCTCATCAGACTCTATATCGTTACTCATAAGGAGCATCAGGCTTCCTCCCTGATCTCTAGCTATACGGTTAAGAGAGTTTAGCAGAGAGGTCTCTTTCAACTGCATCTTTCTGATATCGGGTGTTATCAGAAGTATCACCTTATTATCCGGAGAGAGAACATCGGGAGTGATTTCTACTCCATCTCTATTGATGACCATAAAATCTGTTGCCGGGGCAATGTCTCCCGCAGATATTAGTTTCGATGCATCTCGAACATAGGTCCACGTAGAATCGAGATGTTCTATTTCATCAATGTTAAAAGTCATCTCAACCTCTCCTTTTTTGTACACAAACTTGTAGTCGTATTCCGCTTGCTTGAGGGTAGAATCTACTTCGTATCCTTTCAGTTTTGCGAGCGACTTGCCTACCTTGTAGGGTCTGAAGTCCAATGCCGGAAGTTTGCGATAGTTAGTGTCAGCAAAGGAGAGAAAGAATAGAATAAATAAGAAAAGATTGATGACATCTGAATTTTTTACTCTTAGCACACGAGGGCGATCTCTTCCGAGAAAGATAAGGACAGAAAGGAAGAGAAGGATAAGATTCTTTGCCAGAGTTGCCGAGTTGGGTACATGAATGACGTCTCCAAAGCATCCACAATCGGTTATCGGATTGGCTATGCTGATATAAGCGGCAAAGAGGGAAAAGAGAGTCATCAGCATGAGCGTTATCCATGCTGTAAAAAAAAGAAATGTCCCGGTGAGCAGGCATGCTCCAATGGTAAATTCTGTCGTGGAAAGAGCTATGCTGCCGATAAGAGAAAGCGTTTCATCTACCGGAATCCCAAAGGCACTACCATACTCTTCTATTTTATATGCTGTCCCCAGTGGGTCTATCCCTTTCATCAATCCTGAAAGAAGGAACAAGACTCCGACCACAAGGCGAGCGATTCGTATAGCAAAAGTAGGTATAGGATTACGATACCTGTCCAAGGTATCTATGGGTTGGCTCATTTCTGTTCTTCTCCCTCTAAGATGATACGGATGAGCGCAAAGATCGAATAGTTGATAATGTCATAATAGTTGGCATCTATGCCTTCCGATATTTTGGCTACCCCCGGATGATCTTCTAACTGCTTGGTTCTGAAAATTTTTGTGAGCATCAAATCTGTCAATGAGCTTAAGCGCATATTGCGCCATGCTTCACCATAGTCATGATTCTTTTTCTGCATCAAGGACTTTGCTTTGCCCAGATAATCATCGTACCATTCGAGAGCCTGATCTGATGAGACTTCTTCAGGAGTGGCACGTACGCCATGCTCTAAAAGAATGAGGCCAATGGCTCCATAGTTTACGAGAGCAATCAACTCTCCGGTAGAGCTTTCGTTGACAAGATTAGTCCCCGTTTCTTCTATTGTTCTTATCCTATTGAGCTTGATGAACATTTGGTCCGTAATAGCAGTGGGACGCATGATGCTCCAAGAAGCTCCGTAGTCAGATAGTTTAAGTTCAAAAATCCTACGACACTGACGCACTATTTCATCGTACTGGTCAGAGGTATTAGCTGCAGTCATAAGAGGTAAACAAACGTATTATGTTACAGGCACAAAGATAATAAAATATCCACTTTCACTATCTTTGTACAAGATGGAAAACCTACTTCAAACCTCTATTATGTATCTTCCCGGAATGGGGGATGTTCGTGCTTCTACTCTCCGTAGTGAGCTCGGAATTGCTACGTTTGGAGATCTTTTGGAGTACTATCCTTACCGTCATATAGACAGGACACACATTTACTCTACCGGAGAGATTCGTGAAGAGATGCCTTATGTCCAACTCAAAGGAAGCATCATTGACCCACACATAGAAGGAGAGGGAAGAAAGAAGAGGCTTGTTGCAAGATTTTTAGACTCATCGGGAGAGGTTGAACTCATTTGGTTCAACAGCATAAAGTTTATCCAGAAACAGATAAAGCCGAATGTTGAGTATATTATATTTGGTAAGCCATCCCGTTTTGGCTTAGGTTGGAGTATCGTCCACCCGGAACTGGACGATGCTACTTCTCAACGTTTCAAGGCAGGAACTCTTTTTCCGGTTTACTCTGTTACGGAGAAGATGAAGAAAGTCGGGATAAGCATTAAGGTTCTTAGGGATGCGATCTCAAGGCTTATAGATATTGTGCGTACCAATCATTTACCTGATACTTTGCCGGATTATATCACGAAAGGTTATAATATGCTTTCTCGTTGGGAAGCATTGGAAGCCGTACATTTTCCCACTGATGAAGACAGACTTCGGCGCGCAATAATGCGACTCAAAGCAGAAGAGATCTTTTGGATACGGCTTAGAATGCGTTACATTGCAGAGAAACGTCATACCGAAGAGGCAGGTCTTCCGATACATGGAGTGGGACACTTTTTTAATCAATTTTTCAATGAAAAGCTTCCTTTTCCTTTGACCAAAGCACAAGAAAGGGTTGTTCGGGAGATATATGACGACATGAGGAGCGGAAGTCAGATGAACCGGCTTTTGCAAGGAGATGTCGGGAGCGGAAAGACTATGGTGGCTCTTCTTTCCATGCTCATTGTAGCAGATAATGGTTACCAATCTTGCCTGATGGCGCCGACAGAGATTTTGGCAATCCAACACACCGCAACGATACGTTCTCTCTTGGGAGATCTTTCTATCAATGTGGCTTTGCTTACCGGCTCTACTCGAAAGAAAGAGCGAGAAAAGATCCATCAAGGTCTTCGAGATGGGAGTGTACATATTATCATAGGAACCCACGCACTCATAGAGGAGAACGTGCAGATAAACCGGCTCGGTTTGGCTGTCATTGATGAGCAACACCGTTTTGGCGTGGAGCATCGTTCCAAGTTGTGGGACAAGAATCGTATTATTCCTCCGCATGTTCTCATCATGAGTGCCACGCCCATACCTCGAACTCTGGCAATGACTCTTTATGGAGATCTTGACGTTTCGGTCATTGATGAGCTTCCTCCCGGACGGACTCCCATAGAAACAATCCATCGCTATCCTGCTCACAAATCGGAAGTGTATCGCTTCATGGAGCAAGAGATTGCCAATGGAAGGCAGGCATACGTGGTTTTTCCACTTATTGAGGAGAGCGAGAAGACAGATATGAAGAATCTTCAGACCGGTTATGAAGAGCTCAAGAGTCGCTTCCCGAATATCCCCATTGGTTTCGTGCACGGCAAGATGAAGTCCAAAGATAAAGAGGAAGCGATGAAAAGATTTGTTTCTGCCCAAGACAAAATATTGGTCTCCACAACGGTAATAGAAGTGGGAGTGAATGTCCCGAATGCCACAATCATGTTGATAGAAGATGCCAATCGCTTCGGACTTTCCCAGCTTCATCAGCTACGAGGACGAGTGGGCAGAGGAGCTGCAAAGAGCTACTGTATATTGATGACGGACTACAAGCTTTCCGATAATGGAAAAAGGCGTATGGAAATCATGACGGAGAGTACCGATGGATTCTTTATCGCAGAGCAGGATCTCAAGCTTCGGGGGCAAGGAGATTTGGAAGGGACGCAGCAGAGTGGTGTGGGTGGAGTGCTCAAAATGGCAAATCTGGCAAAGGATGGACGGATTGTACAGTTCGTCTCCAATCTGATAGATGAAATCTTGAGTAAAGATCCGACGCTGACGGCTGATCCTCTCAATGCACCGTTGCATAAAACACTCTCCGAATACATGGAGAAAAACAGAGACTGGGGGCAGATCAGTTAGTCTCATTTCTATTTCTCTTCTCTTGAGAGGTTGATTGCCGTTTCTTGCATTGTCAATTATCGTTAGAAGAGTTTCGGAAAAAAGTACCTAATCTTTTTGGAAAAAGTACCTAATCTTTTTTGGAGAAGCACTAAAGGTTTTGGGTAAAAGCACTAAAGGTATTTGTCGTTTTGTCCGGAGATAATTTTTTCTTTTGTTTATACTCTGAAATAAAGGAAGGGGGAGGAAGCCGGGCTTGAAGCCTTTGTGAATTTTGATTTTTAGAAGAAATGCTTTACCTTTGAGAGGAAGACACACAGTGTGAACACGTTATAAACCTTTAAAGAATAAATGATCATGAAAAAATTACTAACATCTTTTGTGTTTCTCCTGTTGGCTACACTTGCTGCCGGCTGCGTCAATTTTGGAGACATCGACTCACAGCGGCCTTTAACGCAGGGAGAATTGGTAGGTCGGCAGATACAGATGATTGTAAAGACCAAGAACATCCGCTATTTCCATTTTGCCGATTTACCTGATCACGAACAGAGAGCACACAGATTTACGGTCAATAGAAATATGCTGGTCTATAAACCTTACAACGGGGAGAATGAGCAGATTTATGTCAGCCTTGAAGGCGTGAAGGGACTCCGTATCGAGCTGGCACACTCTTCCTATCCGGATGATGCAAGAAGTGTCTGGAGCATAGGTCTCCTATATGACGATCATAAGTGATAGAGTGCCTTCTTGCAGTGTTTGAACATTTTGTAATCCATCTAATAAAAACAGAAAGTAGTCATGAAAAAGATATTTTCCATTATCGCAACTTTTGTTGCCATTGTTGCTTTTACAACCGGTTGTGCCAACTTTGGAAATACTCAAGATCCTCCTCTCACACCCGGAGAACTTATCGCAGATCAAATCTTTGAAATTTCCAGAAGACATCAGATAGACTTCTTTCACTTCTCGGACAAAGGACCTATGGGAATGGAAGCAAGGCGATTCGGACTCAGAGGCAATATGATCTCTTACAAACCCGATATAGAATCCGATGTTATCGAATACAGAAGCCTTGAAGATGTTATTCAGATTCGCATAGAAAGAGCTCGCTCTCCTTATGTGGATACTCCAAAAAGTGTCAAAAGTATAGGGCTTGTGTTTCGAGACAGAGTAAAATCACAAGAATAAATTCAGTTAAACATGTACATATATATATGTCATCTATTTTTACCAAAATAATCAACGGAGAAATTCCTTGCCACAAAGTAGCCGAGACAGAGCATTATTTTGCTTTCTTGGACATAGCTCCTTTTGTAGAAGCCCATACGTTGGTGATTCCAAAAAGAGAAGTGGATTATATTTTTGACCTGACGGATGAAGAGCTGTCCGGACTTATATGCTTTGCTAAAAGAGTAGCAAAAGCAATAGAAGAAGTAACAGGATGTCCTCGGATGGCATTGGCTGTTATGGGACTCGAAGTGCCACATGCGCATATTCATCTTGGTCCTATACGTTCAGAAGGAGATTTTCGCCCTGAGAATAGGGCTAAGACTCCTCCAACATCGGACGAATTAGCTGAGACAGCTCGAAAGATTCGATCCGTGTACGAGCGAGACAATAGATGATGTATTGTTCTACTTTTTACGAAGAAGGCCTTCATTATTGAAGATCCGCAAAGGATTATAAAAGGCATTGGGATTAGGGGATAATCTCAATGCCTTCTTTTTTCTCTGAAAGGGATAGTTGCAGCACTATTTCCTGCCATAATCTGCCGGGATCTCACCCCAGCGATCCGTCTCCCATTTCAATATTTTATACTTGGACAGGTCGTGGGTTCGTAACCACTCTTCGGCTCTTCGGATATGGCTCCAGAGTAGCTCTGTTTTACTGTTTTTTGCAAGCTTGGACCCGCACTCTTTTTTGCGAATCCACACCATTGCAGTTCTGCTGTCAGAGTATATTGTGAAGTTATGTCCCTGCTGCTCCATCCATGCCAAAGCATGCACAATGGCAAGAAACTCTCCTATATTATTTGTACCACAAGGATAGACTTTACTTGAAAAAACAGACTCTCCGGTAGATGTCCATACTCCTCTGTACTCCATTTTGCCGGGACTTCCGGAGCATGCCGCATCTACGGCAATACTTTGCCACTCCACCTCCTGCTCTTTTGTCCTTTCTTGTGAGATGCTGTTTGTTTTTCTTTCTGTTGAGGATTGTTTCGTAGAAAGGTATGCACTTGCCCCTGCTTCCAATATCGCCTCTGCTTCCTGCTCGCTTATATCCTCAAAAGATTTGTATTTTGCACCATCTACCCCGATTACCTCTTTTTTGCAGTCGTTCCACGAATGATAAATCCCCGGAGTCTTCCCACTCCAGACGATATAGGTTTTCTTGCTTTTTTGTTTCATCCCGAATCACCCTTTTACCTCATTGGCAACATAGACTATGACAGGACGAGAAGAGCGGATAACAAACTCTTCACCAACGGATTCATTGAGAGATGCTTGCCAGAGAGCAGAAAATCCTTGTTCTTCTATCTCATATAGAAGACCTTTTGTGGAGAAAGGCTTTTCGGTGATGGGAAATAGTGAAATCTGCTGCTTAGGTCTTACTCTGAAAGTGATATTTCCTACAATGGGAAAGAAAGAGCCATAATCACTTACCATACAGATAGTCATTCCCATACGTCTGTACTCCTCTAAAAGAAAGATATTGGCGATAGTGTGATCCTCTCTCAATCCGGTCGCTCCAACTATCATCACCTCACTCCATCCTCTTTCTTTACAGCAGATTACTGCTTTGGTAAGGTCATTGGTCTCTTGATCGGCTATTTGAACAAATAGTTCTCCATACTTCCTCATTATTTCGGCAGGAATAGAGTCTCCATCTCCAATGATCAGTTTAGGATGAAGAGCCGTGTCTGTAAGGAGATGCTTTGATGCGCCATCGCAGATGACCAGGTTGGGAGAGTCATAGAGAAACTTTCTCACTGCCGGAGATGTGGGATATTCTCCTTGTGCCAGAATTATCGCAGAAGGAGATAAAGCAGATAAAGAGGTATCTATAAGGTTCATGCTTCAAAATATTAGGTCTCAAAGGTAGCCATTTCCTATAAAAATTTAGGAATGTCAAAATATATTTTCTATCTTTGAAACGTTCGGATAACAGGGTTTTTACACTCTTTTTTATCCGCAACTAACGCTCATACTTAAAACCATTAACCTCATATTTATGGCACAAGAGATTAAAAATCTGAAACCACAGTCTGTTTGGTCTTATTTCTACGACCTTACACAAATTCCTCGTCCTACCGGTCAGGTAAAGGAAGTCTGCGACTATCTTCTTCGGATAGGTAAGGAGATTGGGGTGGAAGTACAACAAGATGCAGTAGGCAATGTCATCATGCGTAAGCCGGCATCTCCCGGATATGAATCGAGAAAAGTGGTAACGCTGCAATCTCACGTAGATATGGTTCCACAGAAAAATAGTGGTACTCCTCACGATTTCAGCAAAGATCCTATTGATGCTTATGTCGATGGCGAATGGGTAAAGGCAAAAGGAACTACTCTTGGTGCGGATAACGGTATCGGGGTCGCTTATGCTTTAGCCGTTATGGCAGATAAGAGTCTCGTGCATGGCCCGTTGGAAGCTCTCTTTACAATTGATGAAGAGGTCGGAATGGTTGGTGCTTTCGGGCTACAACCCGGATTCAGCAAAGGAGATATTCTTTTGAATCTCGACTCTGAGGAAGAAGGCAATCTTTATATTGGATGTGCCGGAGGCATAGATGTCGGAGCTACTCTCAGCTACGAAGACAATCAGCCTGTTCCGGAAGGCGATATCGCTGTGGAGATTATTCTGAATGGTCTTAAAGGCGGACACTCCGGAGTAGATATCCATTTGGGTAGAGCAAACGCCAACAAGCTGATGTTCCGCTTTCTCAAGAAGATAGTGGAAGATCTTGGTGTATGTGTCTCTTTTGTAGAAGGAGGCTCCCTCAGAAATGCCATTCCTCGTGAGTGTCGTGCTATCGTAACTCTTCCGGAGGAAGATGCAGATATGCTATGGGAAGCTGTGTCGGACTATCGAGACCTTTATAATAGGGAGTATCACGGAATAGAGAACGAAGTAAGGTTGGAAGCACACAAGTGCGAACTTCCCAAACAGATAGTACCAAGAGAGATACAGGACAATGTTATCCATGCCGTAGAGGCAGTGCAGAATGGAGTTGTAACCATGTTACACGACTTCCCCGATACAGTGGAAAGT
Organism: Porphyromonas canoris; assembly: GCF_000765975.1. Classification (NCBI taxonomy): domain Bacteria; kingdom Pseudomonadati; phylum Bacteroidota; class Bacteroidia; order Bacteroidales; family Porphyromonadaceae; genus Porphyromonas; species Porphyromonas canoris. The sequence continues at coordinate 61,214 of NZ_JQZX01000008.1, forward strand.
TCATCCAATCTTGCCTATCTCAGACTTGGTAATGGAGAATTGGATGTGAAGTTCCTCACCAGAAGCTCTTCGGATAGCCGTAAGATGATGGTGGCATCCTCTATCGAAAGTGCTTTTGCTCTTATCGGTGCAAAAGTGGAGATGAGCGCAAGCTATTCCGGATGGCAGCCCAATGCGGAGTCTTACGTGATGGATGTCATGAGAGATACCTACACCAAGATGTTTGGAGAAGCTCCGGGAGTAAAGGTGATGCACGCAGGTTTGGAGTGCGGTATCCTTCAGGGAGTCATGCCGGATATGGACATGATCTCCTTTGGTCCTGAAATCCGTCATCCTCACTCACCGGATGAGAAAGTAAATATCCCAAGTGTGGAAAGAGTCTATAACTATCTTGTAGAAGCTCTCAAAGCACTTTAACTCTGAACAGGTCAGACCAAAAATAGATAGAGGCGAACCGAAAAAGACATTCTCATTTCGGTTCGCCTCTATTGTTCGGAATCTCTTTTCGGAATCAACATGAAGATACACACTCGTGCCATATCGCTTACCACTGTAAAATACTCGGACACAAAATCCATTGCACACCTCTTCACGGAAAATCTCGGATCGGTATCATTCCAGATTCCCCGTGTGGCAGGCAAGAAAGGTAGTGGCTTTCGTCCTCTGTATGTTCCGCTTTCAGTGGTAGAGTTGGTATATGACCACAAACCATTAAGACAGATTCACCTTGTGGGAGAGTTGCAACCCCTTCTCATTCCTTCGGCACCATCACGCTCGTTGGTGGCTAACGGAGTCGCTATTTTTCTGACAGAGTTTCTCCATCGTCTTTTAGCTCCCATGCAGGGAGAAGAGCAGGGAGCACTGTTCCGTACAATACTGTCTGCGATAGACGCACTGGATAAAGAACCCGATGTCGTACTTGCTTCGCTTCATCTTCATCTTATGGTCAAGCTGTTGGATGATTTCGGTATCGCTCCCGACCACACGCGTTACCGCCCCGGTTATATCCTGCACAGAGAAGAGGGCTGCTATGCACCATCTTTCTCTGCATCCGAACCGGAGCGCAACACTTCTCGGTTACTGCATGAGCTACAACAGCATCCTCTTCCTTCTGCCTTTGCGATGACCCGGGAAGATAGAGGCAGACTGCTCGATCTTTTGCTCTCTTACTATGATATTCATCTCCATAGCATAGGGGATCTTAAGTCCCTGCCTGTCCTCAAAGAGACCTTCTCTTAATCTTTTCTTGAGCAGCTTCTCTCCTAAGCTCTTCCGATAAGAAAATTGCTCAATACTATCTAATTGGCTAATTTTGCAGAGAAAAGTCGGAGCTTTCTTTCGGCTTCCGCCAAAGAATAAAAATTCAATCTCTACACCATGCAAATATCAGAAATAGGAGCTAATGCTCTTATAGACAGACTTACAGCATCATTTGAAGGCCTTGACAACCGGGACGATGCTGCACTCTTCGACCTTAAAGGTATGGGCGTTACCGCCACGCATCTTATGTTGGAGGGGGTTCATTTCGATCTTCGCTATATGCCCGTCCATCACTTGGGCTATAAAGCGGTGGCGACCACCCTTTCCAATCTTGCTGCGATGAATGCCACTCCGGCTTATATATCCGTTGCCATCGGTGTTACGGCACAGTGGGAGGTGGAAGATTTGGAGACACTCTATAAAGGTATCCGGATTGCAACAGAGCGTTTTGGTGTAAAGCTCCTCGGTGGAGACACTGCGCCATCCGTTGCAGGCTTTACCATTGCCGTTACAGCCATTGGAAGTGCAGACCCCGACACTGTTGTTTGCAGAAAAGGAGCAGCACCCAACGATCTCATTTGCGTATCCGGCAATCTTGGTGCAGCCTATATGGGACTCAAAGCATTGGAACGAGAGCAGGAGGCTTACGATGGCAGTAGCGACTACAAACACGATCTTGGAGATCGCACCTACCTGTTGGAGCGTCAGCTTACACCTCAACCTCGCTTCGATATTATGGATATGCTCTCTCTTGCAGGTGTGAAACCCACCTCCATGATAGATGTTACAAAGGGCATCGCAAGCGATCTGCTCGCTCTTTCCCAAGCGTCCGGCGTGGGAATGAAGCTCTACGAGGAGCGTCTTCCGATAGATTATGAGACCGCTTCAATGGCGGAAGAGATCGGCATCAATGTCTTTTCTGCTGCTCTTTATGGCGGTGAAGATTATGAGCTGCTCTTTACTGTTCCGTTGGGTTTTAAGGATGTGATAGAGCAGATGGAAGGCATTGCCATTGTAGGTTACGTTACGGAGCCAGGTGCTCCGGCACTTCTGATAACCCAGGATGGAAGGGAAGTGGAGCTGAAAGAACAGGAATAATAGACAACAACATGGATAAAGTGCGTGTGCGCATTGTGCGCAAGACCTTGAACGAACTCCCCGAATATGGGACATTGGACTCGGCAGGGATGGACGTGAGAGCAAACATAGAAGAGCCTCTTACGCTTCAACCTTTGGAAAGAAGGCTTATCCCCACCGGGCTGTTTATAGAACTTCCGCGCGGATACGAGGCTCAGATGAGACCCCGAAGCGGTTTGGCTCTCAAGCATGGCATTTCACTTGTCAATACACCGGGTACGATAGATGCGGATTATCGCGGAGAGATCGGCATCATTCTCATCAACCTCTCTCAAGGAGCATACACGCTTCAACCGGGAGAGCGAATCTGCCAGATGGTTGTAGCCCCTTACACGAGAGTGGAGTGGGACGAAGTGGAAAGCCTGACCGACTCGGAGAGAGGAGCAGGAGGGTTCGGACACACAGGTAAAGTATAACGAATAAAAGGAGAATCATGTCTAAAGAGAAGATTGCACGGATAGGACTTCCGGAACTTTACTACTCTCTTCAAGGATACACGAAAGAGAAATTTTTCAAAGACCTTATAGCAGGTATCATTGTTGCCATCGTGGCTCTGCCGTTGGCCATTGCTTTCGGGATAGCAAGCGGTGTAAGTCCGACCGAAGGTATTATCACAGCCATTCTCGGAGGTTTTATCGTTTCCGCTCTTGGTGGTTCCACCGTACAGATAGGCGGTCCTACGGGAGCTTTTATCGTCATTGTTTTTGGCATCATTCAGGAGTTTGGTATTGCCGGACTTGCTGTGGCTACGGTGATGGCGGGGGCAATGCTGATGTTGCTGGGCTTTCTGCGTTTGGGAACGGTGATCCGCTTCATCCCCTATCCCATTATTCTCGGCTTTACGGCAGGTATTGCGGTAACCATCTTCACCACTCAGGTGAAAGATATACTGGGATTGCAGATCGAGAGTGTACCGGGAGATTTTATCGGGAAGTGGCAGACCTACTTCGCTCATCTCGATAGTTGGAATCCGTGGTCGCTTCTGTTCACTGTCTTAGCGGTGCTGACCATTGTCTATGCTCCCAAGATACACAGACAGATACCGGGATCGCTTTTGGCTCTCATCGTGCTTACTCTCGGAGGATATGCGCTTACCTCTTTCGGAATGCCCAATGCTCCGGCTACCATAGGCGATCACTTTACATTCACATCGGGTCTTCCGGAGTTTCAGACTCTGGATCTCAGTGTGGCTACACTGAAAAAACTTCTCCCTTCAGCCTTTACCATCGCCATGCTCGGTGCTATAGAGAGTCTGCTCTCAGCCTCTGTGGCGGATGGGGTTACCGGTGCTCGGCACAACTCCAATGTAGAGTTGATAGCGCAAGGAGCCGCTAATGTCGTGGTGCCTTTCTTCGGTGGCATCCCCGTAACAGGCGCAATAGCACGCACGATGACCAATATCAACAACGGCGGACGAACACCTGTTGCCGGCATTGTACACGCTGTCATGCTGCTTGCCATCCTCCTTTTTCTCGGACCTCTTACTGCCTATATCCCATTGGCTACTCTTGCCGGAGTGCTCGTGATAGTATCGTATAACATGAGCGGATGGCGTTCATGTCTGGCTATTTTTAAGGGCCCGAAGAGTGATATAATCGTTCTTCTCGTAACCTTTTTCCTCACTGTTCTCATAGATTTGACGGTAGCCATTGAGATAGGGATGCTGCTTGCCGTACTTCTTTTCATGCGAAGATTGCAGAAAGCAACCGGTATCACTCGCCACGACAAACAGTTCGATGCTCTTTCCCATTCCGATACAGACCGCAAAGAGGTGCTGGATGTTCCGGACGGGGTGGATGTTTACGAGATAGCAGGACCATTCTTCTTCGGGATGGCAAACAGCTTCGACGAAACCATGCGTCAGGTGCATCACAAACCTACGGCTCGTATTGTGCGGATGCGGAGAGTGCCTTTTGTGGATAGTACAGCGCTTCACAACCTTAGCATGATGGCGGACTTTCATAAGAAACAGGGCATTCATCTTGTCCTCTCCGGCGTACAGCCCGAAGTGTACAAGGAGTTGGAGCAGTCCGGACTGCTGGACGAGCTGGGACGTGAGAACGTCTGCGACAATATACACAAAGCATTAGAGAGAGTGAGATAGGCTCTCTCCTGAAAAAGCGAATGAAGATAGGAAATATAGATTTAGGGGCATATCCTCTGCTTTTGGCACCGATGGAAGATGTTACGGACTCTTCTTTTCGCCACATGTGCAAGGCTTTCGGTGCGGCTATGGTCTATACCGAGTTTGTCTCGGCAGATGCACTGATACGGGATATCAAGAGTACCGTGATCAAGATGCAGGTACAGGATAGCGAACGCCCCGTGGCAATACAGATTTACGGACGGGATACGGAGACAATGGTGGAGGCAGCCAAAATATGCGAGGAAGCCGGACCGGATATTATAGATATCAATTTCGGCTGTCCCGTGAAAAAGATTGCCGGGAAAGGTTGTGGCTCCGGAATGCTCAAGAATCCGCCTCTCCTGCTGGAGATTACAGCGGCTGTCGTCAAGGCTGTATCCCTTCCGGTTACCGTGAAGACAAGGCTCGGCTGGGATATGGAAAATATCATCATAGAGGATTTGGCAGAACAAATTCAAGATGCCGGTGCTGCTGCCCTTACCATACACGGGCGTACAAGGAGTCAGATGTACACCGGTGAGGCGGACTGGGAACCCATTGCGCGAGTGAAGTCAAACCCTCGTATCTCTATCCCGATCATCGGTAATGGAGATGTTGTCTCCGGTAAAGATGCTCTCAGACGCTTTCGGGAGACCGGAGTAGATGCTGTGATGGTGGGCAGAGCGAGTATAGGCAGACCGTGGTGCTTTGAAGAGATGCGTGCTTTGCTCGATGGCAAAGAAGCTCCGGCGCACCACTTCTCATGGTATATAGACATCCTCAAGCGCCAGATAGAGGAGAGCATCCTGAAGACAGACGAACGCAGAGGCATTCTGCACGTTCGGAGGCATCTTGCAGCCACACCTCTTTTTAAGGGGATACCGGATTTTAAGCAGACCCGTATAGATATGTTGAGAGCCGCGACTAAGGATGAGCTGTTTGAGATACTGGATAACATTCCGCTAAGATTCGATCTCTCCACTGTTGTGGTAAATCCGGACTTGAAGTAAAAACTCGATAGTTTTTCCAAAAGAAGCTCCCATCGCTGCATTTGCCGGTGGGAGCTTTTGTTTTGAAAGGGATAAAAACTCTCTTTGTCCACGTTCATAAAATCTGTTTAACCTGTTCCGATTCTGAAATCAGGGCTTGATCTCTACACATCAAGGCTTGTTTGCCACAAACCAAATCTTGAAGTTTACCACTCACGCTTCTATTTCTAAAACTATAAAGCATCAGAGAAAGTATTGATAATATTCAGCCGGTTTTATAGACGGGTTAAACATTTTATCCAAAGCCGAATATTGCAGAAGGAGACGCTTATGACTCTATTTTTAAGTCTTTTACGCTTTAGGAATAGATATTATTCTGATGAAATATATTTCCTATGGAAAATATTTCTATCTTTGCAAAAGTAATACGTAAAAGGAATACAATACCATATAAATCATGAAATACGTAATAGTAGGCGGGGTTGCAGGAGGTGCTACTGCTGCTGCCCGACTTAGAAGATTAGATGAACACGCCGAGATCGTGCTCTTTGAGAAAGGGAAGTATATCTCTTATGCCAACTGTGGCTTACCCTATTACATCGGTGGAGTAATAGAAGAGAGAGATATGTTGTTCCTGCAAACACCGCAGTCTTTCTCCGGTATGTTCCACATGGATATCCGTGTAGAGAGCGAGGTGCTCCGTATAGATCGTGCCGGGAAGCAGGTAGAAGTGCGTCGTGCAGACGGCACTACCTACATGGAGAGCTACGATAAGCTTTTGCTTTCACCCGGTGCCGTTCCGGTCGTTCCACCGCTTCCCGGCATAGATAGTCCGGGTGTGTTCACGCTTCGTAACGTGGAAGATATGGACGCCATAAAGCACTACTTGGACAGCCATAAGGTGAAGAGAGCCGTGGTTGTAGGCGGTGGGTTTATCGGATTGGAGATGGCAGAAAATCTTCATGCCCGTCATATCGAAGTGAGTGTCGTAGAAATGGCACCGCAAGTAATGGCTCCGATAGACTTCTCTTTGGCTTCTGTCGTTCATGCTCATATGCATCAGAAAGGTGTGGGACTCTATCTCGGAAAAGCGGTTACAGCCATTCGCCAAGCAGCCGAAGGCAGTGCACTGAGCCTTTCTCTTGACTCGGGAGAGACACTCGAAGCCGATCTTATCCTTCTTTCAATAGGGGTGCGCCCGAACAATAAACTCGCTGCGGATGCCGGCTTAGAGATAGGCGAAGCAAGAGGTATAAAGGTAGATGACTATCTCCAAACCTCAGATCCTGATATTTTTGCCGTAGGAGATGCCATAGAGTTCAGGCATCCGATCACCGGAAAGAGCTGGACCAACTATCTTGCCGGACCTGCCAACAGACAGGCGCGTATAGTGGCAGGCAACATGAGCGGACTGCAAAAGCAGACTTACGAAGGAGCTATCGGTACGGCAATAGCCAAGGTGTTCGACCTCACCGTAGCTTCTACCGGCCTTGCCGCAAAGGCTGCAAAGAGAGAGGGATTGCCTTATCTTACAGCCACTGTTCAGCCCAACAGCCATGCGGGCTACTATCCGAACGCTTTTCCATTGACGTTGAAGATCGTATTTCATCCCGAAACCGGCCGTCTCTACGGCGCTCAGTGCGTAGGTGTTTCGGGGGTGGATAAGCGGATAGACTCCATTGCGCAGATCATCAAGCACGAAGGCACCATCTACGATCTGATGAAGACCGAGCAGGCATACGCTCCTCCTTTCTCTTCTGCAAAGGACCCCGTGGCTCTCGCAGGCTATGTGGCGGAGAATATCATTTCGGGTAAGATGAAGCCGCTATACTGGAGAGAGATGCAGGCAGCAGATCCGAAGAAGGTAACCATAGTGGATGTGCGTCCGAGAGAAGCATACGATGTGGAGCACATATCCGGTTCGATGCATATCCCATTGGAAGAAATGCGCTTCCGACACAGAGAGATCCCGAAAGATAAACCGGTATATATCTACTGTACGGTAGGTTTCAGAGGCTACCTCAGCTCCAATATTCTGTTGCAGAACGGCTTTACCGATGTGTACAATCTGATTGGCGGATACAGACTGTACTCTACAATAGTGGCGGACTACAGCTCCAAGCCGGAGAATACTTTCTCCCAACCGAAAGCCTCTGCGGATACATCTGCCACGGTGATGCAGGTGAATGCGTGCGGACTTGCCTGTCCGGGTCCGATACTGAAGTTGAAGCAGTCGATAGACAAGATAAATGTCGGGGAACGTTTGGCGATAGAGTCCACCGATCCGGGCTTTTCGAGAGATGCCCAAGCATGGTGCGACACCACGGGGCACACCCTCATTGCAAAAGAGACAAAGGGAGGTAAGTTTGTGGTAACGGTAGAAAAGACCGCTTGCAAGGCGGAGGGGACATGCGTGAGTACCTCTCCGGCAAAGGGCAAGACCTTTATCCTGTTCAGCGACAGCCTGGATAAAGCTCTGGCGACATTCGTTCTTGCCAACGGAGCAGCAGCCACAGGGCAGAAGGTTACAATCTTCTTTACGTTCTGGGGACTCAATGCCATAAAGCGCCGTTCACGCTCTAAGGTTACGAAAGACTTTTGGGGACGAATGTTCGGATACATGATGCCCAAAGACAGTAAAGGGCTTGGTCTTTCCAAGATGAATATGGGAGGATTGGGAGCAAAGATGATGCGCTTTGTGATGAAAAAGAGACACGTGGACTCTTTGGAGAGTATGCGCGCTCAGGCTCTTGAGAACGGCGTGGAGTTTATAGCTTGTCAGATGTCCATGGATGTTATGGGAGTGGATCGCAAAGAGCTTATCGAGGAGGTTTCGATAGGCGGTGTAGCCACTTACATGAACCGTGCGGACGATGCCAATATCAATCTTTTCATCTAACTTTGAGGCTTCCGAATCTTTTCTTCTACAAGAATAAAGCGTTATGGAGAATGTAAGATGTATATGCCTGATGAGGGAACTGATGATCTCTATTCGGGATTTGGAGCAGCAGCTTATGGAGTCTGCCCAATGCGATCTGAACCAAGCGATGGCACTCTGTGTCATATCGGGGGAGTCGGTTTCTGCCTCCGAAGTCTCGGCTCGCATTGGTCTTCTGCCGGCTCATACATCCAAGCTCCTCTCGGCAGTAGAAGACAGAGGGTGGATCGGACGGCGATTGGGACGGGAAGATAAGCGTAAAGTCTTCTTTTCTCTCACTCGTAAAGGCGAGCAGAAACTGGCAGAAATCAGAAGTTTGAACCTTTCCGTTCCGGAGCTGTTGCAGCCTCTGTTTGAGGGAGCTGAGGTATAAACTTCTACAATAATCGTACAGACAGCGTACCATTCGGGTGCAGAGATACAAAAACATCTCTCTTGACACCGGGTGGTACGCTGTCGCTTTTATATAAAAACGGCGTCCGGAAGATGCGCTGAAAACTTCCGGATTTTTTGTTTCTCTTAAAAACAGAAAGAAGAAATATTTTCAATGGATTGATTTTGAGAGGGATATGAAAAATCTCGAATTCGAAAAAATTTTTTCTTCAGTCCGTTTGATGGGCTGTTTTTGCGTTAATCGGTGTGAATTTTAACACCCCGACCTGTAAACGTTTCCTAATAAAGAAATTTGCTTTTTCAGGTGTATTTTAGTATGAAAATACGTAAGAATCTGTTGGTTAGTGTTTTAGCGATTTTGGCTAAACACGTTAATCGAATCCGGTAAACGTGTTTAATGAAATCGGTAAACGTGTTCATTGAAAAATTAAACACGTTAAGCCGAAAGAATATGCTCGTTTAGCGTTTTGAGTGAACCTGTATCGAAAATGGTGTTAATAAAACGGGCCGGATTTAACAGTCCGGTCGTGCTCTGAAAATGACCCCTCCGATCAAAATAGAGAGCAGAAACAAGAGGGGATTTTACCGGTATGGAATATATAAAAACCGAGGAGAGAAGAGGCGCTTTTCGGCATCGTTTTGGGGTGCATTCACTTTGGGTCGGAAGAGGATGTCGTTTTGTGTGTAAATATATGAGAACAAAGGGAACAGCTCATTTGGTCATAACTAATTTTTTTCTTTATTTTGCAAGTCTATTGAGTTGGGTCGTACATTTTTGTATATCGGGGGCAAAAGAGCCTCTTAACCCACTGTGTATATAGCGACTTGCGGAAATAGTTTTCAAATATAGTATACTTATTTAATGGCTAAAGTGATTAAAATTAAAAAGGGCTTGGACATCAACATTGTTGGCAAGCCTCAAGAGGTTGAGGTGCACGCGCAGCCCTCTACCACCTACGGCGTTGTGCCGGACCATTATCCCGGTCTGCTGCCCAAGCTGGAGGTGAAAGTAGGAGACAGTGTCCTCGCCGGAACACCCGTTCTATTCCACAAAAGTTTTCCGGAGATAAAGATCGTATCGCCTGTTAGTGGTAAAGTGATAGCCATCAACAGAGGAGATAAACGTAAGATCTTGAGCGTTGAGATCGCTCCGGAAGCCTCTATCGAGTACGCTCCGTTCTCTGTGGAGACAAAGGGTAAGAGCAGGGAAGAGCTGCTTGGACTGCTCCTCTCGAGCGGTATGTTTGCTCTTTTGCGTCAACGCCCATACGACTACCTCCCAAATCCTACCATTATCCCTCGTGATATTTTTGTTACCGCCAATGTAACCGCTCCCCTTACTCCCAAGGCACAAGCTCTTTTCGGGGACAGAGTGGAGGATATGCAGGCAGCGATAGACCTGCTGGCAAAGCTGACAACCGGGAAGGTTTATGTCGGTATCCCTGCCGGATCGGGCTTTAAGCTCTCCAACTGTGAAGTGGTAGAAGTAGCAGGTCCACACCCTGCCGGTAACGTGGGCGTGCTTATCAACCATACGGCTCCGGTGAATAAGGGAGACACGGTATGGACTGTATCTGCTTCCGAACTGGTTATTATCGGAAAGTTCTTACGCACAGGGAAGACAGACTTCTCCAAGAAGGTGGGTATCGCCGGAGAGTGCGTGGCAACGAGAGGCATCGCAAACGTTATATGCGGTGCGAATGTGGCAGAACTGGTGAAAGATAAACTGGTGAACGACTCTGCCAAGAAGCGTATCATAGATGGAGATGTGCTTACGGGTACCATGCTGACGGACGAATATGCTTTTATGAGCCCGTTCTCTAAGGTGATCTCCGTGATCCCCGAAGGTGATGACACTCATGAGATGTTCGGCTGGGCTGCTCCCGGATTCAACAAATACAGCGTGTCGAGATCCTATCCAGCATTCCTTATGGGTAAGAAAGAGTTCAGCTTCGACACACGCATACGCGGAGGCAGAAGAGCCCTTATCGTGTCGGGCGAGTATGACAAAGTGTTCCCGATGGATATATATCCGGAGTACCTTGTGCGTGCAATAGTCTCTTTCGATATAGATAAGATGGAAGAGAGAGGTATCTATGAAGTGGCTCCGGAAGACTTTGCTCTGTGTGAGTTTGTAGATACATCGAAGCTGGAGTTGCAGTATCTGGTGCGCCGTGCATTGGATATGCTCTATAAAGAAATGAATTGATAACACTTCCCTAATACAGACAATACATTGAACGCGTTAAGAAAATATATCGACAAGATAAAGCCAAACTTTGAGAAGGGTGGCAAGTTATCTATGTTTCATTCCGTCTTCGATGGTTTAGAAACGTTCTTCTTCGTGCCTTCTACTACGTCCAGAAGAGGAGTACATATCCATGACGCCATGGACTCGAAGCGTACCATGACGGTGGTACTCGTGGCTCTGATGCCCGCTCTCTTCTTCGGGATGTACAATCTGGGCTATCAGCACTACATGGCTATAGGACAACAGGCAGGCTTTTGGGCTATGTTCCTGTATGGTCTTCTGGCTATCCTGCCCAAGATCATTGTAGCTTACGTTGCCGGACTCGGCACAGAGTTTATTTTTGCACAGATACGTGGACACGAAGTAGCAGAAGGATTTTTGGTAACAGGCTTCCTTATTCCTCTTATCGTACCGGTAGAGACTCCGCTTTGGATGATTGCCGTTGCCACTATCATTGCGGTAGTGTTTGCCAAAGAGGCTTTCGGAGGTACTGGTTATAATATCTTCAACATCGCTCTTGTAACTCGTGCGATCCTCTTCTTCGCTTATCCGGCGGCAATGTCCGGTAATGAAGTGTTCGTCAGAACCGGTTCTACTTTCGGTCTTGGCGGTGGAACTCCCGTGGATACATTCTCCGGAGCGACTCCTTTAGGACAGATCGCCGGTATGACAAAAGAGCAAGGACTGCAACCCGTAACCGATGTGGTGGGCAATGCTCTCTCTTCTTGGGACTACTTCCTGGGGCTCATTCCGGGTTCTATCGGTGAAACATCCGTTCTGGCTATCCTTATCGGTGCAGTGATACTCATTGCCACAGGTATTGCAAGCTGGAAGATCATCTGCTCTATTTTCTTGGGCGGATTTGCAACGGCTCTTCTCTTCAACCTTAGCGGTGCCACTGCCGGAATGCAGGTGTCTGCTTTGGATCATATGTTGCTTGGTGGCTTTGCCTTTGGCGCTGTGTTTATGGCAACAGACCCGGTAACTGCAACAAGAACAGAGCTGGGTAAGTGGATCTATGGCTTCCTTATCGGATTCTTTGCCATCGTGATCCGTCTTCTTCAACCCGGTTATCCGGAGGGTATGATGATGGCAATCTTGCTGATGAACGCCTTTGCTCCGCTGATAGACTACTATGTGGTGGATGCAAACGTGAAGAAGAGAATGCGCAGAGCCACGGTTGCCAACTCTAAGAAAGTAGCATAAGTAATCACCTCACTTAACAGATAAAAGGTTATGAATAGAAATAGCAATTCTTATACTATTATATATGCAGCCGTGATGGTGATTTTGGTCGCTGTGGGACTCGCGTTTACATCGCAAAGTCTCAAGGGACGCCAAACAGCCAATGCCAATATAGACAAGATGCAACAGATATTGAAGTCTATAAAGGTCTCTGCTACGGCTCAGAATGCACAAGCAGAGTACGGCAAATATATCAAGGAGGCTTTCCTTGTGAGAACAAACGGTGAAAGAGTGGAAGGCTCTGAGGGTACAGGCGTGAAGGATCCGGCATTTGCCGCAGACTTTGCCAAGGTTGTTCGTGAAGGAGACAATGGCGAGTATCCTGTCTTTATAGCAGAAGTGGATGGTGTGAAGAAATATATCTTGGCCATGAGCGGTGCCGGTCTTTGGGGACCTGTATGGGGCTTTATCTCTATTAACGATGATACTGCAACGATATACGGCGTGGACTTCAGCCACCAAGGGGAGACTCCCGGACTTGGTGCTCAGATAGTGGAACCGTTCTTTACCTCTGCATTTGAAGGCAAAACGATATTTACGGATGGTGCTTTTGCTCCCGTTCAGGTTGTTAAAGGCGGAAGCAAGCTGGCGAACGGCGTGGATGCGATAAGCGGTAGTACGCTTACCTCTAACGGTGTCAACGACATGATTCGCGATAGTATCAAAATGTACCAAGAGTTTCTTAAAAGCAATAAATAAACCAGTGTCATGGCATTACTAAGTAAAAAGAATAAAGAAATCCTGATAGGTCCGCTCAGCAAGAACAATCCGGTTGTTGTTCAGATGCTGGGTATCTGCTCCGCTTTGGCAGTAACGTCGAAGCTTGAGCCATCTCTTGTTATGGCAATCTCGGTAACCGTGGTTATTGCTTTTGCCAATGTGATTATTTCGTTGCTTCGTAATACGATACCCAACCGTATCCGTATTATCGTGCAGCTTGTTGTGGTGGCTGCTCTTGTAACTATCGTAAGTGAAGTGTTGAAGGCTTTTGCTTATGATGTAAACAAGCAGCTCTCTGTCTTTGTGGGTCTGATCATTACGAACTGTATCTTGATGGGACGTCTTGAGGCGTTTGCTTTGGGCAATAAGCCGGGCGCATCTTTCCTTGACGGTATCGGAAATGGTTTAGGATATGGTATTATTCTTGTGATCGTAGGATTTTTCCGCGAGTTGTTCGGCTCCGGAACGCTGCTTGGCTACCAAGTGGTACCGGATTCGTTCTATGAAATGGGATATGTAAACAATGGTTTGATGATCTTGCCGCCTATGGCTCTTATCATCGTTGCTCTTGTGATATGGGTACACAGATCCTACACTCCGGAGCTGCAAGAAAAATAACCCGACGTAATAGTGTAATAATTAAGACATAAACAGAGACACAATGGAATATATCAGTTTATTTGTACAGTCCATCTTTGTTGACAACATGGTGTTTGCATACTTTCTTGGTATGTGTTCGTATCTTGCTGTCTCCAAGAATGTAAAGACCTCTTTGGGGTTAGGGTTAGCTGTTACGTTTATCCTCACCTGTACGCTTCCTCTCAACTATCTGTTGGAAAACTATGTGTTGAAAGAGGGAGCTTTGGCATGGTTGGGGCCTGAATTTGCAGACGTCAATCTCAGCTTCCTGAGCCTTATCCTCTTCATTGCGATCATCGCCTCTTTCACACAGCTTGTGGAGATGATCGTGGAGCGATTCAGCCCATCTTTGTACGCGTCATTGGGTATCTTCTTGCCTCTTATCGCTGTAAACTGCGCCATCCTCGGCGGATCGCTCTTCATGCAGCAGAGAGAGTTTGCCAATATCGGGCTTGCCACCACTTACGGTTTCGGTTCCGGTATAGGCTGGTTGCTGGCTATCATCGGTATGGCTGCCATTCGTGAGAAGATTGCGTACTCGGACATTCCGAAGCCTTTGCGCGGATTGGGTATCACGTTCATCATCACGGCTCTCATGGGTATCGCTTTCATGAGTTTTTCCGGTATCAAGCTATCATAAGAGGTCATTACAGAAAGTCTAACAACAATAAAAGCAAAACATCATAATGTTATTATTAGCAATAAACGGAGCTGCAATAGGAGCCAGCGTAGTGGTCTTTCTTGTAGTTACCCTTCTGCTTGTAGCACTTCTTTTGGTAGCCAAAGCAAAGCTTCTGCCATCCGGAGACGTCAAGCTCACGGTGAATGAAGAAAAAGAGTTTGACGTTCCCATCGGCGGAACGCTTCTCAACACGCTTCAAGGCGAAGGCATCTATCTCTCATCTGCCTGCGGGGGCGGTGGTTCTTGCGGACAGTGCCGTTGTCGCGTGGTCGAGGGTGGCGGAGAGATCCTGCCCACGGAAGTAGGATTCTTTTCTCGCAAAGAGATCAAAGACCATTGGAGACTCTCCTGCCAGACTAAGGTAAAAGAGAACATGCAGGTCGTGGTTCCGGAAGAAGTCTTCGGTGTAAAAGAGTGGGAGTGCACGGTAGTCTCCAACAACAACGTAGCATCTTTCATCAAAGAGTTTGTCGTGAAGCTGCCGGAGGGCGAGGTGCTCAACTTCAAGAGCGGATCGTATGCTCAGATCAAGATACCGAAGTACAACGTGAAGTTTTCCGACATGATCATCGGAGACCGTTTCAAGGGGGAGTGGGACAAGTTCAAGCTCTGGCCTCTTGAAGCATCTAATGATGAAGAGACCATCCGTGCGTATTCTATGGCGAACTACCCGGCGGAGGGCAACATCATCACACTCAACGTTCGTATCGCGACACCTCCGTTCGACCGCAATACCGGAACGTGGGCGGCAGGCATCAAGCCGGGTATCGCATCGTCCTATATTTTCAGCCTCAAGCCGGGAGACAAGGTGATGATGTCGGGTCCTTATGGAGATTTCCACATCCAGGACACCGACGCCGAGATGCTTTACATCGGAGGTGGAGCCGGTATGGCACCGCTCAGGGCACAGGTATTGGATCTGTTCAAGACGCTCAAGACCGGCAGAAAAGTCTCCTACTGGTACGGTGCGCGCTCCAAGAACGAGATTTTTTATGAGGAAGACTTCCGCGAAATAGAGCGAGAGTTTCCGAACTTCTCTTTCCACATCGCCCTTTCCGATCCGCTTCCGGAGGACAACTGGACGGGATACACCGGATTCATCCACCAGGTGATCCTCGACAACTACCTCATCAACCACGAAGCGCCGGAGGACATCGAGTACTATATGTGCGGTCCCGGACCGATGGCGAATGCCGTCAAGGGCATGCTCGACAGCTTGGGCGTTCCTCGCGAACAGCTTTACTTCGACGACTTTGGTTGATCCCCCGCGGGAAAGAATCGAAACATACCGAGTGCGGTCTTCGGAAGATACAATTCCGGAGACCGCACTTGTTTTTTTTCGTGCCCGTTTCGGGGCAAAATTCCGAAGCTCCGAAACGCACTTTTTCTCCCTTTTCCGCCTCATCCGGGAGCAACCCGGAGAGAGGGCTGTTACTGCTTGAAAATGAGCACATAAGCACACATTTTTCGCTCCTCTCGCAAAGAGCCGAAATTTTGTACGTACAAAAATTTTTTTTCGTACGTACAAAAAAATATTTTCGTACGTACAAAAATAAATTTTCTTAGGTACGAAAATAAAGTCGCGTACGAACGAAAGATTTTTTTCATACCTGCGAAAGAAAATTTGCGTACGAACGAAAGAAATTTTTCGTACCTGCGAAAAAAAATTTCTGTATATACGAAAAAAAATTTCTGCATATACGAAAAAATATTTTTGCATATACAGAAATTTATTTCCTTGCGGACGGAAATTTCACCCCCTGCGGAAGGAGGTAAAAAGATGGGGGAGATTTTCGGCTTTTTGCCCCGTCTCAGGCGGCATCCGGAGCCTTCTTTGGATTTCTCCCTCAGCACTCAGCCTTCACAGACCACTCAAGTAAGTGCCTCTTACAATTCTATACGAACGGAAACAGATTCCGAAACCTCTCTTCCTCCATAATGCTCAACTACAGACCGACCGAAAAACTATCCGCAAATATCTTTCTCAACGGAGGGTATCTTGCTTTTTACGGAGATAAAGGAGCGCTCTTGCAGAAAGATCTTGTGTACAATATCTCTTTGAATGCAGACCGGAACCCTCGCAAAAATGTCTCATTGGGAGGAAACTATACGTACACGCAGGCTCCGCCGCAGCTCGGAGTGCGGACGAAACACAACTACTCCTGCTCCTTTTACGTTACGACAAAGCTGCTGAAAGATAAGCTCTCCGTAACGTTGGATGTCCGAAATCCTTTCAAGAAATACAGCAGACTGCAGACGTCCGAATGGGGGGACGGATTTTATCAAGAGCGTTTCAATGACATTACCGCGCGCTCTTTGGGCTTGAAGGTTGCGTACAGCTTTGGTTCGGGTAAGAAGTCTACCGTTCAGCGAAACAAGAGTTTGGAGAATACGGACCTGGATCGCAGCACCGGAGTGAAATAATACCATTATATAAATAGAAGCAGGGTTGAAAAAACTTTCAACCCTGCTTGCTTAAAAGGAGAGTGTAAAGCGTGAAACTCTCTTCTTACTCGCCAAGAAACATCTTCATGTCTTCGTCCGGAGTGGTGATGCTGCCTATTCCGAAAGTCTGCACCAGCACGTTTGCCACGTTGGGAGACAGGAATGCAGGGAGAGTCGGTCCCAGATGAATGTTTTTCACCCCAAGTGAAAGAAGAGCCAGCAGTACTATGACGGCTTTCTGCTCGTACCATGCGATGTTGTAGGCAATGGGGAGATCGTTCACGTCATTCAGCTCAAACACCTCTTTCAGCTTCAAAGCAATCAGAGCCAGAGAGTAGCTGTCGTTGCACTGTCCGGCATCCAATACTCTCGGAATGCCGTTGATGTCTCCGAGCGGAAGCTTGTTGTATCTGTACTTGGCGCATCCGGCTGTGAGGATGACCGTATCTTTAGGAAGTTTTTCTGCAAATTCCGTGTAGTAGCTTCTGCCTTTCATGCGTCCATCGCATCCTGCCATGACGAAGAACTTACGTATAGCTCCGCTCTTTACCGCCTCTACCACCTTGTCTGCCAAAGCGAATACCTGTGCGTGGGCAAAGCCTCCGATGATCTCTCCCTGCTCTATCTCCACCGGAGGAGCGCAGCGTTTGGCGTGTTCGATAAGGGCAGAGAAGTCTTTTGCTTTACCCTCCTGTCTGTCTGCGATGTGCTTGAAGCCCGCAAATCCGGAAGCTCCGGTGGTATAAACCCTGTCCGCATAAGTGGAAGTGCTGCGGGGCGGCACTATACAGTTGGTCGTGAACAGAATCACTCCGTTGAACGTTTCAAAATCTTCGTTCTGCTTCCACCACGCGCTGCCATAGTTACCGGCAAAGTGTTCGTACTTCTTAAAGGCAGGGTAATAGTGCGCCGGAAGCATTTCGCTATGGGTATAGACATCCACTCCCGTACCTTGAGTCTGCTCCAGCAGATCCTGCATATCTCTGAGGTCGTGCCCGGAGATGAGGATGCCCGGATTCTTTCTCACGCCGATATTAACCTTGGTTATCTCCGGGCTTCCGTAGGTTGTCGTGTTGGCTTTATCCAGTAGAGCCATCGTCTTTACGCCGTACTCACCACAGCGCAATACCCATCCCGTCAGCTCTTCCACCGATAGATCCTGTGTGGTGGCAACCAGAGCATCCTGCATGAAGATAAAGATCTCTTCCTGTTCAAAACCGAGATTGAAAGCGTGCTCGGCATAGGCAGCCATCCCTTTGAGTCCGTATATCAGAAGCTCTCTTAGCGATCTGACATCTACGTCTTCCGTTTGCAAAATGCCCACTGTTGCTGCTTTGGCTTCCATCTCTTCCACGCTTTCTGCTCGCCATGAAAGGCTGTCCGATCCTCTCTCTTCCGGGACAGAGCCTAATGCTTCAAGCAGCTCGTCCCGTAGAGAAAGGGCTTCGTGAACACGTTTGACAAATCTCTCTTTGTCAAAGTTGGCATTTGTGATGGTCATGAATAGCGACTCCATCACAAACCGATTTGCTTTTGCCGGAACCTTTTCCCCCTTCTCACGAAGAGCAGATGCAAGGACGGATATTCCTTTCAGTAAGAAGATCAAAAGGTCTTGAAGGTTGGCAACATCGGGAGTCTTACCGCATACTCCACGCACTGTACAGCCTCTGTTTTGGGCTGTTTCCTGACACTGAAAACAAAACATACTCATTTCTTTCTGACTGTTTAGGTTGTAATTCTAACTATGTATGGCAAAAGTATAGTGTCGGCACTAGTCTTCTCGTGATAATTATCACACAGAAGAGTAGAATATTATGTACCTTCGCAAAAAGGGATAAGTTATGGAAACACCGGATATACGTTTTTTCTGCACGCAATGCAGCAGTGGCGCAGAGGAAGAAACCTATGAGCTGAGCTGTGAGATACCGCACGTGGTAAAGCACTACAAGAAAGGAGAGTACATTGCATATCAGGGAGACAGAGTGGATCATCTCTATATGCTTACGAAAGGAAGGGTCAAGACCGAGCTCGTTTCCGATCCGGGTCTTACTCTGCATATCGACGAGATCAAAGCTCCCTACCCTTTGGCGGCAGTCTTTCTCTTTGCCAGAGAAAACTGCTTCCCCGTGGATGTGATCGCCTTGGAGGAGTCGGAGATTGTGCTTTACTCGAAAGAGACCATAGAGAAACAGATGGCGAAGTGTCCCTATTTCTTTCGAGGCTTTATGGCATTCACCGCCGACCGGATGCAGTTTCTATCCGAAAGACTGAAGATATTCTCCATCAAAAGCATCAAGGCCAAGTTTGCCTTTTATATCTCCAAGCGGTCTAAGAATGGCGTCTTTGAGCTTGGGCGGAGCGTTACATCCCTTGCGGAATATTTTGGTGTGGAGCGTCCCTCTCTTTCCAGGGCTATCTCCGAAATGACGAAAGAGGGTATCATCGAGTTCGACCGGGGAAAAGGGCGCATTTTGAAGTATGATCAGATAAGAATGATGCTTTAATGCGCCAAGAACGCTTGTTTCAGCCGATTTTTACCTACTTTTGTTGGTAGAGCTGCCTCGCAGACGAAGTCATCATTGGATGTTGAAACCAAATAACTATCATCTATGAAAAAAACGTTACTCTTTTTATGTGCATTTCTTTTCCCTACACTGCTATTGGCACAGAGCAGAGAAACAAAACGTCGATGGGGAATAGAGCTTGGTATGCAGAACAATGTCTACTACGAACATTCTCTTTCGGATGCTTTTGCTATCAAGACCGGAGTGGGATACGATGTTGCTTTTCTCTTTATGAAAGATAAGGTGGGCTTCAACGGTCTTAACCCTGCCATCCGAATCTCACCACGCTGGTACTACGGTGGAGACCGCTCCGGCTATTTTGCTTTGGACCTTTACGGCATCACTCATCTGGGGGGCTTTGCTCTTCCGGAGGCGGATAAGAAGCTTTTCCTACACGCCTATGGCGCAATGCCTGCGTGGGGGTATAATCTCCGCATCACCGATAATTTTTATTTCAAAAGCAAGATCGGAGTGTTTATCGGTGCTGCTCATACGGCATATTCCGAAATGCTCAAGAGAGACTATCTTGAACTTAGCTACGGTGCCATGGTAGACGTAGGTATCGGTTACAGGTTCTGACGGATTTTCATCGCATATAGAGAAAGCCCATCCGGATAAGGAGTTTTTCCTGTCCGGGTGGGCTTTCTGCATGAAGAGGGATAAGATGGTTTCGGGTGTGCGTCGCTCTCTTTCTCTTTCTCCTTTAACCTTCTGTTTTTAACGGCAATAAAAATCTCTTTAATCGGGTTCAAAAAATGGTCTGAACCGCTTTGGGGATTAAGATCAAGGCTCTATCTGTACGCATCAAGCTTTGGTTTCTACACTTCAAGCTTCGATAGCTACAAATAGAGCCTTGATTTGGAATATTTTTAAGCTTCGGACAAACTTTTTAATCCGTTTATCCTTTGTTCCGAACGGGTTCGGAGCAGTTTGTCATCAGCCTTATCGGATATTACATACCTGTATTGGGGAGATCCGTACTGCTGCTTGCCTTAGACAAGTCGTCGTTCACGATGGTCTTCGATGTCTTCTTCACTTGTCCCTTCATGCTTCCGAACTTAAATGTAAGTCCGAGAGAGATACGGCGGATAGGCACTTGGATGTGATTGACATTCTTGAATGCTCCTACTCTTGACTCTATCTTCAAGTCCAAAGTTTCCATAAACGGAGACACGGCAGAGAGTGTAAGGGTGAGTCTGTCCTTCATAAACTGCTTGGTAAGAGACAGCGAGTGGATGAAGTGGTCGCCCATGGTGGTCTGCAACATCTTTTGCTTGCTCAAGTAGAAGAGGTTCACATTGATGCCGAAGCTCTTCGGAAGCGTAATCATACCATTGATATTACCGGAGAAGCTCACGCTTGAAAACTCCGGCAGATTCAGTTCGCGAGAAATACCATTGACGTCCACGCTCTTGGTTGCTCCGCGTGAGGTGTGCGAGAGATTGGCAAAGCCGGAGAGCCTTAACCAGTTGGTCGGAGTGAGCGTAGAGTAAACGTTGGCACTGACACGATGTGTAGGCGATTTGAGGTTGCCGAACGTGGAGATCAGCATATTGGATCCGTCCTCTTTGTAGATAACGCTCTCGATGTTGTTGTACTGCAAAGAGTAGTCTGCTCCGGCATTGATCATGTATCTCGTACCCATGTGTGTGACGGAGAGATTAAAGTTCCGGATGCGTGACGGATTCAGGTTCGGGTTGCCCTTGCTAAGGCTTGTCTCGGAAGAGTTGATCTCGAACGGACTCAACTGTCTCAACGATGGTCTTACCACCATCTCCTTATAACCGAAGCGTGTTTGCAGGGCAGGCGAGGGGACGTAGCCGATCGAGAGTTGAGGAATGACGTCCGTGAAGCCGCGATTGATGCGAGACGATTCGAGGTTCTTATACTGCGCCTTGATCCAGTTTCTCTCTGCACGCAGACCGGCATTTATAGAAA
This sequence comes from Porphyromonas canoris, assembly GCF_000765975.1. Taxonomy (NCBI): domain Bacteria; kingdom Pseudomonadati; phylum Bacteroidota; class Bacteroidia; order Bacteroidales; family Porphyromonadaceae; genus Porphyromonas; species Porphyromonas canoris. The sequence continues at coordinate 82,540 of NZ_JQZX01000008.1, forward strand.
GAGGTCCATCCGAATAGCTGTAAGAGGCATATCCTGCCAAGACCACGTTTTTGTGTAGCAAGCCATTGCGAGCATACTCGGTGGCATAGTAGCTTCCCGGAACCCATTTGTTCTGGTTATCCAATATCTCGTAGACAGGAGATGTTTCGTTGTCGCGGTGAATATATTTCGTACCCACTTCTGCTTTGTGCTTGCCTATCGGGAGCGTGTAGTCCAATTGCCCGGTATGCTCTTTCATGGCATCATTGCTCTTCATACGCTCCGAACGTTTCAGAGAAGGAAGTTCGATCAAGTTGTAGAAATAGTTCGGAGTGATGGTGTACCTGTATGAGAAGGTGAAGAGCTCGCCCTGTCTCGAAGTGGAGCGCTGATAGTCCAACGATGTGTTCAGCTCATCGAAGCGAACTTTGTCTTGGCTGTTTTTTTTGCTTCTCTGCTCTACCGGAAGAGGTCTGAATATATCTGTTTGAGAGTCTGCACCGGTATGGATATTGGAGATGGCTGTTGTCCATGTGAGCAGATTCTTGTCGTCTATCTCGTAAGAGAGCAGGATATTTCCTCTCAGACCATTCATGCTACGTTTTTGGCGTGCATCTTCCGCGAGCAGAAGAGTGTTGCCTTGCATCTGCTCCATAAGTATGCTCATATCCGTCTCATTATTAAACGATGAGAGATTTGCCGTTGCTCCAAACTTCTTAATCTTGGAAGAGAGATAGAGCGAACCGCCATAAGTGGTCGGATAACCGCCGTTGAGACTGATGGTTGCCATGGTTCCGTCCGCAGACATCTGCGCTGTAATGATGTTCAGTACCGCACCAACGCCTTCGGCGTCATACTTTACGCCCGGATCGGTAATGAGTTCTATCTTCTGAATGCTCGATGCCGGCATGGACTTCAGAACCTCTTTCGGGTTGGAGTCTATAAGCGGATTGGGCTTGCCGTTAATAAGGATCTTGAAGTTGGAAGAGCCTTTTACCTGAATGTTCTCCTGTCCATCCACCGTAACAAGGGGCACTTTGCGCAACATGCTTAGAAGGTCTTGCGCAGAGGCTTCAGGGTCTTTGTCTACGGAATAGTCTATCTTATCTCCTTTTACGGAAATAAGCTGGCGGACGTGAACAACCTTTACATCTTCCAGCTCGATGGGAGCTTCTTCCAGCAATAGCTTGCCAAGGGCGAGCTGTTTTTGCTCGTTGGAGACTTTGGGAAGTTCGTTCAGAAGAGACTTGAAGCCCGAAGATTGGATGAAGACATAGTTCTCTTTCTTTGGGACGAAAGCTATTCGGAACTCTCCCTTGCCGTCTGTAACCTGTCTGTATAGCAGGGTGTCCTTATCCTCTATACATCTTATTGTTACTTTTGCAAAAGGCACAGGCTGCCCTTTTGCGGCTTCGGTTACTTGCCCTGATGCGATGACCTGTTGGGCAAAAAGAGCGTTGCTGCCGATAAAAAATACCAGCAACGCTAACATGGTTAAGCGTTTCATACGGTTATAAAAGTGATAAATACAAAAAATCAAAGTGAGTAACCAACAGTGTCAAAAGACATCGTTGATCACTATCGGCTTTTTGCCGGAACGGCGTATTATAAGCAGATTACCCGTTCTATATGTTATGTAGAGGCGAAAGTGCCCCAGAGCTTTGGAGTAGAAGTAGCCCCAGTAACCAAAGATACCGCCTGAGGCACATGTGCGAATGGCTCCCTCAAGAATATCCATCGGGGCCTGGTCTATGGTTGCACTGCTCAGGTCTATCACCTTCTTGTGCAAAAGTTTTCCGATGACTATGCTGTTGGGAGTCCGCTGAATATAGATGGGAGCCAAAAAGATAAGTACTCCGAAAAATAGAAGTATGGCTACAAGCGATGCTTTTGCTATAAATGTCCCGGAAGGGAAAAGGAAAACGAACAGCAGGATGATAAATACATACGTCAGTATGGTTATTATCCGAGCGAGCCTGTCCATCTTCAGATAGTGTTTTTTGTAAGTTCCCATCTTAGTCCGTTTATTATGGGTTAGACTATTTTTCTCGCATAAAGATATTTACAGGCGTACCGGAGAAGTCCCAGTTTTCCCTTATCTTATTTTCCAAAAAGCGTTTGTACGGCTCTTTTACCCACTGTGGAAGATTGCAGAAAAAGACAAACGAAGGCACAGAAACCTGTGGGAGCATCGTGATGTACTTGATCTTTATGTACTTTCCTTTGGTTGCGGGGGGAGGCGTTTTCTCTATAATAGGAAGCAGGATCTCGTTCAGCTTGGCTGTTGAGATGCGTTTCTTTCTCTTGTCGAATACTTCCTGAGCCATATCCAATACCTTCATGATACGCTGTTTGTTGGTTGCGGAGATGAAGATAATAGGAAAATCGGTGAAAGGAGCCATACGTTCACGGATCACTTTTTGGTAATAGTCTATCGCCTTCTGGCTTTTGTCCTCCACGAGATCCCATTTGTTCACGCAGACTACAAGCCCTTTCTTGTTTTTCTGCACCACCGAGAAGATGTTCATATCCTGACTCTCTATCCCTTTCGAGCCGTCTATCATCAGCACACACACGTCGCTGTTCTCTATGGCTCGTATGGAGCGGATCACGGAGTAGTACTCCAAGTCTTCGTTCACCTTACCTTTCTTGCGCATTCCTGCGGTATCTACCAGATAGAAATTGTGCCCGAACTTATTGTAGTGCGTGTATATAGAGTCCCTTGTCGTGCCTGCTACATCTGTTACGATATGTCTGTCTTCATTGAGAAAGGCATTGATAAGAGAAGACTTTCCTGCATTGGGACGTCCGACGATAGCTATTCGAGGGATGTTCTCTTCGACTTCTTCGTCCGGTTTGGATTCGGGTAGCAGTTTCACCATAGCATCCAGGAGGTCTCCCGTTCCGGATCCGTTGATTGCGGAGATGCAGTATGGATCTCCCAGACCAAAGCGATAAAACTCCGCGGCATACACCTGCATCGAAAAGTTGTCTGCCTTATTGGCTACCAGCATTACCGGCTTCTTTGTTCGTCTCAGTATGTTTGCCACCGCATCATCCATATCCGTAATGCCCTCATTGACATCAAGAACGAAAAGGATAAGGTCGGCTTCGTCTATCGCTACCTGTACTTGTTTGTTGATCTCATCCTCGAAAATATCTTCGCTATGCACTACCCATCCGCCGGTATCCACTACCGAGAAAGAGGTGCCACACCATTCTGCCTTTCCATACTGGCGGTCTCGTGTTGTGCCGGCAACGTCTGTCACTATTGCGTCTCTCGTTTTGGTCAGTCTGTTGAACAGTGTACTTTTGCCCACATTCGGGCGTCCTACTATTGCTATAAGGTTGCTCATATCTTTCTTCTTATGTTTATCGTTTGGTATGTCAGTCTATCTTGTATCCGTAGGCACGCAGGAAGTTGTCTCTGTTGCGCCAATCTTTCTCCACTTTGACATACGTTTCCAGGAAGATCTTCTTCTCGAAGAACTTCTCCAAATCTTTTCTTGCCATTGCTCCTACCTTTTTCAGGGCTTGTCCTCCATGCCCTATCACGATTCCTTTTTGGCTGTCGCGTTCTACAACGATTACGGCTCGTATGCGGATCAGAGCATCTTCCTCTTTGAACTCTTCTACAACCACTTCTGTAGAATAAGGTATCTCCTTCTGGTAGTAGAGCAGTATCTTTTCTCGAATGATCTCCGTTACAAAAAACCTTGCAGGCTTATCGGTTAAAGCATCTTTATCAAAATATGGAGGGGATAATGGTATCAAATCCTCTATCCTTTTCTTAAGCTGCTCCATGTTGAACTTGTGCAGAGCGGAAGCCGGGAATATTTCGGCTTTGGGCAAAAGCTCTTTCCACTCCGATATGAGAGCTTCCAAGCCCTCTTGTGTAGTGAGATCTATCTTGTTGATGACCAATAAGACGGGACACTCCAACGATGCAACTCTTCGGAGAAATGTGTCATGCTTGGTGGGTTTCTCCACTGTGTCCGTGACGTAAACCAGCACATCTGCATCACCCAAAGCACTTTCCGAAAACTCCAACATGCTTTCCTGCATCTTGTAGTTGGGCTTCAGCACACCCGGCGTATCGGAGTAGACGATCTGCAAGAGGGGAGTATTGACAATCCCCATAATGCGGTGGCGAGTGGTTTGAGCCTTGGACGTGATGATCGAAATCTTTTCTCCGACAAGGATATTCATCAGCGTGGATTTCCCCACATTCGGATTTCCCACAATGTTTACGAAGCCGGAGCGATGTTCGCTGCTTACTCCCCCAAGCATTTCTGTTATTTTATCCATCTTATAAAGCCTGTATTTCTCTTCAAAAGTACAAAAATAGTCTGAGACTGAGAGGCTATCTCGGTGTCGTTCCAAAGAATAACGCACTTATCGGAGCTCTTTTGAGGAAATTTTCAATCCCTTTTTGCCAAGCAGTTTTTATCTTCTCTTCGGAGCGGGAAAGTGTAAATCCGTTTCACTGCATCCCATTCAAAAAGAGACATTTCAGCGGTCTGCTATTGCGTAAATATTTGTAACTTTGGATCCTGTTTGGAGAGAGGTCATTGCCTCTCCGCTCTCAAGAATAAGAATATAAGAGAAAGGTAAAGATAATTATGGCAAAAGAACTAAAAGAACTCACTTCACGTGCCACAAACTATTCGCAGTGGTATCAGGATCTTGTGATTAAAGCAGACTTGGCAGAAAGCTCTGCCGTGCGCGGCTGTATGGTGATAAAGCCTTACGGATACGCCATTTGGGAGAAGATGCAACGCGTTTTGGACGATATGTTCAAGGCTGAAGGTGTACAGAATGCTTACTTCCCGCTCTTTATCCCGAAGTCTTTCCTCTCCAAAGAGGCGGATCACGTAGAGGGTTTTGCCAAGGAGTGTGCCGTAGTTACTCACTATCGTCTGAAAAATAATCCCGACGGCACCGGTGTGATAGTGGATCCGGAGGCTCGTCTGGAAGAGGAGCTTATCGTCCGTCCGACGTCTGAGACCATCATCTGGAGCACTTATAAAAACTGGATTCAGAGCTATCGCGATCTTCCTTTGCTCTGTAACCAGTGGGCAAATGTTGTACGCTGGGAGATGCGTACACGCCTATTCTTGCGTACCGCAGAGTTTTTGTGGCAAGAAGGACACACGGCACACGCCACCGAAGAAGAGGCTCTGAAGATGACCCGAACCATGATAGATGTTTACGGAACATTTGCGGAGAAATACATGGCAATGCCCGTGATAAAAGGATGCAAGAGTGCCAACGAACGTTTTGCCGGAGCACTCGACACTTATACCATAGAGGCGTTGATGCAGGATGGTAAAGCCCTTCAGAGCGGGACTTCTCACTTCCTCGGACAAAACTTTGCCAAGGCTTTCGATGTTCAGTTTACGAGCAAAGAGGGTAAGGCGGAGTATGTCTGGGCAACCTCTTGGGGCGTTTCGACACGCCTTATGGGTGCTCTCATCATGACCCACTCCGATGACAACGGACTGGTATTGCCTCCGCGATTGGCTCCGATCCAGGTGGTGATAGTGCCTATCTACAAGAACATGGAGATGCTCCAAGCCATAGACGAAAAAGTGGCTCCGGTGGTGGAAGAACTCAAAAAGCGCGGAATATCGGTAAGATACGACAACTCGGACAACAAGAAGCCGGGCTGGAAGTTTGCCGAATATGAGCTGAAAGGAATACCCGTGCGCCTTGCCTTGGGCGGAAGAGATCTCGAAAACGGCACCGTGGAGGTGATGCGCAGAGACACGTTGGAGAAAGAGACAAGATCTTTCGACGGCATTGCGGACTACGTGGAGACCCTGATCGGAGACATACAGCAAAACATTTTCCAAAAGGCACTCGACTATCGTGCCACACACACCATAACGGTGGACAGCTACGAAGAGTTCAAGGAGAAGATAGAAGATGGCGGATTCATCCTTGCTCACTGGGACGGAACACCCGAAACGGAAGAGCTCATCAAGCAGGAAACCAAAGCCACCATCAGATGTATTCCTTTTGAAGGAGACACCACTCCGGGGCAGTGTATGGTTACGGGCAAACCATCCGCAAGGAGAGTGTTGTTTGCAAGATCTTACTAATAGCCGGAAGGCAGAGGTTAGCCGACACAACCTCAGAAATAGAAATGGGAGCCGACAGATCTGTCCGGCTCCCATTTTTTTGGATTACAAATAAAACTTTTGTGGAAGTTCTTTTTTTGAACAATAAGAGAACGTAGTTTTTTGCCTCTTTTCTGTCTACAAAGTTCGGGTATTTCCGCAAGTCTGCCAATACCCCGAAAGAGTGATTTTTCCCTTTATAAACAGCCCGAAAGGGCAATCCTCTAACAGATATTTCCTTTTTTGCCCGATTTCGAGGACGCCCTCGGACGTTCCACTCCATATACTCTTCCGCCGCCGAGAACAGATTTACCTCCTTCTCCCGAAGCCTTTGGGAGGAGAAAAATTTCCATGCGCACAGAAAAAAAATTACGTGCGCACAGAAAAAAAATTACGTGCGCACGAAAAAAAATTTACGTGCGCACGAAAAAAAATTTACGTGCGCACAAAAAAAATTTACGTGCGCACAAAAAAAAATTTACGTGCGCACGAAAAAAAATTTACGTGCGCACAAAAAAATATTTACGTGCGCACAAAAAAATATTTACGTGCGCACGTAAATTTTGCTGCTTGCGGAAGGAGATTTTCAGATACAGCTTTTGCCTGAAATCTTTGGGGCTTTGACTGCGGATATAGAAAGAGAATCCCTCAGAAGTGGTTGGACAAAAAAACTTCTGAGGGATTCGTAAAGGAGCAGAAACTCCTTAATCACAAAGTATGTTGTTATTCGTATGGGATCTCTTCCTTCTTGCCGTCAAAAGAGATGGCGTAAGCCTTGCAGCTCTTGTCGAATGAGCCGGGAAGTACGAACTTAGGGCTGTTTGCCACACAGATGAGTCTGCCCGAAGCGTTGTAGATCTCCACCGCGACATAGTCGCGCCAGCCGGAGTTTACTTCGAACATCGTGTGTCTGCCTTCCGTTACGACCCTGCTCTTTCCGCCCTTGGTGATACTCTTGCGGTCTCTGTAAATCTGCCAGTTGGAGTCCGAAATGTACTCGATGCGGTCTGTGATCTTCTTGAGACCGAGCTTGCTTATCTTCTGTTTGATTTCGGAAACAAGGGCTTCGGTTACCGTAACCATCTCCTTGCCATAGTCGTTCACTTCCCATGAACCGACGCGATAGAATCCCCAGCGTTCGCAGAACTCTGTCAGATCGTAACCCGCGGCACGAGAGGCACGAAGAGAATACTCGACCTGCGCCCGTCCGTTGTCTTCCGGATTGGGATCCGTGCGAGTATATTCGTAGAACTCTTTGTAGAAGTCTTTGTTTCCCAACACATTTGAGAAGTAGAGCTGAACCTGCCAGAATGGAACCAACTGACAGAAAACATCCGGGATGATGATATACGGACGCTGCTCCACGAAAGCGTAAGAGAATGCTTTGTCGTATCTGTTCACAAAACCGTCGCCTTTGAGAAGATTTTCGTACTGGATGCGAGAGGGCTGCCCCCAAGATGTTTGAATGAACAGAGAGTGTACATTGGTCGTAACTTCGGTAGTACCTCTCCATTTGAAGCCTCTGGATGTCTGATGGATATGCCCCAGCTCGTGAGCAGGTCCCCAGATACTTTCCACAAGTTTATTGGGATCAAGGATGGTCGGAAGCGTACCAACACTATATGCTGTGCGGTACCCCGTTGCATACATATAAGAGTGGTACATGACGTGAAAGTAGGCGCGGTTACCATAAACACGATCGTACTTCTGAAGCCCCATGAAAACCTGTTCGTCCAAAACCAGTTTATCGTAAAGATCTATGAGTTTTTTACCATCTGCTCCGGTGAAAGAGCGATAGCTCTCAACGGGGAACGTCAGGTGAGCCTTTGTACCCACAATGTCAAAAAACTTGTTATGGTTGGCCTTCGCAAGCAGCTCGTTGTATCTTGAAGGTGCATGCTTCTGAACATCGTAGTAGCCTTGAACATTTCCGGTAGCAAAGTGAATCTTCACTTTAGGAGCATTGGCATACTCTTCCGTGTGGTATAATACATAGAGAAGTCCATCTGCATCCGCTTTGATTTTGTTGGCTCCCTCTTGTAGAGAGTAGACATAATTGTCGTTGTAGCCATCTCCATTCGGTTTGTCCAAATTAAGCAGACGCAGACTCAAAGTCTGTCCACCAGTCTTTCCGACAAATACGATAATGTTTTCGCCTCTGTTTACAGCAATTCCGGTAGGGTTATCCAAAAGACTGTAAGTACCGGTTCTGTTTATTTTTGCCTGAGTAGAGGGGTGAGGCCATGCACGGAAAGAGTCGATGCGGAACTCTTTCGGATAAGTGCCCTTGTACAGATAGTAGGCGATCTGGCGGTAGAGATCATTCTCTATATTCATGATCTGAGACTCGGTTACACCTTGTTTAAGCTCCGAACACGTAATATCCGTAAAGATCGTTGTGGGATCAAACTTATCGGGATTGATACGGTAGAACTCCATTTCGGAGCACGCCGCAAAACCCTTTCCGTCTCCATGTCCGGAGAGCACAACGAATCTTATCGCTGAAGGTTGTATCAAGGGCTTATCAAATATAATCTTTGCAGGATTGGAAGAGCCCTTAAAATCGTGTGTGATGAGCTTCTTGAACTCGTTGCTTCCATCCGATTTTGCCCAGATTTCCACAAGCTTGAAGTGCCCGTTTTGAGCATCTTTTCTTGGGTGATAGATGAGGTAATCTATCCGTGGTTGGTCCTTGAAATTGTACTCCAAAGTGATGGGAAAATAGTTGGGCGCGGAATTCGACCACGATGAGTGGTAGATGGTCGTATAGTTGTTGTCAAAAGAGTTTTCTATCGGAGTGCCATTCTGTACGGATGACGCATAACCCGAAAATACCGGAACCTTGATGTCTTCATCTATGGTGCCGGAGGTCTTGCCATCGTAGCCGTTATCTCCTTTCTGGGTAATGGTAATCTTTGTCTGGGCAATAGGAGTAGTCCCGACCGTTTGAAGCAGTAGCTCTGCTTTTCGTTCTGCTCCTTCATTCCAATCCACCTCGATATAAAGCTCTTTCGGCTCTACAGTGGCTATGCTCTTGTATGCTTTTATCCAAGAGATGTCCGAAGGTATTACTACTTCGTACTCTGCATTAGTGTAGATGCCGACAGTGCTCTTGCCTCCTCCTTTCTCAATAAGAAGCGTGGTGGTAGAGGCTTCCACAAAAGGTCCTTGCGCTGCCTGCTTTACATTGATCGTTGCAGAGACTCCCATTCCACTTAGTGTAAGCTGAGCAGAGCGCTCTTCTCCGGTGTTCTTTGTTACTGTAATGGCGAGACGGTTACGCAATCCTCTTGCCGATAACCACGATGAGGCAGATGAGGGAACAGATACTTTCCACTCCGGGATATTGGTTGCGATGGGAATTTCTTTGGTCTGCTCCTCCGAAGATAAGGCTACTTGCGTATTTTCTTTCAGGTCAAAAGCATACACTTCGTTCTTGTTTTTGTCTTTGCATGAGGATGCCGAGAAAGACACGAACAGGAACGAAAACAGCAGGAGAAATAGTGTTTTCTTCATGAAAAATGGTTGCGAATTCTTTTGTGAAACTAAATAATGTGCTAAAAATGCTTCCGCAAAAGTATATATAAATAATGAGATGTCAAAGGGATAAGATGCTTGTTTGCAAACTTATAGAGTTAAAGAGGAAATTGTTTTTGTTAAATATATAGAGGAGGGATATTCTATTTCTGCTTTTTCTTGACAGAGAAGCAGTATAATAAAATAAAGGCTGAACTCCCAATAGGAAGTTCAGCCCTCGTTATCTTGTTGATTCTACTTCTTTATTTGTATGAGAAGAAACCCTCTCCGGTCTTACGTCCAAGGAGATTGGCCCGTACCATCTTGCGAAGAAGCGGATGTGGACGATACTTGCTATCTCCGAACTCATGATAAAGCACTTCCATGATGGCAAGACAAACATCCAATCCGATAAGATCTGCCAGCGCCAACGGACCAATAGGATGCCCGGCGCCAAGCTTCATCGCTTCGTCTATCTCTTCTTTGGAGGCGACTCCTTCTGCCAATGCTCCGATTCCTTCGTTGATCATAGGAATGAGCAGACGATTTACAAGAAATCCCGGTGCTTCGTTTACTTCAACGGGAACTTTTCCGATCTTTTCTGCCACTCCCTTTACACAGGCAAAGACATCATCGGAAGTGAGTTGACCTCGAATCACTTCGACGAGTTTGAGCACAGGAACAGGATTGAAGAAGTGCATACCGATAACTTTCTCCGGTCTCTTTGTGCAAGCAGCAATCTCTGTGATAGAGAGTGAAGAGGAGTTTGTGGCAAGAATAGTCTCCGGCTTGCAAGCCTGGTCAAGTTCCTTAAAGACACGTTTTTTTAGCTCCATATTCTCTGCAATGGCTTCCACCACAAGCGATGCATCTGCTATATCTTCGTAGATGAGCGTAGAGGAGATGCGAGAAAGAATATTGCCTTTCTCCTCTTCCGTGATGGAGTGCTTGGATACGAGCTTGACAAGAGATTTGTCTATATTGGTTATTGCACGATCCAAAACCTCTTGAGAAAGGTCTTTCATGACCACTTGATAACCACCTTGAGCAAAGGCTTGTGCTATACCATTGCCCATGGTTCCGGTTCCTATTACTGCTATCTTCATATCTTTTGAGTGTTGATGGTTATTGTGTTTATCTGCCTTTGAATACGACCTTCTCTTTCTTCAGGAATGCTTCCATTCCTCTCTTCTGATCTTCTGTTTCAAAGCATTGGGCAAAAAGATCGACTTCAAGTTCTATCCCTTCTTCTATACTCAAGTCCCAACCTTCATTGATGGCTCTCTTGGACAGATGTACAGCGATAGGAGCTTTTTTTGCAATTAGTCTTGCCAAAAGAATGGCTTCCTGCATGAGTGTCTCATGCGGTACAACGGTGTTGATGAGACCGATACGTTCTGCTTCTTCCGCACCAATGATTTTTCCTGTAAAGATAAGCTCTTTAGCCTTACAGAACCCTATGGCTCTGGCTAAACGTTGAGTGCCGGAAAAACCAGGAGTTATGCCGAGTCCTACTTCCGGCTGCCCAAACTTAGCTTTATCGGATGCAAGACGAATATCACAGGCTAAAACGAGTTCGCAACCACCTCCCAAGGCAAAGCCGTTTACTGCTGCAATGACAGGCTTAGGAGAAGCCTCTATACGGCGAAAGACAGCTGCACCAAGCGTCCCAAACTCTTTGGCTGCCACATGATCCATCTTACTCATAGCCTGTATATCTGCTCCGGCTACAAAGGCTCGGTCTGTTCCGGTGAGGATGATCACTCTAACGTCTTCATTCTGCTCCACTTCTTCAAAGCGAAGAATGAGTTCTTTTATCAGAGCAGTATGAAGAGCGTTGAGTGTTTTGACGTCATCTATACGAAGAACCGCTACATGCCCATCTATTTCTGTATGTACGTGGCTCATGCAGAGTTTATTTTACAGACTTAATGATAATGGCTGTTCCCATACCTCCTCCGATACAGAGAGAAGCAAGACCATACTCCTTTCCATATCTCTTAAGTTCGTGCACAAGAGATACAAGAATTCTGTTCCCACTTGCACCGATAGGATGGCCCAAAGCAATAGCTCCTCCATGAATATTGGTACGTTCGTCAATCCATTCACGAGAGACTCCGTGTTCTTCAATCAATCCTTTGATTACTCCAAGAGATTGTGCTGCAAATGCTTCGTTAAGCTCTATGATCTCCATGTCGGACAATTTCATGCCTGCACGTTGCAGAGCAGAGCGAATAGCAGGAACAGGACCAAGCCCCATTACTTGAGGATCTACACCGCCTTCTCCAAATGCAACAATCTCAGCAAGAGGAGTAAGATTGTACTTCTTTACCGCGTCTTCATCTGCCAACATCACAAAAGAAGCACCATCGTTCAGTCCCGAAGCATTGCCGGCAGTTACTGTTCCTTCTTTTTTGAAAGCAGGACGCAACTTGGCTAATTTCTCTAAAGAAGAACCTCTATTGGGGAATTCGTCTTTTTCAAATAGAATGGTCTCTTTTTTAGTTATGATTTCAACCGGAACAATTTCTTCTTTGAACTTGTCTCCATCTACGGCTGCGATAGCCTTTTCTTGGGAAAGTATTGCAAAACGATCTTGATCTTCTCTTGAGATACCACACTGGTCTGCGATATTTTCTGCAGTAATTCCCATGTGATAGTTGTGGTAAGCATCTGTAAGACCATCATTTACCATGTGGTCTATGGCTTGAAGGTTGCCCATCTTGAAACCGGAACGCACATCCCCCGGAAGGATGAAACCGGCATTCGTCATGGATTCCGTGCCACCTGCAATAACCACAGAGGCAAACCCAGCCATAATATCTGTAATACCATTCATCACTGCTTTCATGCCACTTCCGCATACCATATTTATGGAGTAAGCGGTCTTTTCTTGTGGGATACCTCCTAAAATGGCACACTGACGAGCAACGCCCTGTTTCTGTCCGGCAGAAAGAACATTTCCTGCAATGAGAGTATCTACAACAGAAGGATCGATCTTAGTTTCTTCCAAGATGTTGCGAACAACCATTGCTCCAAGTTGAGCAGGGCTGAATGGGGATAGGCTACCCATGAATTTGCCTATAGGTGTGCGCTTTGCAGCAACAATAAATACTTTTTTCATCTGTATAATGTTATAATATCTTTTTCTGAGATTTTTCTGAGCACTAAACTGCCATAGCTGTGATATTCTCTCTGAAGATGAGTGGAGCTGCTGTCGCTGCTTCTACATCTTCTTTGGTAAACTCCGGATGTATTTCTGCTACTTCCAGACCTTTTTCAGTGACAAAAATAACACACATTTCTGTAATAATCATGTCTACCGCTTCTCTTGCTGTAAGAGGAAGAGTACACTCCGTCATAATCTTAGGAGCACCTTTTGCAGTATGCTCCATGGCAAGAATCACTTTACGTGTTCCTGTAAGAAGGTCCATAGCTCCTCCCATGCCCGGAACCATCTTTCCCGGAATATTCCAGTTGGCAAGATTTCCTTTTACATCAACTTGAAGTGCTCCTAAAACACTGATGTCTACGTGTCCTCCGCGAATGATGGCAAAAGATGTTGCACTATCGAAGGAAGCAGCTCCTACATCGGGAAGAATGGCACCACCTCCGGCATTGATGTAGTTAGGATCTTCACTCCCGGCTTCCGGAGTACGTCCCATACCTATAAGTCCATTTTCCGATTGCAAGTATACCTTGATATCGGGACTGAGATAGTTTGGAACAAGAGTCGGAAGACCTATTCCTAAGTTTACCACATCACCGTCCTTTAATTCTTGAGCCACCCGGCGAGCAATGACTTCTCGTATCTGATTTTTATCCATAAGGTATAGGTTTTATTGTTTATTAAGTCTTCGGTCTAATTCTTGGGCAACAAAAGAAGCGACATCATCAGCATAAGTGTTCATACCAAATCCGGCGTCGTATCCCAACTCTTTTGCCAACTCATGGGAGATACGGGGACCTCCTGCACACAATATGACTTTATCTCTGAGACCTTCTGCTTCCAACATTTCTACAAGCTCTATCATGTTCTTTATGTGTACATCTTTTTGAGTAACGGTCTGTGAAACAAGAAGCGCATCCGCTCCGATCTCAATCGCTTTGGCTATGAAATCTTCATTCAATACCTGACTGCCCATATTGAGTGCTTCAAACATCTCGTAGCGTTCCAGACCATAGTGCCCTGCAAAACCTTTCATGTTCATGATTGCATCAATACCCACTGTATGAGCATCTGTTCCCGTACTTGCTCCCACTACAACGATTTTACGACCAATATGCTCTTTGATAAAGTCATCGGTCATCTGCATGTCCCATTTTTCGGAATCAACCTTGGGAACATGAATCTGAGTGTAATCTATCGTCACGGTAGAGCTGCCGTAGCAGTTGAAGAAAGTAAATCCTTCCGTTAACTCTTTGTGATACACTATTTGGGGATTATCAAATCCCATTTTCCTTAAAAGTTGTTTTGCCGCCTCAATGGCTTCGTCTCCTGCAGGTACTGGAAGGGTAAAACTAATCTGAGTTTTACCATCATTCATGGTATCGCCGTATGGTTTTATTTTGGTCAGATCCAGCGTTTGGTCGAAATCGTTGGCTTCTGTAGAATATAATCCTCCGCTCATAACTGTAATATACGATTGTTAGATGTTACTATTTTACCGGGTTCATAATCTCAATGAAAGGATTGTAATAGTGCTCTCCCTTCATTACAACTCCTGCAAGACCTTTACCTCCATTCATTGGACGCTTTACATCTGCAAAGATTCCTTTCTCAATAGCAGTGAAAAGTCCTACTTTTTCGAGTTCATCCAGTAGTTTGATAGTCTTAGCCAAGACTTCTTTTGCTCTTGTTTGAATGATGCCTCCCTCCTTATATTCCATCTCTTCTCCTATGGAACGCATGTTGTTGAAGATATATTTTGCATTTTCGATGGAAAGATACCTATCGCTCATAAATGGAGTATGGATAGCTTCGGTAGGCATTCCCAAGAGCTGAATACCTTGATGTGTCCAAATTCCAATCATATTAAACAGGGCATCCTGGAGGTGTCCTCTAAAGATATTTCCTGTCATAAACTTTGTCGGAGGCATATATTTTAGAGGAGCTTTTGGGAAGATCTCTCTTGTCATCTGTGCTTGTGCCAATTCATATAAGAAACCATTTTCAAGTTCTGGATCCATTTCAAAAGCATGACCGAGTCCCATTTGCTCTTCCGGAAGACCGGCAAGAAGTGCAAGCTGTTCATTGATGATATCAGAAGCCAATACCGTATGAGCTTCTTCTACTGCATCTGCTGTTGTGAGATAGTTGTCTTCTCCTGTATTTATGATAACTCCAGCAAAACCATTGATGACGCGAGACATGAATTGGTCAACAAGAGTTCGTTGCATATTGATGTCGCGGAAGAGAATACCATAAAGCGCATCATTCAACATGACATCCAAGCCTTCCAATGCTCCCATTGCTGCAATCTCCGGCATACATAGTCCGGAACAATAGTTACAGAGACGAATGTATCGCCCGACTTCTTCTCCGACTTTGTCCAATGCTTGACGCATAATTCGGAAGTTTTCCTGAGTCGCAAATGTTCCTCCAAAACCTTCTGTCGTGGCACCATAAGGGACATAGTCGAGAAGACTCTGCCCAGTGGTACGAATTACGGCAATAATATCTGCTCCCTGCCTTGCAGCAGCTTCTGCTTGTACAACATCTTCGTATATATTACCGGTAGCAACAATCACATAGAGATAAGGCTTAGAACCTTCACCGATAGTAGCCAGATAGTGTTCTCTTTTCTTGCGTCTATCTGAAATCTTAGTGATACTTTCATCTACAGAAGGCTTCAGTGTCTTTGCTACTTCTTCTTTGGAAATGTAAGGGAAAGAAGTAATATCCATTTCTCCGGCTCCTACTTTTTCAGCGATCTGTTGGGCTGAAAGCTTGGTTGCAGCCATTGCATTCGCCAAAAAGAAGAGAACACCATGTTCCAGTACTCCTTTGCTTTTAAGATCATCGACAAGGACATTGGGTAGAGGCACCCCATTGGCATCTACATTATCCACGCCTATAAGGCGACAAAGTGTGCGTTCTACCGCCACAGTAGAGTAATCTTTTACGAAGTCTTGCACTCCATCTGCAATCTTTCGAGCAACGCTTCTTGCGTACTCTACATCCTTAAAGTCTATTCCTAATTTACTTTTCTGCATCATTGCTACTGCTGATACTTTATATTTTATATGTTATTCTTCAAATGTCTTTTGATGTGTAGAAGAAATTCATCGTTTACTCCTACTATCTCAGCTATACGGATAGCCTCATGAGGCACATCTCGTGCTGTGGTCTCTTCTAATGAATAGTCTATATAATCATTTATATGCTCTACGCTTACTTTGCCGGAAGTACACCTTTCTTCTCTGAAACCTTTTACTCTAAGTTTTCTTACAGGCATATCTATGCCATAGTGAGTGGTAATAACGGCACGTACATTCTCTTTTACCAAAAACTCCAACATTCCACATACAATGGCTTGTCCTTCTACCGGATTCGTTGTTCTTGCCAATTCGTCTATGAGGACCAGCATAGACGTTCCCTTTTGTGCTTCTAAAACAATGTCGTTGACTTTTAGCATTTCAGAAGCATAAGAAGATAAGCCTCTGCTCTCATCTTCTCCGTCTCCGGATATTATAGCAATCCTTTTTACCGGAGCAACTGTTGCAGAGGTTGCCGGAATAAAAAATCCAAACTGTGTCAAGGTTTGTGCAAGAGCAATACTTTTCAGGAAAACACTCTTCCCGGCCATATTTGCTCCGGTAACCACGGTTGGACTTTGGGGTAAAACTACATCAACGGGCTGAAACCTTTTTCCTTTTTCCTCTAAGTAAGTACTGACTTCCGGATGGAATAGTCCCTCAAAATATGTCTTCTCCTCGACTATTGAAGGCTTGCAGAGGGTCATTTTGATCGCTTGCTTAGCTTTAGCCAATAAGAGATCCAAATGTCCCATTTCATTCAGAGCTACAACAAGGCTTGATGCATATTCTTGCAGTTTGGCTGTCAAGGTTGTACGAATGTCATCTTCAAGACGAACAGACTGAATACGTACACTCTCTATTTCCTCTTCCGGATAGCCCTTTTCTGCCATGTGTCGTATTTGAGCCCTTAGTGAAGCCAGAGTCGGAGAGTAAGAATCATAGATATAAAAATGAGGGATGCGTTTGCCTTCCGGGTCCAGCAAGTCAACAACAGGTTCCAAGTCAGGAACGAATAGGAAAGAAAGATTTAGCTGCTCTCCCAATTCCCGGCAGTGTACCGCTAATAGAGCCAAATTTTTTATCTCAAAGAGCTCTATATCGGTCAGTTGAACCTTTGCTGACAGGCTTGAAAGAGTTCCTTTGATATCTCTTAACTGCATCAACTTTACTTCCATGACAGTAACAGGTTCTTTGAATTCCGGAGAGAGTAATCTTTCTTTTAGCAACTCTACTTCAGAAAGAGCTTGTTCTATTTCTGTCTTATCGGTCAGGAACGGAGACTCTGAAAGGCATCTGCGCCCAACAGGAGAGAGAATGCTCAAATCCTCAAGCATAAAGCGAAATCCGCTTATCTCTTCTAGCGCTTGCTTAATCGACATCATATTCTTTTAATATCATATACCGGGATTTGCAGAGCCTCTTGCATCTCTTCTTTCAGTAGATCCGAATTGAGGCAGATCCCATTCGGAGCCAGAGGATTTATGGTAACGGCTATGAGATTGGTTTGTTGAAGAGTTCTTACAATATTTCCTTCCCTTTCGTAGGCATCAAGGACATTGGGAGAGAGAAATAGCTTTGTAAAGTCTTGAACAATCAGCTCTACATTTCTTTTTTGTAATCTGAGAGTCTCCAAGAACTTATCACTTACCAACCCCGATACGTATATCCTATTCCCAAAACCAAATAGCTCTTTGGTGCTTTTCTCTGCCAAGAAAATCGACGGTATTCCCAAATCATGAATCGCATCATTTTCATCAACAGCCCAAATCCCTCCCGTTATGTTTGATAGGGATGAGGCTAAGGCAGATTCAATAGCCGAGATACCTATAAGCCGTTTTACAAACTGTGTTTGACGCACGAGTTGAGAAATGTTGGCAGAAAGAGCGGCTCCTGTTGCAAGTACCATGGCATCCGTTACAGCCGGAGAAGCCAAGCTCATACGGGAGAGAGCTCCATCTACCAATGTTGTCTCTATATTTAGTCCCTTTAGTCGCTTTATCAGTCTTTTTGTACCCGCCGTATTGGATGGACCTGAGATCAAACACTTCCCCGATAGTACGGAACGTGCTGTTATGAGTCTTCCCAAAGCCGTTTGTTCACTACTGACATCCAATATTTCGGAGATGAGCCTGCGCCTTTGATAGTGATTTTCAGAAGTAACAAAGGTCATCCCTTCATATATGGTTATTTCCGGCTTCGGTGTCCTGGTTACACGATCGGTATCTTCGCCATCCACCCCAATAGAAGTTAAAGCAATAGAGGTATCCATCGTGCTTATTCTACGAAGAATATAATTAAGACACTCTGTCTTTCCGGTATTCTTCTCCAAGCCAACGATGGATACACTCTCGTGCTCTAATATGTCTTTTATAAAAGGCATACTTTTAAGGGGGCATGGTCTTTTGCCTTAGTGTTCGTTCCGTTTGTGTCTTGCAAGTTCTTTAGGTTCTATGGAAAGTTGTTGACCTCCCAATAGTGCAGCAACGCCTTCTTTGGCTTTCTGCTTCTTGCACTCCTCGCAGTGACACTCTTCTACATAATCTTCCGGTTCGGTATAAGTGCTTATAACACCTTCGTAGTTGCGCACTACCACACGATTAGGACTTTGAGAGATCATGTACGATGGCATAACCGGTATTTTACCGCCACCACCGGGAGCATCTATAACGAAAGTCGGTACTGCATAGCCGGAAGTATGTCCGCGAAGATTCTCAATGATTTCTATACCCTTGGATACAGGAGTACGGAAGTGTCCGATACCCATACTTTGGTCACATATATAGATATAGTAAGGACGAACACGGATTTTTACCAACTCATGTACCAGCTTCTTCATAATATGAGTACAATCATTGATTCCACGCAGGAGTACGCTTTGATTTCCCAAAGGGACACCGGCATTTGCCAAACGTGCACAAGCTTCTGACGACTCCTTTGTTATCTCGTTCGGGTGATTAAAGTGTGTATTCAGCCATATCGGATGATACTTCTTTATCATTTCACAAAACTCAGGAGTAATACGCTGAGGCATTACAACCGGAGTTCTTGATCCGAAGCGGATAATTTCCACATGAGGAATTTCTCTAAGACGTTGCAGTATGTACTCAATCTTGGAGTCGCTCATAAGAAGAGCATCTCCTCCGGAAAGTAGAACGTCTCTTACCTGAGGAGTACGTGCTATGTAGTCTATGCACGCATCTATACGCTTTTGAGGAGAAGCAGCGTCTCTTTGTCCGGCAAAGCGACGTCTTGTACAGTGTCTGCAATACATTGCACACATATCCGTGATGAGGAATAAAACTCTGTCCGGATAGCGGTGTGTAAGTCCCGGAACAGGAGAGTCGCTATCTTCATGAAGAGGGTCCTGTAAATCCGAAGGACTTACATGAAGCTCATTTTCTGTCGGAATAGACTGCTTTCTTACCGGGTCATGAGGATCGTTAGGGTCTATCAAACTTAAATAGTAAGGTGTGATAGACATTCTTATAGTCTTGAGGCTTTCTCGAATCCCTTGCTCCTCTTCCGGTGTGAGAGAAATATACTTTTTAAGGTCTTCGACAGTCTCTATTCTGTTTTTTACCTGCCATTTCCAATCGTTCCATTCTTCATCTGAAACATTCGGAAAGAACAGTTTCCTATTACTTTCTCTCATAAGGCTTATGCGTAGAGTTCTGTGAAAATCTTTCTTAGAGCTTCAGACTCTCTGAGTTCTTGAAGAGTGATTTCAGCGTGTCCTTTGGTATAACCGTTACCGATCAACATAGTCACGTCGCTACCTACACCTTCTGCTCCAAGAGCCGCTTTCGTAAAGCTTGTAGCCATAGAGAAGAAGTAAACTATACCTGTATCCTTAGTGATAAGGATGCTTGTCATTTCTGTATCAGGTATGTTAACATTATTGATTGTTACATCAGCAAGCTCTCCATTTGTAAGAGCCTCTATCTTTTCCAATACGGGAACAGGTTGAGTTGCATCTGCCGAGAATACATGATCACAAAAACCTAAAGAGATAAGACGATCCGTACTCTTTTGAGAATGAGTAATGCCAATAACCTTACCGGTTACACCCGCACGTTTTTTTGCCTCATAGCAGCAAAGCATACCGGACTTACCACCCGCTCCAATAATTACCACTGTATCACCCGGACGAACAAGTTTTGCTGTTTGAGCCGGAGCTCCTGCTACGTCAAGAGCAGAAAGAGCCAATTTTTCGGGGAGATCTGCCGGAATTTTAGCATAGATACCACTCTCGAACAAGATAGCTTTTCCGTCTATATCTACTTGATCCACATCTTTACGAATCTCTTTGATCTTGTCTATTCGTAGTGGGGTTAGTGAAAGAGAAACAAGAGTAGCTATTTTGTCACCGACCTTAAGGTCTGTCTTACCTACAAGAGCATCTCCGATTTTTTCCACAGTTCCGAGAAGCATACCACCCGAACCTGTCCAAGGATTGCGGTGCTTGCCTTGTTTCTCTACTATTTCCATCATGATCTCAGCAATTCTCTTTTCATCGCCATTTGCACGAGCAGAAATATCTGTGAAAGAAGCCGAGTCTATATTTAGAGTTTGTACATCGATGAGTATCTCATTGTCATAGATCTCATCCATATTGTTGTCGATCTTATTTGCCGGTTGTGGAAGGACGCCTACCGGTTCTATCACGCGGTGTGTTCCGTACTTATTGCCTTTTTTCATAACGGTTGTTTCAATTATTTTTTTGTTAGAATACTTTGTTTAGTCCTTATTTGATACTTAAAATTTGTCTTGCTTCATCAGGAGTGGCAATCTCTCTGCCGAACATTTTTGCCATTGCAACAACTTTCTCCACAAGTTCTCCATTAGATTTAGCCAATACGCCCTTAGAGATGAATACATTGTCTTCAAATCCGACACGCACATGACCTCCATCTATGATGGCAAGCATGGCTAAAGGGAATTCATATCGACCTACTCCTGCAACGGTATAAGTAGCATCGCTTGGAATACTGCCACGAAGGAAAACAAAGTCTCTCATCTCTCCGGCAATACCGCCATTTACTCCCATTACAAAGTCAAAGTGCATCGGAGATTGGATATATCCTTTTTTTGCCAGGCGGAGCGCCATGTCGATCATACTCTTGTCAAACACCTCAAGTTCAGGTTTAATGCCCAATTCTATCATGCGTTGTCCAAAATACTTGATCGTATTTTCTGTGTTTGTGAATACTTCATCACCACCGAAGTTGAGTGTTCCGCAGTCCAAAGTAGCCATTTCGGGCTTGAGTTCGGTGGGTTGAAGACGCTCATCATTTGTCATACCCACAGCTCCTCCCGTAGAAGGTTGGATGATAACACCCGGACAAGCTGCGTATATGGCATCCATTACCTCTTTGAATCTTTGCTTATCCTGTGTCGGAGTACCATCATCCCAACGGACATGCAGGTGGATGATACTTGCTCCTGCATCAAATGCAGACTTTGCTTCTCTTACGCACTCTTCCACAGTGTAAGGTACTGCGGGGTTGTGTTCTTTAGTTACCTCCGCTCCGGAGATAGCTGCTGTGATAATAAGTTTTTCCATTGTGTCTATTTCTGATAAGGAGCAAAAGAACGAGAGATACGAGACACGCTTCACCCGATACTTGCTCGGTGTTAGTAATTTCTTGTTAAAGAACTTATTCGCATTTCTATCCCCCGATCTTGTTAAAGGACCAAAGGATCAAGAAGATTTATTTTCTTTGACACTCTTTAGGCACCACGCATGTTCCGCTGGCACGACACACCACGATAGGTTCTTCCAAGACATCAGCTGCAGAAGCAGAAATATCTGTTCTTGGGCGGATTACCTTTCTCGCCTCGAATACCATTTTACGAGAAGTGTTGCCCAATTTTGTGATTTCTCCTGTCGCTTCGATATAGTCTCCGGCAAATACAGGATTAAGGAACTCCACGTTATCATACGCGACAAAGAGACCTTCGTCTCCATCTTGAGCGATAAGAAGTTCGGTTGCAACATCTCCAAAAAGTTGGAGCATCTTTGCTCCATCTACAAGATTTCCACCATAGTGAGCGTCATGAGAACTCATGCGCACGCGAATCAACGATTTTTTCATACTATTAAAAGTTCTATTTCATTAGTGTTGTACGATATGATCAACAAAGATATGAGGCGTGTGTATGCTCTCCGGAGCCAAAGAGCCTGCCGGGACTATCTCTTCAATCTCTGCAATGACAAGATCGGCAGCCATAGCCATAAGTGGATTGAAGTTTTGGGTTGTACCTTTATATATAAGGTTACCCATTTCGTCTCCTGTGGAAGCACCTATCAAAGCAATATCCGCACGCAGAGGTTTCTCCAACAGAAAGATCTTTCCATCCACTTCCACTTGGGGCTTCCCTTCTTCTATGATGGTACCTAAGCCGACCGGAGTGAGTACACCTCCAAGTCCGGAACCACCACAACGGATGCGTTCTGCCAATGTCCCTTGAGGAGAAAACTCTATCTCCATCTCGCCATTACGCATCTTTTCTCCTGAGTGAGGATTAGTGCCGATGTGAGAAACAATCAGTTTTTTTACTTGATTATTTGCAACAAGCTTCCCACATCCTTTGTCCGGAAATCCGGAGTCATTCACGATGAGAGTCAAGTCTTTCACGCCTTTCTCTACAAGAAGGTCTATGATATTTTCAGGGGATCCGTTTCCAAGAAAGCCGCCAATCATGAGAGTCATGCCATCTTTTACTTTCGCGGCTGCTTCAGCCGCAGAGATCAACTTCTTAGCCATGTGGTGTAATAGTTTTTACGTTGTAAAGCCTGCCTTTATTTGCAGGGCATCTACTTCTTATATTATTGTATTCTATATTCTTCAGTGTCGTTTTTTCATCTTCCAGGGAACACCTTTTTACCCATACTCATCTGTCTTTTTCAAAAAGGTTTTCTTCTGGCAATGCGAATGTAAGGAAAAAAAATTGTGTCTGCAAAAAACCACACTTCTTGGGGCTATTCTTTTTCCGGTATTTCAAGAATAAGACCTTTTCAGGAACAGGCATAGGGATGTTTTTGTCAAAAAAGATCCCTTCATAAGGATCTTTAGATTTTTCCCCTGTACGTTTTCCAAATAAAACGGAGCTATATAAAAAAAGAATATCTAATTCTCTTTCTTATAGTGCTTTTTGACTATCTTTGCCCTGCTCATATATCAGGACACAAAATTCATCACTAATACGTACAAAACCAAAATGAATCTAAAAAAACTAATCTCAAGAGGAGTGGCTCTTGTGGCGCTACTCTGTAGTTTCGGAACAGTGGCTTATGCTCAAGAGATTCCGACAGACCAAGAGGTTCGTGTAGGTAAGTTGGACAATGGTCTCACTTACATCATTCGTCGCAACACCGAACCCAAAGAACGTGCCCACTTCTACATCGCTCAGAAAGTAGGTTCCATTCTTGAAGAAGACTCTCAAAGCGGTTTGGCTCACTTCCTCGAGCACATGGCTTTTAACGGAACAAAGAATTTTCCGGGCAAGAACCTTATAAATTATCTCGAAAAAGTAGGTGTGCGTTTCGGTTACAATCTCAACGCATATACCGGTTTTGACGAAACCGTTTACACCATCATGGACGCTCCTACTACCCGTCAAGGCATTGTGGACTCCTGCCTGCTCATCTTGCACGACTGGTCCGGATGTATCTCTTTGGAAGAAAAAGAGATCGACGCAGAGCGCGGTGTGATTACCGAAGAATGGAGAGGCGGTCGTAACGCATTCTCTCGAATGCTTGAGAAAGTTCTACCTAACATCTTCCCTGAAGGCAACCTTTATGGCAAGCGTATGCCTATCGGTAGCATGGAAGTAGTCAACGGCTTCAAGTATCAAGAGCTTAGAGACTACTACAAGAAGTGGTATCGCCCGGATCTTCAAGGTCTCATCATCGTGGGGGATATTGATGTAGATTATGTCGAAAACAAGATCAAAGAGATTTTCAAAGACATTCCTGCTCCCGGTCCGGATGCTGCCGAGCGTGTATATACTAAGGTTGAAGATCACCAAGAACCCCTTATAGGTATTGCCACAGACAAGGAATCTCCAATGACTTTACTCATGCTCAACTACAAGAGAGACGCTCTTTCAAGAGAAGATCGTGCTTCTATCAAGGGCATTCTTTTGGAATACTTTTCCTATGTGGTTACTTATGCCATGAACGAACGCTTGGAAGAGATCGCACATAAACCTAATGCACCATTCCTCGGAGCCGGTGTCGAAGATGGCAGTTTGCTTGGTTTTGCAGTAACCAAAGATGCTTTTGGCTTTACGGCACAAGTAAAAGAGGGCGGACTTAAAGAGGCTATGAACGCACTGGTGGCAGAGAAGAACAGACTTATAAAATACGGTATCACTCAAAGTGAATACGATCGCGCCAAAACAGAGTTCCTTAAAAACCTCGACAATGCAGTGAAAGGCAAGGCAAACCGTAAGAATGCTTCTTATGCCGAAGAGTATAAAGAGTACTTCCTTAAAGGTGGTATGCTCCTCACTCCGGAGACTAAGAAGATGATGTTCGACCAGCTTGCTCCAAACATTCCTCTTGCAGGACTCAATCAGTATGTACAGCAAAGCCTTATCGCTCCATACGACAACCTTTCCATCATGGTACTCGGACCGGAGAAAGAAGGCGTGGAAATGCCTACAAAGGAAGCCGCTTTGGCGATGTACAAAGAGGCCAACGCGATAGCGGTAGAGCCTATCAAGGAGACTGTTTCAAACGTTAAGTTGATGGAGACGCTGCCTAAGCCCGGCAAGGTAACCAAAGTAGAGAAAAACGTATCCTTTGGTGCAGACAAGTGGACACTTAGCAACGGTGCCGTGGTTTACGTCAAGCCTACAACATTGAAAGAGAACCAGATCCTTTTGAGCGGTCGCAGCAAGGGAGGTCTCCTGCCTTATTACGAAAAAGAGTTGGATAACGCCAAAGTATTCGGTTCTGCCATTGAAGTGGGTGGATTGGCACAGTTCTCTGCAACAGACCTTCCAAAGGTTCTTGCAGGTCGTTCTGCTTCCGTATCTACATCGGTAGACTATGTTGGCGAAAACGTATCAGGATCATCTACAAAGGACGACTTGGAAACCATGTTCCAGCTTCTTTACCTCAACTTCACAGCCAAGCGCACAGACAAAGAAGCTTATCAGGCATTCAAAGAACGCACCATCAGCAACCTCAACAGCCAAAAGGCGAACCCTATGTCCGTATTGCCGGATAGCATCTCCGCTACAATCTTCAACAACGACAAGCGAGTGGCAGCTCTTTCTGTAGAGAACCTTGAGAAGGCCAACTACGACCGCATCATGGAGATCTACAAAGAACGTTTCTCCAATGCAGGCGACTTCACTTTCGCACTTGTGGGTAGCTTTACAGAAGAAGAGATTAAGCCTTTCGTAGAGCAGTATATCGCCTCTCTTCCTGCCACTAAGGTCAGAGAAAAAGCAATGGGTAATAAAGTTCCCGGAACTGCTGCAAAGGGTAGAGTAAACCACTTCACCAAGACAGTGGATACACCTCTGGCTGTCGTTGTGGATCTTTATGCCGCAGATGGTAAAATCTCTCTTGAAAACGAACTCAAGATGGATCTTCTTACAGCTGTCCTCAGCCAACAGTACACCAAATCCATTCGCGAAGAAGAGGGAGGTACTTATGGCGTATCCGTAAACGGCTCTTACAGCAGATACCCTGTGGCTACAAAGAGACTCAACATCGTCTTCAACACAGCTCCTGAAAAGGCAGAAGCTCTCAACAACAAAGTGAAGAGCGAGCTTAAGGAAATGGCTGAAAAAGGCATAGACAGCTCTTACCTTGAAAAAAGTATCCTTAACATGGAGAAGAACTACCACGAACGTCTCAACGAAAACTCATACTGGTTGGGTCTTATTTGGAGGGATATCGAGCATGGTGAAGACTTCCACACAGACTACTTGAAGACATTGAAGTCCATCACTCCTCAAGACATACAAGCCTACCTCAAGGAAATCCTTGCAAACGGCAGATACTTTGAAGTGGTATTCAAGGGCGTAAAAGAAGAAGGCAAATAAGCAGATCCGTCACGGATCAATACCCTGTATCCCAAAAGGAGAGAAGAGGCGCAATGCCTCTTCTCTCCTTTTCTCTTTCCGGATTCTCTGCTTCTACTCTTGCTCTATTCCATACATCTTTCTCTCCCGAACCTGTTTACAAAAGAGATTTAATACGAACAGATCTTCTCTTGAACCTTTCTACATTTTCCATTCAAGCCCTGACTTTTGATAGTCAAGGTTTGAATGTTGGAAGTCAAGGCTTGATTTCCGGTATTCAAACCTCGATTTTCACTTTTTAATCTGTTAAAGAGCTGAAGTGTACACGTTTAGAGAGACTCTTAGACACGTTTGGAGAAAAATGGGTGGGGGTAAAAGGGGGGCAGGAGAGGGGATCAAGAGTGGAGATGTCTCTTTTCTTGCCGTCTGTCGGCTACTTTTTTATAAAAAACATTTGATCTTTCGGGAAATAGTGTACCTTTGTGCTCGGTTAGGCAAAAAGACTAACCCATCAACATTCTTGGGGGTGCCATATATATGGATCTGTGTAAGCAGAATATCGTGTATAGGCTGAGATGATACCCGTAACCTGATCCGGATAATGCCGGCGTAGGGAAAAGAAGTCTTCATCATACGGTGGCGCGTTTGCGCCATGGTTGCAGCTTTATATTTTGTCCATTTTCCCCTTTGATATTCATGGTGGTTAAGTCTTCGGCTTAGCTGCCTTTTTTTATTTGTATGCTTGTTTAACGTATTAAATCTACGGGGAAATATGGAGATTACACTCAACAGAGAACGGATAGAGATACCGGAAAACAGTTCGCTGGAAACCATCCTGAAAGAGCATGGATGGGAGAATGGGCATGTCGCCGTCGCTATCAATAAAACCATCATCAAGCGTACGGCATGGGCAGAGACCATAATCCGACCGGGAGATGATATACTCATCATCGGAGCAGTACGGGGCGGATGAACCACACAACGCAGAAAACATATCACACAATAACATCAAAAAGAAAAAGCTATAAGATGAGAGCAAAAGACCAAACAGAAAATCTGACTATTTCGACAGGGCCTCTGCCCGGCAGCGTAAAGATCTACGTTCCCGGCAAGATGCACAATATTAGAGTGGCGATGCGCCGTATAGATCTCTCTCCTACTATTGACGACAAAGGTGTACGGACAGAAAACGAATCGGTAGTGGTGTACGACACTTCCGGTCCTTATACAGATCCGGACTATCATGCGGATCCACGCAAGGGACTGCCCAAGCTCCGCCAAGAGTGGATAGCCGCTCGCGGAGATACGGAGAGGTTGGAGAACCTCACTTCCGAATATGGTCGAGAGCGTCGTGCAGACAGTCGTCTCGATTATCTTCGCTTTGAACACCTGGAAGATCATCCGCTTGTGGCGCAGGAGGGCAAGTGCGTTACACAGCTGGCTTATGCCAGAGCCGGCATCATCACTCCCGAAATGGAGTATGCGGCTATCCGTGAAAATCAGCTCTGCGATCAGATCAAAGGGCAGTACAAGAAGGAGAAAGGGGAGTCGTTCGGCGCACATCTTCCGGAGCTTATCACGCCGGAGTTTGTCCGTGAAGAGATAGCAGCCGGGCGTGCCATCCTGCCTGCCAATATCAATCACCCCGAAAGCGAACCGATGGTTATAGGGCGGAACTTCCTGGTAAAGGTGAATGCGAATATCGGGAACTCGCCTCTGACCAGCTCCATTCAGGAAGAGGTGGAGAAGGCAGTGTGGGCCATTCGCTGGGGAGCGGATACAATAATGGATCTCTCTACCGGTCGCAACATCCACGAAACACGTGAATGGATTGTGAGAAACTCGCCCGTACCGGTGGGTACAGTGCCTCTCTATCAGGCTTTAGAGAAGGTAAAAGGGGATGTTTCCAAGCTCAGCTGGGAGATCTACAAGGATACTCTCATAGAGCAGGCAGAGCAAGGGGTGGACTACTTCACTATCCATGCCGGTCTTCGTTGGCAACACATTCCGCTCACAATGAACAGGCTTACCGGCATAGTCTCTCGTGGAGGAGCCATTATGGCGAATTGGTGTACGATGCACAAGCGGGAGAGCTTCCTTTACGAACACTTCGAGGAGATTTGCGAGATCCTTGCACGCTACGATGTGGCGGTATCCATCGGTGACGGTCTTCGCCCCGGAAGCATTGCGGATGCCAATGATGAGGCGCAGTTTGCCGAGCTTCGCACACTGGGAGAACTGGCTCGCATTGCAGACCGACACAATGTGCAGGTTATAATCGAAGGACCCGGACACGTTCCCATGCAGAAGATAAAGGAAAATATGGAGCTGCAACTCGAACTCTGTAATGAGGCTCCATTCTACACGCTTGGCCCGTTGGTTACAGACATTGCACCGGGATACGACCATATAACATCCGCTATCGGAGCAACCATGATAGGGTGGTACGGCACATCCATGCTCTGCTATGTTACACGGAAAGAACACCTTGGTCTTCCGAACAGAGACGATGTAAAGGAGGGTGTGATTACCTACAAGCTGGCAGCTCATGCGGCAGACCTTGCCAAGGGACACCCTTCGGCTTACTTCAGAGACTATGCCATGAGCAAGGCTCGATACGAATTCCGCTGGAGAGATCAGTTTCACCTCGCTTTGGATAGCGAGACCGCACTGAAGTTTCATGACGAAACACTCCCGGCAGAGGGGCATAAGACGGCTCACTTCTGCTCGATGTGCGGAGAACATTTCTGCTCTATGCGTGCGTCCAAAAACCTGCACAACAGAATAAAAGAGGAAGCATAAACAGGAGAAGAACACATCTATTCCCTAACGAGACAAGGAACAATGCTTATAGTAATAACACCTCCCGATGCTTCCCCTAAGGTTATAGGCAGATACAACAGTCTGTTTGCCTTGGGATTGGAAGCCCTTCATCTGCGACTTCCGAATGCTTCTCGTGAGGCTTACGAAGCGGCAATATGCGCCATCGAGCCGGAGTATCGGCACAGAGTGGTGCTTTGCGACTATTTCGATTTGGTGGAGACCGCCGGAGTTGAAGGAATTCATCTCCGCCCCGATCGTCTTTCCGAGTATGCGGAATGGCAGAAGAGAGTGGGGCGCATATCCGTTTCTGCTCACAGCATAGAGGAGTTGCGCGCATTGCCGTTCGTGCCTTCGTATGCCCTTTTGAGCCCTCTGTTCGACAGCATATCCAAGCCCGGTTATCGGGGAAGTCTGGATAGAGAGCAGTGCAGAGCCGAACTCGCCTCGCTTCCATTCCCGGTCATCGCTTTGGGTGGTATCACTCCGGAGAGGGCTGTCCGGATTTCGGACTGGGGCTTTGCAGGCTGTGCCGTTCTGGGATACCTCGCAGAGGCAGGGGAAAATCTTGAAGAGGCTTTTCTCCGACTTCCTCGTCCCGAAGTGCTTACCATCGCCGGGCATGATCCCTGTTCGGGTGCAGGCGTGGCGGCAGATATAAGAGCCATAGAGGCTTTGGGCGGTTATCCCCTTTCCGTTATCACGGCTCTCATGGTGCAGCATGAGCTTCATTTTGAGAAGTGTCTGCCCATACCCGCCGAGCAGATAAAGGCTCCTCTGAAATGTCTTTTGGAAAAACATCGTCCGTTGGCTGCCAAGATCGGACTTGTGAGTTCGCTTGAAGACGCTCTTCTCATCGCTTCGGTGTTGAAGAAGAACGGAGTAAGGCATATTGTTTGGGACCCTGTATTGAAAGCGTCAGCCTCGGATAATGCGCTCCATGAACGTTGGGAGGAAGATGTCTTGGAGCAGCTGTTGGAGAGCATCACTCTTATAACTCCCAATCTTCCGGAGTGTCAGCGGTTGTTTGGTACCGTTCAGCCGGAGAAGTTGATGGTTTTGGCTCAAAAATATCGTGTGAATATCCTGCTGAAAGGAGGGCATGGAGATTTTTCCGAATCATCTTGCGTGAAAGATATTCTCCTGTTGTCGGATGGTACGAGCCGCGTCTTCACCGTTCCTCGTACCCCTTGGGATAAGCATGGGACAGGATGTGTCCTCTCCGCAGGTATAGCCACACGACTGGCGCAAGGGTACGATCTTCCGACGGCATGCCGTTTATCCCAGCTTTTGGTGGATGCTCTTCGTCGCTCCAATGCCACTCTCCTTGGCACTCATGACCATTCGGGCTTGCTTTCCAAAAAGGCGAGACTATCGGCGTGCCGTTTGCAGTATATCACCGACAGTTACGACAAAGAAGAGGTATTGAGCCGGGCGAAAGCTGCTCTTGATGCCGGAGTGAGATGGATTCAGCTTCGGATGAAAGAGGCAACCTCATCGGAGAGGCTTTCTTTGGCTCTTCCGCTGAAAAAGTTGGTGGACAGCTACGGCGGTACTCTCATTATCAATGATGATGTCGAAGTGGCTCTTGCCTGCGATGCACATGGCGTGCATTTGGGTTTGAAAGATATTGCGCTATCGGAAGCTCGCAAAAGATTGGGACCTGATAAGATTGTGGGAGGAACATGCAACCGACCGGAAGATGTTGCAATGAGGGCTCTCCAAGGCGTGGACTACGTGGGAGTGGGACCTTACAGACATACGGAGACAAAGAAACTCTTGAGTCCGATACTGGGGAAAGAGGGTATGCAGAGATTGGTTGCCTATAACCGGCAGCTCCCCCTGCCTCTTCCTCTCTTTGCAATAGGAGGTATCGTGAAGGAAGATTTGGGAGAACTTGCGGGGATGGGAGTACAAGGCGTTGCGCTTTCGGGGCTTATCAACCGTGCCAAGTCTCCCTACGAAGAGAGTGTTACCCTTGTCGAGGCAGTGAATAGAGAATTTAATAAACCAAAGAGATAGAGATAAAAAAGTATGGAAAAGCTTATCATAGCAGATCAGAGCTTCTCGTCCCGTCTGTTTTTGGGCACCGGGAAGTTTGCTTCCAACGAACAGATGTATCGGGCAATAGATGCATCCGGGTCGGAGCTGGTAACCGTGGCATTAAAGAGAGTGGAAACGGACAATGAGCATGACCGTCTCGTGGAAGCGATAAGACGCCCCAGAGTGCAGTTGATGCCCAATACATCCGGAACGCGGAACGCCGAAGAGGCGATCTTTGCAGCACGTTTGGCATACGAGGCATTCGGCTCCCGTATAATAAAGGTGGAGATTCATCCCGACCCCAAGTACCTTTTGCCCGACCCGTTCGAGACGCTTAAAGCCACGGAAGTATTGGCTAAAGAGGGGTTTATAGTAATGCCTTACATTCAGGCTGATCCTATCTTGTGTAAATATTTGGAGGAAGCAGGAGCGGCGGCGGTAATGCCTCTCGGTGCTCCGATAGGCACCAACAAAGGGCTTTCTACTCGTGATCTGCTTAGGATCATTATCGAACAGAGCCGTGTCCCGGTAGTGATAGATGCCGGACTTGGTGCTCCCTCTCATGCGTCGGAAGCGATGGAGATGGGGGCGGATGCAGTGCTTGTCAATACCGCTATTGCCAGTGCAGGCGATCCCGTAGCAATGGCAAGAGCGTTCAAACTTGCCGTAGAGGCAGGGCGCATAGCCTATGAGGCAGGACTGCCGGCGGTGATGAACTGCGCGTCTGCAACTTCTCCGATAGACGGATTTTTCAACGATTAAGATATGCCAACCTGAAACAAGAGAGACGATGACCTTTTATGATGAACTGATCAAGCACGACTGGGATACCGAAGAGAATTCCATTTTCAACAAGACAGACCGGGATGTGCGGATAGCTTTATCCAAGGAGAGTTGCACTCCGGAAGATTTCAAAGCCCTTATCTCTCCCGCCGCAGAGCCGTTTCTAAGAGAGATGGCGAAGAAGGCAGAAGAGCTTACACTGAGACGTTATGGTCGTACCATCCAGATGTACATTCCGCTTTATGTATCGAACCACTGCTCCAACTCTTGTGTCTATTGCGGTTTCAACTGTCATAACAAGATTCACAGAGTAAAGCTGGAAGTGGATCAGGTGATGGAAGAGATAGAGGTACTGAAAAGGTGGGGCTTCCGACATCTTCTTCTTGTATCGGGAGAAGCTCCTCGTCTGACGGATGCGGACTACTACGAGAAGATCGTAAAAGCCGTGCGTCCTCACTTTGCGCAGATCTCTTTGGAGGTTCAGCCTCTTCTGACGGAAGAGTATGCCCGCTTGGTCGATGCCGGTATCAGCTATGTCTGTGTCTATCAGGAGACCTATAACGAACGCACCTATCCGGACTTTCATCCCCGCGGACAGAAAGCAAACTTCCGCTTTAGGCTGGAGACTCCCGACCGTTGCGGTACTGCGGGAGTGAATAAAATAGGTATAGGTGCTCTGCTCGGACTTCAAAACTGGCGTACCGACTCTTTCTTCACTGCCCTTCATCTGCGTTATCTGGAGCGCTCTCACTGGAGGACCAAATACTCCATCTCTCTGCCTCGATTGCGTCCTCATGTCGGATCTTTCATGCCGAAAGATCCTATCAGCGACAGACAGATGGCACAGCTGATATGCGCTTACCGTATCTTCGACCCGGAAGTTGATATATCTCTTTCCACCAGAGAGAGTGCGGAGTTCCGGGACATGGCAATGCGCATAGGCGTTACGACGATGAGTGCAGCCTCGAGCACAGAGCCGGGCGGATACGCTTCCGCTCCTCACAAAGAGCTGGAACAGTTTGTCATAAACGATGGCAGAAGCGTGGAAGAGATAGCGGCGGCAATCAGAGCAAAAGGATACGAACCTGTGTGGAAAGACTGGGACGAATGGATGTGAACACTTCTCTTCAAGCCTCTTTCTCGGAGAGATACCGGAGGCAGACCATGCTCCCTGAGATCGGAGAGGCGGGACAACGCCGGCTCTCTTCCAAGAAAGTATTGGTCGTGGGTGCGGGCGGACTCGCTTCTCCCATCCTTTACTATCTCGTCGCAGCCGGAGTGAGGCAGATCGGGATTGTCGACTTCGATACCGTGAGCCTCTCCAACCTCCAGCGTCAGATCCTTTATCGGGAGGAAGATCTGGGCAGACCGAAAGCCGTTGTAGCGGCTGAGCGTCTGCACAAGCTCGATTCTGCCTGCTTGCCGATCGCTTACAACGAACCTTTCTCTACGGAGAACGCAATGCGCATAGCCGCCGGATATGACCTTTTGATTGACGGCTGCGACAATCTTGCCACTCGCTACCTGATGGATGAGACGGCTGCGGCGCTCTCCATTCCGTATCTGTATGGAGCCGTGTCGGAGTTCACCGGTCAGACCTCGCTGTTTCACCACAACGGCAGTGGCGGGTATCGCGATCTTTTTGCCGACTACGACCCTGCCTCCGACCGTTCTGTCGTGGGAGTGCTTGGGGCTACTGCCGGCGTGATCGGCTCATTCATGGCTGCCGAGGCGGTCAAAGTTCTGCTCGGACTCCCTTCCGCTCTGTCGGGAAGGATGCTCAGGGTGAATACTTTGACGCTCGACATCGACCTCTTTGACATTGCGCCATAACAGGAAACAGAGAAAACCGCAAAAACAATTCCAAGAAAACACCGCAAGAATCGGATGTAAGCCACATCATTTTTTTATTCAGGCTTTATCCCGTTGGTTTCAGAAGTTTTTTCTTTTCGTTTCGGAGTGGCGTTTCTTCTTCTTTCAAAGCCGTTTCGGAGAGGAGCAAAAGGGCAGCCGGAGAGCGATTCCGGATATAAAAACATCAGCCGGGCGAGGATCTCTTCCGGCTGATGCTGCTATGTTTTGGGGATTGACGGTTGGAGTCTGCGCTCCTTGCAGGGCGTTTAAGAGAACAACTTCTTAGGGTATTCGCCCTCATCCACAAGCTTTTGGAGCTTTGCCACCACTTCCGGACGGTCTTGCGCATAGGTTACACCGAACCACTTGGAGGTCGTATCGAGTACTTTGCAGGTGGCTTTCCCGTCTCGGATCAGATTGTTTACCACCAAGGGGATATAAAATTCGCCCTTCGGCTTGTTGATGTTTTCACGCAAAAAGTCTACAAAAGCCGTGGTCGAGTGAGCAAAATAGTCCGGAGTGAACCCCCACATATTCATGGAAACGGGAGTGAGTTCGTCCGTCTCGACCTTCTCGCCATTGTCTCCGGTGAAGCAGATCTTGCCGTCCACTCTGGCAACATCGGTACGCTCCACAACGGTCGTGAGGTAGCCGTCGGCATCCTTTTCGCACACACCGCGGGCCACCGTACCGCTCTCGGAAAGCGTGTTGCCGACCCGATAACCCACCATGCAGTATCTTCCTGTGGTGCCTGCCATGTTGCGAAGCTCTTCGGCAAGGACTTCAAAGCTGTTCCTGCCGTAGAAGTCGTCTGCATTGATCACGGCAAACGGCTCGTCGATAACGCTCTCGCCCATCATCACGGCATGGTTCGTTCCCCATGGTTTCTCTCTTCCTTCCGGAGCTTTGAAGCCTTCCGGCAGGGCGTCTATCGCCTGAAAAACCACCTCCACAGGGATGTGCTTCTCATATTTTGAGACAATGATCTTGCGGAAATCTTCTTCAAAATCTTTTCGGATCACGAAGACAAGCTTTCCGAAACCGGCACGGAGAGCATCGTAGATAGAGTAGTCCATGATGGTTTCTCCGCTTGGACCCACGCCGTCGAGCTGTTTGAGTCCGCCGTATCTGCTGCCCATTCCGGCAGCGAGAACAAATAGTGTTGGCTTCATATCTTATATCTTATGTTTAGTTTGTGGTATCCTTTTGTGCTTGACTGCGCTTGAGAAAGGAGGCTCGACCAAAATCGAACAGCTTCGACTCCGTACGCTCCCTCTCCATGATAGCTTCAAGGCTTTTCGCCACCTTCGGATAGCGGTCGATGAGGTTCTGTTCCTCCCTGATGTCTTTGGCAATGTTGAACAGCTCTAGCTTGGGACCGCCTGTCGCTATCCGGGTTCGGATCAGCTTCCAATCGCCAAGACGTACCGCCTGTTTGCCTCCGTCTTCATGAAACTCCCAGTAGAGCGTGCGCTTCGATAGCTTCGGCTGCTTCTTCCCCATGAATAGAGGCAATATGTTGTGCCCGTCCGTTTTGGCAGGCAGCGTGCGTCCCACCATGGCGGCATAGGTCGGCATCAAATCCCAAAAGGCTATCGGGGTCTCTTCTCTCCTCGATGCCGGGACGAGTCCGGGGCAATAGACCACGAACGGAACGCGTATGCCTCCTTCGTAAAGGTCTCTCTTCACACCGCGCAATGAACCATAGCTTTTGAAGTAATCCGGATCCGCTCCGCCTTCTCTGTGCGGACCATTATCGCTGGTTACTATAATGATGGTTCTTTCTGCCATTCCGAGCTCCTCCACTTTCCGCACCACTTCTCCGACGTACGCGTCCAGCTGCGCAACCATTGCGGCAAAAGAGGTGTACGGACGCTCCGATGCGGGGTAACCGCCCCTGTAAACGAACGGCTTCTCCTCCGGAAACTTCCCGATGTATGAATGGTAGATGGAGTCGTGAGGCAGATTAAGCTCTGCATGCGGAAGCGTATAGGTCAGCATTGCATAGAACGGTTTATCTTGATGATGCTCTATAAACTGCAATGCCCGGCGGTGGATCTCATGACCCGAAAAGGTCTTCCTGCCGTCGTTTTCATTCTCCGGGTAGAACACTTTTCTGTCATTATCCCAAAGGTAAACGGGGAAATAACGGTGAGACATCCGCTGACAGTTGTAACCGAAAAACTCATCGAAGCCCATCTTGTCGGGTGTCGCTTCCGAGCCGGGATAGCCTAATCCCCACTTCCCGAATATTCCGGTTGCATAGCCTGCACTCTTGAAGAGCTTGCCGAGGGTGTAAGTGGTGCTGTCTCCCACCGGTTCCTGTCCTTCGGGAGCTATCTCTCTGTTGCCCCTCACGTGGGTATGTCCGGTATGCAAGCCGGTGAGCAGACTTGCCCGCGATGGTGCACTTACGGATGTTCCGGCATAAGCCTGCATGAAAGCCGTTCCTCTCTCTGCGAGCCGATCTATTTCGGGTGTCCGAAATTTCTGTTGCCCGTAGAAGCTGAGATCGCCATAGCCCAAGTCATCGGCCATGATATAGATCACATTGAACAGCTTCCCATCTTTTGTCCTTAGAGGATGTTGCCCTTTCTGCATAGCGACAGCCGGAGCCACCAGACCTGTAAGCAGAGCGCTTGCAGTAAGGATAGAGGCTTTCTGTTTCATATCTCTTTCGGGGTCTAAATCTTTTGTTCTAATCTTTTACTGTCGAGCTACCGCCTCCCGTATGCGAACACACAAGGCAAGCAGCTCTTCTATCTTGGACAAAGGTAGCATATTAGCCCCATCCGACAAAGCCTTTGAGGGGTCGGGATGAGTCTCTATAAAGAGTCCGTCCGCACCCACTGCGATGGCGGCGCGAGCGATGGTCCCGATAAGATGCGGTAAGCCTCCCGTCACGCCCGAAGAGGAGTTGGGCTGTTGCAGAGAGTGGGTTACATCCATCACCACAGGGTGTCCCGTCTCCTGCATTATGGGGATGCTTCGGAAGTCTACCACCAAGTCTCCATATCCGTGCGTTGTTCCTCTGTCCGTCAGAATCACGTTAGGGTTTCCGCTTTCGGTGATCTTGTCTGCGGAGAAGCGCATGCCGGAGGGAGACATGAACTGTCCTTTCTTCACGTTTACTACCTTTCCGGTCTTGGCGGCAGCCACCAAAAGGTCTGTCTGTCTGCACAGAAACGCCGGGATCTGAAGCACATCCACGTATGCCGCAGCCATTTCCGCCTCGAAAGTCTCGTGAATATCCGTCACGGTAGGCAGGTCGAATGTCTTGCCTGCTTCGTGCAGAATCTTCAACGCTTTCTCGTCTCCTATTCCGGTAAAGGAGTCCAGCCGTGAGCGGTTTGCTTTTCTGTAAGAACCTTTGAGCACGAGCGGAATCTGTAGTCTTTCTGTTATCTCCTTCAGCTTTTCTGCCGTGCGCATCACTGTATCCCTGTCTTCTATGGCGCAAGGACCGGCAAGCAGGAAGAAGTTTTTGCTTGAAGTAAGTCTTTCCAATAGGGTCATATCTCGTTTTGTTTTTGTTTTATTCTGTCCAATATCTTTTGTGCCGTCTCTGCCGGAGTGGCTTCGGGCGTTACCCATTCCACGTTAAGACCTCGCTTCGGCATGCCTCTAAGCCATGTCATCTGCCTTTTGGCAAACTGGTGTATGGCTATTTCCAGCTGAGAAACAGCCGCTTCACGGTTTAGCTTACCCGTCAGATAGAGAGTGATGTATCTGTATTCGAGTCCGTACTGCAACAGCATCTCTTCCGGCACGCCGGCACGCAAAAGCGCTTCGATCTCCTCTATCATCCCCTCTTGCAGACGGGCATGAAGCCGTTCGGTGATCCTCTTTCGTCTCAGCTCTCTGCTGATCTCTATTGCAAACAGGTCGTAGCTCAAAGGAGTGCCTTTGTGCGGAAGTGTTCCGGTGTGGGGGTGTTTGGCTATCTCCAGTGCCCGGATCACACGCTTTCGTGAAGAGGTATCGGTGCTATTGTGAAGAGTGGTGTGTGCTTTCAGCTGCTCTATCAGCTCTTCGAGGCTAAAGGCTTCGAGACTTTTTCTAAACAGAGGATCTTCCGGCACATCTGCCATCTCGTAGGCGTTCAGAACAGATTCGATGTAAAGACCGCTCCCGCCGCAAAGAATCTTCGGAGTCTCTTTAGGTAGCGCATTCATCACTTCGGCAAAGTCCTTTTTATACCTGAAGATATTGTACTCCTCGCCCGGCTCGCAAATGTCGATGAGATAATAGGGGATATTGGTCCCGTTGATGATGTAGTCTGCCAGGTCTTTTCCTGTTCCTATATCCATTCCTCTGTAAACCTGTCGGGAGTCTCCACTCAGGATGACACCTCCCATAAGCAGTGCGAGGTGGGCTGCCACGGCTGTCTTTCCGCTTGCTGTGGGTCCCATGATCACCACCAAATCTTTCTGCGCCTTGTTCATAGAACAAAGATAGCGTTAATGATAGATATTAAGAACTGCTTCAGAAAAACTCCCCAACAGCATAAAAAGTTCCTTTGAAGCGATTAACTTTTTCAAACCAAGCCCCGATTTGCAGGCAACAAGGCTTGAAGCCTGCCGGTCAAGGCGTGATTTCTGCCGGTCGAGCCTTGAAATGGGGAAGCGAAGCGGTTTAGAGAAAGATTTGATAAGGGATAAAAGTTTTTACAAACGGGTTTGAAAAAGATTCTCCAAAGGTTTGGGCGAAAAGCACTAAAGGTTTCGGGAAAAAGCACTAAAGGTTTTGGGAAAAAGCACTAAAGGTTTTTGGAAAAAGCACTAAAGGTTTTGGAGAAAAGCACTAAAGGTTTCGGAGAAAAGCACTAAAGGTTTTGGAGAAAAGCACTAAAGGTTTTGGAGAAAAGCACTAAAGGTTTCGGGGAAAAGCACTAAAGGTTTTGGAGAAAAGCACTAAAGGTTTTGGAGAAAAGCACTAAAGGATAAGCCCCGGCAGATAAACATCGCTGTTACGTGGGATGTTCTTATCGAAGAGATGCTCTCTTCAATGAGTAATATTTCAGTCCGAATACAGGCAAAAACAGAAATTCTTTGAATAATATTCGGGAGTAAGTGGAAATAAATTATTCCCGTCTCTCTGTTTAGAACTTTTACAGCAAGAATATCAACAAAAAATAGTACTTTTGAATGAGTATAAATATTACATACAGATATGAGCAATATTCATATTCCACAAAGGAACTTATTTAAGACCTCTCATGAGGGAAAAGAGGTGGATCTTTATCACCTATCCAACGGAAAAGGCGTAGAGGCCTACATTACCAATTTTGGCGCAAAAGTAGTTTCACTGATCGTTCCGGACAAGGACGGCAACCGTGTGGATGTCGTTTTGGGACACGACTCTCTACAAGAGTTCATAGACTCCGAAGAGCAGTATTTCGGCGGCATCTGTGGCAGATATGCCAATCGTATCAACAACGGATCGTTTACCATAGACGGCAAGACCTTTTCGCTACCGCTCAACCAGACTTCCAGCTCGCTTCATGGCGGTATTCAAGGGTTCAACGCCAAGGTTTGGACGGTAAAGAATGCCACACCGGACACTCTCGTGCTTGAGTATGTCTCTGCCGATGGAGAGGAAGGCTATCCGGGCGAACTCACTACAACGCTCACCTATAAGATGACCGGCGAAGGAGCTTTGCACATGACTTATGAGGCAACAACCACGGCACCTACTGTACTGAACCTCACAAACCACTCCTACTTCAACCTTTCCGGTGCGGGCGATGCTTCCATCCATGATCACGTCCTTACCATTCAGGGCAAACACTACCTGCCTACGGATCAGACGGCAATCCCTTACGGCAAGCCGGAATCGGTGATCGGTACTCCGTTCGACTTCTCTACACCGCATACCATAGGCGAGAGAATAGATACACCGATAGACCAGCTCATCTGGGCGAGAGGCTATGACCACTGCTACGTAATAGATAAACCGGAAGGAGAGTACGGGCTCTGCTGCCGCTGTTCATCGCCCAAAACCGGTATCGTATTGGAGGTATTCTCTTCCGAACCGGCTATGCAGGTGTACACCGGAAACTGGATGACCGGAAATATCAGAGGGAAGTTCGATCAGCGTTATCCTGCTCGTTCGGCGGTCTGTTTCGAGACACAGCACTATCCGGACTCTCCAAACCGTCCGGAGTATCCTTCTACTCTTCTTCGTCCGGGCGAGATGTTCCACTCGGAGAGCGAGTTCCGTTTTTCTGTCGAGAGATAATAACTAAAAACAATAATAGAAATCAGTATGACTACAAATCAAAAGCAAAGCTACACCGTACCATTTATAATAATGGTGGTGCTTATGTCGCTTGTCGGACTTATCACGAGTCTTAACCAGCAACTTCAGAAACCAATGGAGGCGGCGTTCCTGATCAAAGGGGGCGAGTACACCAATACTTTTACCACTCTGTTGGTTTTCTCTTTCTTCCTTGCCTATCTTGTGATGGGTACTGTGAGTGGCAGATTCATCGAGAAGAACGGCTACAAGAAGACACTTATACTGGGTCTCTCCATCCTTGTGGCGGCTTTCGGTCTTTATGAGATCTCTGCTTATGTGTTCGATAAATTCGACATCGTAAACTTTCAAGCCACTCTGGACGAAGCAAGAAGTACGGAAAACTTCAAGTACACAGGGCCTATCGAACTGCCGATGGCTTATTACATCTTCTTGCTTGCAGCGTTCGTGGCAGGTACTGCACTTACTTTCCTTCAAGCCGTAATCAATCCGTACATTGTGGCGTGCGACGTTAAGGGAACATCCGGAGTACAACGCCAGACCATCGCCGGTGTGGGTAACTCCACAATGACCACCATCGGTCCTCTTTTTGTTACCGCTGTGATCTTTGCCAATCAGGATGTCCTCAACATCAACATCACTTCTCTCTACATCCCCATCCTTGTTCTGATGCTTATGGTAGTGGCTATCATCGCTGTGTTGCCACGCCTTAACCTCCCTACTATTGCAAGTACGGAGAAGAAAGCAGGCGAGGTTCTTACAGAGAGTGTATGGAGTTTCCGCCACTTGACATTGGGTGTTATCGCCATCTTTGCATACGTAGGAGTGGAAGTGGCAGCAGGTTCAAACATCAATCTCTACGCTACCGACCTCGGCTTTGACCTTAAAACCGCAGGCAAGATGGCTTCTCTCTACTGGTTCGGTATGCTTGTGGGTCGTCTGCTTGGCAGCTTCCTCAGCAAGGTGAAAGCCAATACTCAGCTCATGGTAACCTCCATAGGTGCCACGCTGTTCATCGTCGCTACGATGATGACCAAGAACCCTTGGTTGCTTGTAGGTGCCGGTCTTTTCCACTCAATCATGTGGCCCGCCATCTTCTCCTTGGCTGTCGAAGGTCTCGGACGCTATACCTCTAAAGGTTCGGGCGCTCTCATGATGGGGGTAGTAGGTGGAGCGGTATTGCCGTTCGTACAAGGTGTGTTGGCAGATAAGATTGGCGGCTGGGACTGGACATGGCTCCTCGTGATAGCCGGTGAGATCTATCTTCTCTACTATGCACTTGTAGGCTATAAGGTACTTAAACGCGACAAGGGTGCGTAACCCTTTTACAATATAAATAAACAATATGAAGCTATGGAATTAGATTTCGTAAGAAGTAGATTCATCAAGCACTTCGATGGATCTACAGGGGAAGTGTTCGCTTCTCCGGGACGTATAAATTTGATAGGAGAACATACAGACTATAACGGGGGCTTTGTATTCCCCGGTGCGATAGATAAAGGCATGATGGCTGAAATAAAGCCAAACGGTACAGATAAAGTGCGCGCCTACTCGATAGACCTTAAAGACTATATCGAGTTCGGGCTCGGACCGGATGATGCTCCACGTACATCATGGGCGAAATATATCTATGGTGTCTGCCGTGAACTCATCGAACGCGGTGTGGAAGTAAAGGGATTCAATACCGCTTTTGCGGGTGATGTTCCTCTCGGAGCAGGTATGTCTTCTTCCGCTGCCCTTGAAAGCACTTACGCTTATGCGCTCAACGAAATGTTCGGAGGCGGTAAGATAGATAAGTTTGAGCTTGCAAAGATCGGACAAGCTACCGAACACAAATATGTGGGAGTGAAGTGCGGCATCATGGATCAGTTTGCCAGCGTATTCGGTAAGAAGGATCACTTGATCCGTTTGGACTGCAAGACGCTTGAACATAAATATTTCCCATTCCATCCGCAAGGTTACAGACTTGTCCTTTTGGACTCTGTCGTGAAGCACGAACTCGCTTCTTCTGCCTACAACAAGCGTAGAGAGTCTTGCGAAAACGTAGTGAAGGCGATACAGAAACGCCATCCGGAAGTAGAGTTTCTACGCGATGCCTCCATGGCGATGCTCGAAGAGGTGAAGAGAGAAGTATCTTCAGAAGATTACATGCGTGCGGAATACGTCATCGAAGAAGTACAACGAGTACTTGATGTCTGCGATGCTCTCGAACGCAACGACTATGAAACCGTAGGACAAAAGATGTACGAAACACACGAGGGAATGAGCAAACTCTACGAGGTGAGCTGCGAAGAGCTGGACTACTTGAACGATATAGCAAAAGAGTGTGGCGTTACCGGCTCTCGTGTTATGGGCGGTGGCTTCGGCGGCTGTACCATCAACCTTGTGAAGGAAGAGCTTTACGAACTCTTTATCGAAAACGCCAAGAAGATGTTCAAAGAGAGATTCGGCTACGAACCTAAGGTGTACAACGTTGTCATCAGCGACGGTTCTCGCAAGATAGACTAAGAGCAACTTACTTCATTTATAAAGAAAGAATCATCTTGGAAAAGCAGTAGCTTACCAAGATGATTCCTTTTTTATGCCCTTTTACAAGAGTTCTTACTTCCCCTTCTTACTGATATTCTCAACGTAGGTACGCAGTTCCGCAGGGTCGGGGATCTGTACACCGTCGAGGCTGTTGATGTTTTGGAAGAGATCCAGATCGAAATACTTTACCACGGCAAAGACATGATCGAAGACATCGCTCACGATCGCCTCATACTCTACCCACACCACCGTGTTTGTAAAGAAGTAGAGCTGCAACGGCAGACCACGATCTTCCGGATCTCTCTGGCGCACCATCAGCGTGTAATTTTGGTTTATCTTATCATTGTGTTT
Organism: Porphyromonas canoris; assembly: GCF_000765975.1. NCBI lineage: Bacteria > Pseudomonadati > Bacteroidota > Bacteroidia > Bacteroidales > Porphyromonadaceae > Porphyromonas > Porphyromonas canoris. The sequence continues at coordinate 125,100 of NZ_JQZX01000008.1, forward strand.
GAGATACTCCACAATATATCTTCTGAACAGACCAACGTTTGTCAGGCGACGCATACTTAGCGGATCGTTCTCGCTTACTTGTGCATTCTGCTCACGAATTTCATCCGTAACCTTAGAGATATACTCTCCAAGCGCAGCAGTGTTTTGAAGACGGGAGATCAGTTCGTCATCCGCATACCTTATCGTCTTCATATCCACATATACACTTCTCATACATCTACGTGCTCCGGTGTCTTGCATAGCACGCCAATTGATCACCGGATCCGCTACCAACGCATAAGGCGGAATGGTGTACATCGTATTGTCGAAGCCTTTGATCTTCACCGTTGCCAACGAGATCTCCACCACGTCTCCATCTACATTGTGTTTTGGGGATGTGATCCAGTCGCCCACGCGAATCATATCATTGCTCGATAGCTGTATGCTTGCCACAAAGCCCATAAGCGTATCTTTGAAGACCAGAAGCAGTACGGCAGAGAGGGCAGCCAAGCTTCCGAAGACCGTCTTCATGTCTATGTTGAAGATGAGAGAGACGATGTAGAGGACACCGATACAGTACACGATGATCTTAAAAACCTGGAACAGGTTCACGAACGGCGTATTGCGGTACTTCTCCGAAGAGAGCATTCCGCTCCTTATAGCATCGAGAGCGATGTGGAAGATCTGGATGATGAGTATCGCTATGTATATGCTACAAACTATTTCGAGCAGATTTCTGAACATATTGTCCTCCATCGGAAAGGGGAGCGACAGCAGATTGGAGAAGATCGAAACCGAGCAGATGCGTGTGATCTTCGAGAGAAGTTTACGGCTTTCTACCCTCAGGTCTTCCAAAGCAGAGAGTCTGTCCAGTATTTTTGGAAGGAGTCGGACAAAGACTATACGCAGAAGCAGCTCCACCAAAACGGTAAAGAGGAGTATGACACCGATGATCAGCAGAGGGCGCAGAATGCTTCCCGTCCCTCCATCTGCCGTATCTGTGGGGATGATATTGAGCTTGGAGATAATCTCGTTCAGGAACAAACGTATTTCATTCATGGATGTTTGGATTTAGTTTCAGTGAAACAAAGATAACACCCCTACCTCTATTGAGCAAACGGAAAGAGCATCGTTTTTGCTCCGAATTATTCGCTTTTCCTGGTGTGCACTTTTATATAAAAATGGAGTGCGGAGAAGCTCTCCAAAAATCGAATCTCGTACTCCTACTTTTAGGGAATAAAATAGATAAATGAACTTAATTCTCTAATATCTAATCAGATACAGAAAATCGCGAATTTGGAAAAAATTTTTTCTCAGTCCGTTTCATAGGGCTTTTTCGCGTTAATAGCTGTAAATTTTAACACCTGTCTCTGTAAACGTTTCCTAATAAAGAAATTTGCCTTTTCAGGCACATTTTGGGGTAAAAATACGTAGATTGTTGATTCTTAGTGTTTTAATGTTTTTGGCTAAACACGTTAATCGAATCCGGTAAACGTGTTCAATGAAATCGGTAAACGTGTTCATTGAAAAATTAAACACGTTAAGCCGAAAGAATATGCTCGTTTAGCGTTTTGGATGAACGGGTATCGGAATTTGTGTTAATAAAACAGCCTGAATTTAACAGTTCGGTCGTGTTCTGAAAACGACCCCTCCGATCAAAATAGAGAGCCGAAAAAAAGTGAGCATTTTTCGGTATGGAATATATAAAAATGAGGTGCCCCGAAACCTCTTAAAAGAGGATTTCAGGACACCTTCAAGAGTCAAGAAAAATCTCTGATTTCGGCGGAAAGAAACTTTCAAAACTTCCGACCGACAAGACGACTTACAAAAAAGCGAACCGGGAACAGCTCCGACGGTTCGGTTTTTCGCTCCGGATCCATCTGCAAGCTATGCACACCACAGCTCTTTCATGGCTCTCTCCTCTTGTCTGATGCGGACAACAAGGAGACAGAAGTAGAGCGGAAAGCCTATCGCAAGCGTCATCCAGGCGTTGCAGAGCAGTGCCACCCCGACCAGTTCGGGCATGATGTTCAGGAAATAGTTGGGATGGCGCACCGTTCTGAAGAGGAAACTCTTTTCGATACGCTGATTGGGAACGATATAGAGCTTTACCGTCCAAATATCTTTGAGCTTGTAGATGACATAGAAGAGCATGCCGTAAGCAAATGCCATAACGGCTACACCGGCTATCGAAATGGTGTTGAACACCACGCCGGTAGTGTACGCTTCATAGAGTGCAGAGAAATAGTAGGCAATGTGAGCCAGTGTGAGCAGGAGGGAGTTGAGCTTTCCGTGCTGCACTCCTCCTTTTTTCAGCAGGAGTTTTTCGTTACGGATGGAGAAAGATAGAGAGACAAGTCGTAGTGCAAAAAAGATGATAAATGTAATGATGATGTACTGCATCTGTTCTGTTTTTATGTTGTGTTATAAGATTGTTACCGGATAGGATATTGTTTATCAGCCGATCCGGAGCTTGACAATGCGCTGATTGAAACGGCGGAAAAAGTATGGGATCTTGTAGAGCATTCGGAAGATGAACGGAATCCTGCCGTTGTCATGTTGGCTCATATAGTACTCTTTTTCGAGCTTAATCTTGGGATGCCATGTTTCCATCTCTTTTGTTGCGAGCAGAGACCAGTTAAACTCCACGTTTTTTCCGAAGTTGCGGAGCGTGTCGTGCCGTTTGGAGTTGCCGACCAATGAGAATGCGAGCATGTCGAACAGAACGGTGGCGTTGCTGAAACGCTTGCAGATCTCATCGAAAAAGCCTCGAACCTCTTCGGGAGTAAAGTACATCAGAACGCCTTCCAAGATGATAAGAACCGGTTTGCCGTGAGAGTTCACCCTGTCTGCCCAGTCGTAGTGAAACATGGAAGAGGCAATGTAGCTGTTTCTCTCGCTTTCGGATAGCAGCTGACGTCTCAGATTGATGGCTTCTTCCAGATCCAGATCGTACCAGTGTGTTATCGCCGGACAGCCCAACCGTTCATATCTGGCATCTATACCTGCTCCCAGCTGCACCACAACGGCATCCGGATGTTTGGCAAAGAACTCCTTCGCCTCTCTGTCTATGAGGCTTGCTCTGATGCAACAGCCTGCTTGGGAAAACTTCCCTTTGCTGAACTTCGAGAAGTCGTACTCTATTTTCTGAATGATCTCTACTGCCTTTTCGTCATAGAGCAGAGCATCCGCCCGTTTTGCCTCTTCCGCCTTAGCCCACAGCGTTATCAGCATGGTTTCGGGAACATCTGTAAGTCTGTTTTGTATCATATTATTTTGTCATTAAAGTTATTCTAATCCTCTCGGAAACAAGAGATAAAAGGAGGCGTTTTCTTCACAAAACACTCAACGTGCATACATAAACGACAAGAAAACGACCTGTAATAAGTGTGGAGAGCCTACAATAGATCTCCATTTTAACAGCGCAAAGGTATTTACTTTCCGAAATGCCTGCAATCACTAAAAATGGCTATTTTTCGCATGAGTGCGCATGAAATCGAAAAGAATAGAGGCTGCACAGGAGGAGGAAAGGGAGCAGCAAAGAGCGGCAAGAAGAAAAGAGGGAGGGTGAAAGTGCGCAAACTGCGATGCTACTTGAGATATTCGGCTTCGGTTGCATATAAGGAGTGTGTTTCTTCCGGTTTCATTCTTTGCTCCTCGTATTTTATGCGTTCTGATGCAACCCAAAAGGGCTGTGCAAAAATGAATTTTGACACAGCCCCAAAAGAGTATTTCTTAAAACGGAAATAGGATAATCTTACCGTATTTCTGCTTCAAAAACAGGTAAAACCTGTTCTAATGCCATGCCGCGAGACCCTTTGATGAGGATGGTAGAGCCGGCAGGCGGAAGAGGTATCTCCCCAAAACGAAGGGAGGAGAGGAGGTCGGCACTTGTCGGGAAGAGATAGACGGAAGAGTCCGTATGGCTGCAAGCCAACCGGTGCCATACCTCGGCAAAAGCATCCCCTACGAGATAGAGAGGAGACAAGCGTGGTATGGATAGAGCCGTTTCGAGTACTTCTGTATGGACGTGGGCAGTCTCTTCTCCCATTTCGAGCATATCGCCAAGTATGGCAGACACGTTCTTCTCCGCACGAGAGAGTAGCTCCAGATTGGAGAGAGCCGCTTTCATGCTGGAGAGATTGGCGTTGTAAGCGTCCAATATGAGTGTATGCTGCGGCAGAGAGAGGAGTTGAGACCGCTTATTGGTGGGGGTATAGGCTTCGATAGCCTTGATTCCCTCTTCAAGAGAGACACCGAGAAGATGCCCCAAAGAGAGTGCCGCCAGTGCGTTGGGCAGGTTATAGCCTCCGACAAGCGAGCTTTTCAGATGGTATGTTTGCGCATCGAAAGAGATTTTAGCCGAGAGGTAAGGATCATCGGATGGGAGAAGCTCTCCGAAAAGTCTCGCCCGGCTTGTACTGTGGGTGGTATAAGAGAAAGTCTCTTGCCCTTTCCACTTGTCGGAGAGAAGCGCATCGTCCAGATTGAGGATGTAGCTTCCTCTGCCATCCGAACGAGAGAGAAGAAAGTGAGGAAGCTCGCTTTTGGTCTCCAATACACCTTGTAGAGAGCCGAAGCCTTCGAGATGAGCCGCTCCGATATTGGTTACCAGCCCGATGGTAGGCTCGGCTATATTCACCAGCTCTTCTATGTCTCCTTTTTTGCTTGCACCCATTTCGATGATTGCAACTTCGTGCCGGGGGTTGAGCTTGAGAAGTGTCAGAGGCACACCGATATGGTTATTGAGGTTGCCTTCCGTAGCGAGAACATTGTACTTTGAACGGAGTACGGCAAGGGTCAGTTCCTTAGTGGTGGTTTTGCCATTAGTACCCGTGATGCCCACCACAGGTATATCGAACAACCTGCGATGATAGTGTGCAAGCTCCTGCAACGCACGCAGCGTATCGGGCACGCAGATACATCGGGGATTGTGTTGCAGAGCCTCATCGCTCACAAGAGCGTATGCGGCTCCGGATGCCAAGGCTTGGAGGGCAAAGGTGTTGCCGTCGAAGTGTTCGCCTTTGAGTGCTACGAAGAGCGAATCGGGCGCAATATGCCTGCTGTCCGTAGAGATACCGGCGCATTCCATAAAGCGACTGTGCAGGAGTCTGACCATGGGGGAATAAAAATCTATAAACTTTTTTACCTAAGCACAAATGTAGGGATAACCTCTGATATTTCTCTTATATTTGCTTTCATGATAGGTACAAAAAGATTTTGGTTTATTCTCTTTATCTGTCTTGTCTGTACAGGGTCTGTATGGGGACAGAGAAGCATCAGAAAAGAACAGTGGTACACCCCTCTGGGACAATATATAGAGCTGCATCCATCCTTTAGTAATGTTTCTACCGGACGGGTAGAGGTGAAGTCGGCTTCCGTAGGAGGCTCTATGGTTATCTTGAATCTCAATACGAATGGTCTCAATGTCCCTTACCGGGAAGAGATGGTAAAAGATATATATGCCTACGCTTCGTCTCTTCTTCCCGAAGGGATGCAGGAGTACAAGATAGCCATCAGGGTAGACGGACAGAATATAGAGGATCTTATCCCGGAAGCGTATAAAGGAAAGCACTACCGCTCATCCCGACAGAAGTGGGGCGAAAAGGCGGTAAGAAAGACGGAGTATCCGTTGGTCCGAAAAACAGGTACGCCATACGCCATAACAGCCGGTCTGCAAGGCAGACATATTGCGGTGTGGCAGAGTCACGGTAGATACTTCGATACACAAAAGAACGAATGGAAGTGGCAACGCCCTTTGGTCTTCGGCACAACGGAAGATCTGTTCACACAAAGCTATATCGTTCCTTATGTGGTACCCATGCTGGAGAAAGCCGGAGCAGTGGTACTCCTGCCACGAGAAAGGGATCTGAACAGGGAGGAGTATATCATAGATAACGATGCTTCGGTACTGACGAAAGGTGTCTATGCCGAACGAAATGCTCGTGTAAAGTGGGAAGAGGGTAAGGAGAGCGGTTTTGCTTATACCTCTGCCAGATTGAGAGATAACGAGAACCCTTTTTCTCAAGGCAGTTACAGACAGATAGAGAGTAGAACAAAAGGAGAACTGAGCCGTGCCACATGGATACCGGAGATCACAAAAGAGGCAGAATATGCTGTTTATGTCAGCTATAAGTCGCTCCCCAACAGTGTAGAAGATGCTCACTATTCCGTATATCATGCCGGAGGGGTATCTACTTTTGTGGTGAACCAAACAATGGGAGGAGGAACATGGATCTATCTCGGAACATTTCTTTTTAAGCCTGAAAAAGAGGGCGTAGACCAAAACTTTATAACCCTTACCAACGAAAGCGCAACGGCAGGAAAGATAGTAACGGCAGATGCGGTAAAGATAGGTGGGGGCATGGGACACGTAGAGCGTGGATACCCACAGGTGGTAGGACGTGGAAGAAGAAAGCGTACAATTCCCGCTACCTACTCTGTAAGCGGAATGCCGAGGTATGCGGAGAGTGCGAGATACTGGATGCAGTGGGCAGGTGTTCCCGATAGTATATACAATGGAAGCAAGAGCTCCAATGATTATGTGGATGACTATCGTTCTCGCGGACAGTGGGTAAACTATCTGATGGGTGGGCTTCCCACCACTTCTTATTTGGGTGGATTGAACATCCCTATCGACCTCTCTTTTGCTCTGCACTCGGATGCCGGTGTGAGGGATGGAGAGGAGACTTTCGGAGTACTTGGGATATACAACAGCCAGCACGAGGAGGGGCGTTATCCTAATGGTATATCTCGCAGTGCCGCAAGAGATCTTACCGATATTGTGCAGACAACCATCATGGAGGATTTGAGGCGTACGTATCGGAAAGATTGGGTACGGAGAGGAATGTGGGATAAAAACTACTCGGAAGCAACATGGCAACACGCTCCTTCGTTGCTTCTCGAAATGATCTCTCATCAAAATCGTGCAGATATGCAGTACGGTCTTGATCCCGATTTTCGCTTCACCTATTCGAGAGCCATATATAAAGGTATCCTGAAGTTTTTGTCTTACGAGTTTGGTCAGAAGTATGTGGTGCAACCTCTTCCGCCTACCGGTGTCGCAGTAGAGCCTTGGGGGCAAGATTCGGTAGTGCTGACATGGTCGCCTCGACACGATCCATTGGAGCCCTCTGCCTCTCCTCACCATTATATGGTCTATACGAGGAAGAATAATGGCGGATTTGATAACGGATTGATTGTTGCCGACTCTATTCTGTTTCTCCCTGTGGAGAAGAACAGCATATATTCATTCAAGATTACAGGAGTGAATGACGGAGGAGAGAGCTTCCCTTCCGAGATAGTGTCTGCCGGTATAAGCATTCAGACACATGGCGATGTACTTGTGGTAAACGGCTTTGACAGGGTGAGTGCACCCTCTCTCTTCGGAGAGTATGACTCCGGCGTGCCCTATCTGAAAGATATATCCGCCGTGGATCATGTTGCCGGAAATAGCTTCGACTACCCCTATACTCACGGTAAGGCTTTGATGGCTTCGGGTTGTTCGTTCTTCTCTTCATCGGTCAGTCGTGTAGAGAAAGAGCCGGAAATGCTCAAGAGATATGCGGTGGTGGATCTTGTTTTGGGCAAGCAACGCAGTACGGTGATAGGTACTCCCTCTTATGGAAAGATGAAGTATAAAAGCATGAGTCCGGATTTGCAGTTTGCCGTAGAGTCTTATCTGATGGGTGGCGGACGATTGATACTGACAGCCGCTCACCTTGTATCGGATCTCTCCACACCTGTTCACTCTCTACCTGACAGCTACGATAGGAATTTCCTTAACACGGTTCTTAATCTTGCATCTCCCGATTCAGTGCAGACTGTTCCCGTAAACGGACAGATGATGATCCGAGACTTGACCAATCCGAAAGAAGCAGGAAACTATTACAGTGTACAGGTGCACTCTTTCCCAAATCCGAACCATTACTATATAGATAAGGTAGATGCTCTCTGGCCCTATAACCAAAAAGATGTGAGGATGTTTATTGCCACCCATGATGGGACACCCTTGGGGATAACCACGAAGTCTCCTTATCACATCGTGCTATCGTCCATCCCATTCGAGACAATAAGCTCGGAAGAGGATAGAGCGTGGATTATGAATATCTTTTTGAGGGTGTTGAGGGAGTAGATTATCGGACTACTTCTCCTGCTTTTCTTTTATAATCTCGTGCATCGCAGCCTCGTCTCCACGACGAGAGATGAAGAGAGTTTCAGGGGTATCGACAACCAGCATATCTTCTATGCCATATAATACAAGGCGTTTGTTGGGAGAAGAGGACTTGACGAGCAAATTTCGGCACTCCCGCAGATCTACCTCCTTGGCTTTCGGTGCGGAGACAGCATTCTCTGCATCATCTTTATCCAACTGATGATAAAGGCTTTCCCATGTTCCAAGATCGCTCCATCCAAAATCGGAAGGTGCAACTTTTACATTATGAGCCTTTTCTATAAGCCCATAATCAATAGAGACCGAAGGCGAACGGAGAAAAGCAAGGCGCACATCTGCACTCTCCTGATGAGTATTATAGGAAGAGATAGAGGCAAACAGAGATGATACTTCGGGCAAGTGAGTCTCTAAAGCAGAGGAGAGAACCGAGGCTTTCCATATAAACATCCCGGAATTCCAGAGATAGTTGCCCTTAGCCAACATATCCACAGCAACGGGTAGCGATGGCTTTTCTTTGAATTGAAGCACCGGCTGGGAACGATTCAGTCTCATGAAGCTTCGCTCCACTTCTATATAACCATAGCCTATGGCAGGGTAGGTAGGACGGATGCCGATAGTAAACAGAGCATCCTCTCTTTCGGCATCTTCGAGTTGTTTTGAAATGCAATCACGGAAGCGTCCTTCGTCTGCAATGTAATGATCTGAAGGAGTAACTAATAACAGAGCATCCGGATCCTTTTGCTTCAGCTTATATGCCGCATAGGCTATACATGGAGCGGTATTGCGTCTTTCCGGTTCCGTGAGAACCTGATGAGCTTTTAGCATGGGCAGTTCTGCCAAGACATCTTCCCGATAGGCTTCTCCGGTCATAACGTAAAAGTTCTCTGTAGGGAAGAGTGGAGAAAGTCTGTCAAATGTCATGCGTATGAAACTCTTGCCTGTTCCCAACACATCTATGAACTGCTTCGGTTGAGACGCTTTGCTCAGTGGCCAGAATCTGCTTCCTACTCCACCGGCAAGAATAATGCAGTAATGGTTACTTCTCATGCTTTTTTTCTCTTTTATTTTCCAGTGCCAAAACATTGCGGATCTCAGTCAGCAATTTAGCTTGAGCATCTGAAGCCATCGCAATCTCCATAGGAACGCAATAACATCGGGCTTGTATTTCCGAAGCTACTGATAGCAGGTGCGGATAGAGTCTTACCGAATCTTTTTCCGTTGTAAGCAGATAGGCATTCGAATGTTTTCTTAGCTGTTCGATGATAGATTCGACCTCTTTCTTCTGAAAGTTATGATGATCCGGGAATGCAAATCTCATCTTTTCTACATAACCTTCTCCCTTTTGGCGAAGAAAGAAAATGTTCGGATTGGCAATACCTGCCACGAGAATTACCTCCGACCCTCTATTGGGAGGAGGAATGGTATGAGAAGAAGAACCTATCTGTTCATCAGTAAGTATCCTCCTTGGAGGCATCATACGCATGGAACTGAAGTATAGAGATTGATGTGCTTGTAGCTCCATCTCTCCTTCCAGCAGTTTCATCTGTATCGGCTTTATACTGCTTGGCGTCCGAGTGATAATTACAGCGTCTGCTCTATACTTAGCCTCCTGAGGCTCTCTCAGATTGCCGTACGGAAGAAGATCATCCTGCGTAAATGGTCTCTGGAATGAGGTTAGAAGAATAGTATATGTAGGCTTGACATATCTGTGCTGAAAGCCATCGTCCATTAAGATCAATGTCGGACGCAGCTCTTTGGGCATAGCTTCAAAATGAGCCATAGCCCTGAGTCTGCTGCCATCTACATAGACATAGACATTGGGGAACTTTTGTTTGATCTGCAAAGGTTCATCTCCGGCTAAATCCACCGTATGCTCCGGAAGAACTTCCATAGGAGTGCTGCTCTTTCTGCCATAACCTCTGGAGAGAACGGCTATGCGATAGAAAGGAGAGAGCTGGCGAATCAAAAACTCTATGTGAGGCGTTTTTCCCGTACCTCCCACTGCAATGTTTCCTACGCAGATAGTGGGAACAGGTGGCTTTTCGGAAAGTAACCAACCATTGTCAAACGCAAAATTGCGCAAAGCGACGCCTACTCCGTACAATACGGAGGGGATTTTTAGCAATATATTACGTTTAGGTATGGTCATCTTCCCTGCCCTAAATAGCCCTATCCAAGGGCTTATTAAATATACAACCCCGAAAGCACCTGTAAAAGTCCTTTCGGGGTTCTGATTATTTTACTGTTCTGTAATGTCTATTTCCGGCATTGCCAGGATTCCTGTCGTACGCTGAGCCTTACGGATAGCGTTCAGGAACTTTTGCTCTTCCGGAGAGAGAAGCGAGTCGAATAGATTGGCTTTCACATCTGAATAGCCACCGACAAGCTTCATCCACCACTCTTTTTTATCGCTTTTCGGATAGTAGAGGTAGTACTTGTCCACTTCAGCCAGACGAGCAGCCTCTTCCACGGCATCATCAAAAGTACCCAGTTTGTCTACAAGTCCCAATTCGATGGCTTTTTGTCCCAGCCATACACGACCTTGTCCCACACTATCGACCTGAGCAACGGTCATGCCTCTTCCGTCTGCCACACGCTTCTTGAACAACTCGTAGCCGCGTTCTACCATATTTTGGATTACAGCTTTCTCCTTATCTGTCATAGGACGAAGTGTATTTCCAAGATCTGATAATTCGTGTGTCTTTACCACATCCATTGTCAAATCAATCTTATTGGCTGCTCCTGTGAAGTTCGGGAACTGCCCGAAGATACCAATACTTCCGGTAAGGGTCGTAGGATCTGCGAATATCTTGTTGGCAGCACAAGAGATATAATATCCGCCAGAGGCAGCATAATCTCCCATGGAAACAACAACCGGCTTCTTGGCTTTAAGATCATTGACCTCTTTCCAAATCTGTTCGGAAAGGAATGCAGATCCTCCCGGAGAATTTACTCTCATAACCACCGCCTTGATGTCGTCATCCTCTGCCAATTCTCGCAGTTTCTTTGCAACATCCATATCAATGATGGTGGTATTTTCAAATTCTCCTGCAGATTCTCGAATCTCTCCTTCAGCAATAACTACACCGATAGCGTCCCCTTTAGATACATGGCGAGCACTTTTGGAACGGAGATATTGTGAAACCGTTACACCATTATAGAGTTCTTTGTCTCTTTCTCCTGTATAACGCTCCGCCAGCATAGGTTCCACGTCAAGGCTGTACATCAGAGAGTCCACCAAACCATATTCTACAGCCTTTCGGATAGATCCCATGCCGTATCCTCTGTTCACAAATGCTTCAAGGCTATCGCGATTGATACCACGAGAAGCAACTATGGCATCAGCCACATTGTCCCAAAGTCCGTCTATATATTCTTGTAGTTGCAATCTGTTCGGCTCACTTAGCTTTTTCAGAACAAAAGGCTCTACGGCACCCTTGAAAGTACCCACCTTGAAGATTTGCATCTCCACACCGAGCTTTTGAAGAGGTCCGGTATAGAACATCACCTGACGGCTCAATCCCATCATTGTCAACATACCTTCGGGATTCATATAGATCTTATCCGCAACGCTGGCAAGATAGTAGCTCTTATCCGATAGCATATCTGCATACGTAAAGATCTTTTTGCCACTTTTCTTGAAAGACTCCAACTCTTGACGAAGCTCTTGTGCTGTGGCATAACCCATACCGACACCTGAGAAGTCGATATAAATTGCTTCAATATTTTGGTCTTCTGCAGCTGAGCGGATTGCCTTCTTTATCTCAGAAAGAGTAAGCATCCCCTCACTATCTCGTTTGCCCGGCAAGAATGCTGCAAAAGGATTGTCTGCTTTGCTTTCGGAGATAACTCCTCCCGGAACTATCTCTAATATACTTCCACTTTCAACTTGAAATACAGAAGTATCTTCTCTGCTTGTGAAAGCTGATATGCTGGCTGTTATAGCCGAAACTACCACAAAGAAAAACAGGATCATTGCCACTACGCTTGCTAAGATCACTCCCAAGCAAGAAGCAAAGACCATTTTAATAAATTGTTTCATCTGTTTTGTCTGCCTATTTTTATAAATACTATTATAGTTGCAAATATAAACATATTATTCAAACCGCGCTCGTTCATAGCAAGATAGATTCATCCCATCAGTGAATCGGTCAGGTGCGGATTTTAGAAAGCTATGTGATTGTTCTTTCTGTCTCTAAGACACTATACGGCAGAAAGATTTCTTTTGGTTTTTATGTTAGAGCCACTTGTTGAGCGTAGCGAGTACCTCGTTAAAGTCCGTGAATCTTGCCTTGAGTTCTCCGTCTTTGATTAAGAACATTGTCGGCAACGTGTTCAGATTGTAGAGACCGATATATTTGGAGAAGACACCATCCGTATCTTGTACATTTACCCAAGGATAGTTCTGAATGGTGCTGTACCAAATGTGTCCATCTCTTTCAAGACCGACTTGGTAAATGCGAAGCCCTTTGTTATGATAGTTTTGGTATAAAAGATCAATACTCTCACAGTATGCCGCAGACCATTCTGCGCCCATGGCAGTAAAAGAAAGAAGAGTGATCTCCCCTGTTCCTACAACAGAAGAAAGAGAGATGGTGTCTCCCTTGGCATTCGGAAGACTTACTTCCAGATAGCCTACAACTGCGGCACTGTTCTCAAAGCTTTTTTGTAATTGTTGCTGGTTCTTTTGACTGCGAACTGCAGCAATAGATTGCAGAGCCAGTTTGTGCAGATGCTTAGAGCGTTCAGCGTCCGGATATTCGGCATCGAAAGCCGTAGCGACAATGGCAAACAGCTTTGAGTCTGCCTCTTCATAGATGTTGAAGATGAGGTAACCACCCAACTCTTGGAACAGCGCATAGTACGCTGCCAAAGATGCAGGGTCTTCATAGATGTATTTGATAGCTACCTCTTTGTACTGCTCTATGTGTTGCTTCTGTTTGGATTGGAATACAGAGTCCGGCATGTGTCCGTCCACATATTCTGCCAAGTCCTTTGATATACCTACATTGGCATCCAGTTGAGCAAGGAATATCTCTTTTACTTTTTCCGATGTGGCAGATCCCTCCACAGTGTATCCGGTGGCAAAGCTGGAGTAATCCGTTTCTACTCTGATGTGTGATATCGTATCTATTGCCAAAGTAATGACTTGATTTTCCACTCTTAGCCTGTAAAACTCGGGAAGTTCTCCAAGTTCTTCGGTGAATTTGAAAGAACCATTAGCGTGGAGTTTGACAGAATCCAAAACCTCTACACCAGATAGCTTTCTCTGCTCCAAGTAGATGGTTTTACCTTCAGCCCCTCTAACATGACCATCGATAATGCTCTTTTTGTTGGAAGTACAAGAGGTAATAAACAAGGCAAGCAGAGAGAGAAGAAATAGCTTGCTACTGAATGTTGTGTGTAGAGAACGTTTCATCTTGGGGTGTATATGAGGTAGGAATATTGGGATGTCTTATTCTATTTCGGATCTAAAAGGATCTTTTTCGAGTGTTTGTTGCCTTTATCGTCCGTTACGTGAATGATATAAATGCCCGGAGGAAATGATCCAACATTCAGCGTAACGCTTTGAGATTGAGATTCGCTCTGTATCATTCTCTGCCCCAAAAGGGTATAAAGAGTTATGGTGTGTTTGCTAAACATCTCTCCGGATGGATTCTCTTTGAATTGTACAAGGAGATCTCCTCCCGTGTAGCGCAATCTAAAGTAGTCTTTTGCATCAAGAGGCAGATCCTCATAGTCCAGTTTTTCTCCGGTATAGGAAAGTCTTGTGCAGAGCGATATGCCTCTAAATGCTTCCGGCCATTCTGTCCATGATGCAGCATCGGAGGAAGTCCACAGATAATTCTCCCTGCCACGGATCGGAGCTGTAAGCAGAGTGATGCCAGACTGCATCGCATCCACCTGGTAAGCCACAAGTATTTCATTCCCGGAAGACAAGGTGATAGGCTCTGTAAAGCTACTGAACACCTCGACACTTCCACGAGCCACCACATCTTCAGTTGTGTGGATCGCTTGTTTATTGCTGCTAACCACATCATCCAAGCGAACGTCTCCGGATAAAATCTTTTCGACATCTCCCGAAGGCATGCGGCGATAAATCGTGTACGGAACAGCTACTGGAGGAACCTTATTTAAGGATACAGGAATGTGAAGCGTTGTAGTCATCCCATGCAGTGTGATGGGGGATGCCGAAGCAGGAACGCGAAAACGTTCTGCCACTGTCTTGGGAAGAGGATTTATCTTATTGGTATATAGGGAGAGCGACTTGAGAATATCAGCCTTGTAGTTATCCATCACATTAGACCATGTGTTTACCTCCTTTGCTTCTTTGTACAATGGTCTTCCTGCTATCTTTCCCATGCCGGAGCCTGTCGGGTCAAGTATTTGTCCCATTGTTGGCATAGTTGGCTTCTTTCTGCTATCCCAGTTGAATCCGATACCTGTGTATACATCGTTGAAAGGAGAGTCGCATTCGGATGCTCCGGCTGTAAGGAATCCGATCATATAACCTTCCGCATCGTAGAGAGGCGAACCTGAAGACCCCGGCATTGTTACTCCAAGATCCCATTTTTTTACCCACCAATAATAGAGATTTGGCTCTATGGGATAAGGATAGCTCAAGCTCGGAGGCCAACCTTTCAGAACCTGCTTTGTGGTCATGCACAAACGTTTGGGCATCCCGTTGGGGTGATGCACACAGACAAAAGGACCATCCGGATTGGAGACAGTCTTGTTCCACCCTCCAAGGTAGGCGTTATATTCTATGGGAGGCTTCTGGTTCAGCTCCAGCAGACACATGTCTCCCGGTTCATAAATCGTGAGGAGTCTTGTTCCTGCAATGGATTGCTGTACCGGAGGAGCTATAAGCCCTTCACAGTCGGTCGTTTGATGAGAGAAGTATGCCACGACTGTCTTTGCAAGATGATCATAATCCTTGTCTATATCGAAGAACGATCTCAGCAAAACGTGAGATGCTGTGGCTAAGATGGGACGCCCATCTTCTGCTGTGTTGTTGATCATGACGCCGGATCCTCTTACCGTTCCGTTGACGATAAGACTGACCACAGCTTTGCTCTCTCTGCTATACTGAGGCAGGCAGACAACATTAGGAGTACATGGCAATGCTTTGGGATTGGATTCGCGAGGTTGAGCACGGAACTCGGCATTCACCTCTCCAAGATGCAGTTCTGCTTTCTCTCCTGAAGAAGAGGGGAGATCCAATTCGATGAGGACACCACTTCCTTCGATCGACATGGTGGGAAGAGCCTTGCTTTCCGAGTTGTTTTCATTTCCGAAGGGTCCTATGAATGTTTCCGAATTGTCCAGAGAATAGATGGTGATGTAGCTGTCTTCCGGAAGAAAAAATCTGTCAAAGAAAAAGTTGAGTCCCTTGGCGTTGGGAACCTTTACGGCATATCTTATCAATGTTCGTCCATCAGAGGCTTTTTGTCTATGTCCGTCTTGGAGAAGATTTACGCTTACCGGTCTTTTATGAGCAAACAGCTCTGCTCCTCTAAGGTCTTTTGCTCTCTTTTGCGAGACGATAAGCATGGAATCTACATTCAGAGGAGCAAGTTCAAGAGTCGGGATCTGCCCTTGTTGCAGTATGCTCACACCCATCTGTTGCATACTTATGCGAGGGCGTTTGGAGACGATCTGAGCCCCCGCTTGCAAGCATAGTCCGCAACAGAACAGGGCTAAAAAGCCCCAAAGTATTCTACCCCGATACCTGCCTCTATTGCTCATAAGGCGTTGTAGCTTCTTTTATGATTTATTCTGTTTCTTCCACAAAGATAAAACATTGAGTTAAAATAACAGCATAAAACAGCATCCAATAATGCCGTCCGAATTGGTATCTATTCTTTTTCTTCTTCTATTAAAACTCCGAATATTGATTTTACCTCAAGTCAAAGGCACAAATGAGATGTGAAGTTTATAAAATAACTACCTTTGTGTACATAGAATGAGGAATATACAATAGAGTAACAGATATGATAAGAAAAGATTTAGTAGCCCTTCTCTGCGGCTTATTGATGTCAATCTCTTTCCAGTCTTGCGGAGATGCCGATCTTTTTTCTCGGAAGCCGGAAATCCGGATGGAAGAGAAAGGAGATTGGGTACTTCCTTTGGGATATGCCGATGTCGGTATAGGAGAAGTGCTCTTAGGGCATAAGTTGGGAAACGGAGCCTTGAAGATAGACCGAGAGCAGGACAGGTTGTTGATCAAGTTGGAAGATCCGAACGCTTTCCGGTGGGATCTCGGCTCTTTTACCGCCCAACAGGTAGAGGATGCTGAATTTACGTTTGTAGCGCCTTCTGCCGGGTACTCTGAAGATATGGTGATACCCGGAAATGATCTGAATAAAATCGGTGAAATCTTTCCTCTGGAGCTTGGTCGATTTACATTCTCACTATCGGACAAGATAAAATCTTCCGAGAGGATCGTTTTGGAAGGAGATATTCGTGTGAAGCTCTCGAACGTTCCCATGAAAGCAACGTTCATCCTTGGACTGGTCAATGCAACCGATGAACAGGGAGAGCCCATCCGTTTGTATTTGAGCTCCAACGGGAAAGATAAAGAGTTGGAAGCCACGTTCCGTTTGCCGGGAGTGAATCTTTTGCCGGGCAATGGTAATACCATCAACATGGGTTATGAGTTTTCCATCATCCCCGAAAACAGTCCTGGAGATGTTGTTTTGAAGAAAGGAGAAGCGATAGAGATAAAAATCGAGATATTGAAAGCAAACATAAAGGAGTTCAAAGGCGTTGTAGATCCTACGGAAATAATTTTTCGGACGAATACCACCAAGTGGAATTTCGATGAGTGGAGTCGTGCTCAAGCTCTGTGGTTAAAGGGCACGAAGTTTGATCTTACGCTGAAAACCAAGGGCGTGGATATGGGTATGTCTGTTGGTGCCAAGCTGAAATCTCTCAAGAAATCAAGCTCTATTCCTCTCTATATCCCGCCGATAAAAGTTTTTGACATAAAGAGTCTGAGACAGGAGGATGTCCATACTATAAGATATGACGGAGACGCCTTGGAAGCATTCCTTTCGGCTTTGGATAAGTCCGGCATGGAGATAGATTGCAAGGTGATTGTCCCGACGAGAGGAAAGATTGCTTTCAACTCGCAGCTAAGCCTTGCCGGAGGATACCGCCTCGAACAGCCTCTCGATCTTCGCGTAGAGAAATTTCCCGTGAAAGTAACGCTTCCTCTCTCTTCTTTGGAAGAACTCAAACGTTTCGACGGGTTGTATGAGACCATCAGCCTGTGCATCGTAGGGCGGAGCAACATTCCTTTCGAGATTGTCTGCGAAAAGTTCATTTTTTTGGATGCCAAAGGAAAAGAGATACCGGGCGCAATGGTTACAGTTTCCGGAGGTATAACCGGAAGCACGGACGGAAAGAGTTTTGCCGACAGCCGTATAGTTGCGGAGCTGACCGCAGAGCAGAGCCGTCTTATCCGGAATGCGACAAAAGTAAAGGTGCAAGGCTATATCCGCACACTGTCTGAGGAGACTGTTCAGCTGCGTCCTTCTCAAAGCATGGCACTGCATATTTCTGCCGGAATCAACCACAAGTTTTAACCTCACAGCCATTCACTCATGAATACATATATATATAGGACACTTTCTCTCGTTGCTCTTCTTTTCATCTGTGCCGTTTCGGCAAAGGCGCAACAGCCGGATCACACACTGCTGACCACCGATGCGGACTTTGCGCGGATTTCTCAAAATCCTTCTTATATCCCTGATCACGACAGAGTGATTGTGGGGTTGCCTTTCATTTCTCAGGTCAGCTTAGACCTTCGTCTGCCGGTGGCTCCGAGCAGTGTTCTGCATAAAGATGAGAAGGGGACTTATCTGATATTGGATCGGGCACTTAGGAGTGCAGCCGGTCAGCCTTTTCTGGCGATGGCGAATACCGATCTCTTCACCTATGGAGAGAAGTTCGGCAGCGGATTCTACTCCATTCAGCTCGGCATCCGTGCGGATGTGGCAACGGCTCTTCCTGCTTCGTTGGCGGACTTTGTCGCCAATGGCAATGCTCACTATATGGGTCGGGATCATTCCCTTGGGCATATTCCGATGGCACACAGACGCTATGTGCAGTTGGCTATCGGGTATGCCAACGACAGGATATTGAAGCAGCGCAATCTCCGCATCGGGGGGCGGCTCAAGCTGCTCACGATGGCATCGGGAGCTTTTTCGGACGGCGGAGATTTTGTTTTTCGCACAGACGAGCAGGGGCGTACTCTGGCGTTGAGCGGCACACAGCATTATGTGGTAAACAGCCCCAAGAAACTTCGGGTAAATTCGGAAGGGGACGTGGACCTGGGTGCGCTCGGCAGAGATATGCTGCACGATAAATCTTTCTCCAACTATGGTCTGGGGATGGATCTGGGTGCGGAGTATCGTCTCGACAGACACTGGTCTTTCGGTCTTTCGATAACCGATCTCGGCTTCATCCGCTGGAATGGCAAGAATCTGAAATCGGTAGAGCTGGATCTCTCCGGGGATAAAGCTCTTGAGTTCAAGGGCGTTGATTTTTCCAACGCTCTCATCAATAAAAATCAGGGCAAAGATCCTTCGTTGGATGCTCTCATCCGACAGCTGGAGTCTGCCGTCACGGCTCGTGATGCAGAACGTTCCTACTTTTCTTCTCTATACACCCGTCTCGGTGCCACGGCAGAATACACTCCGACAGATCCTGTCAAGATAAAGGCTCTTGTCGGTGGGGCATGGGTGAGCGGACTTTTCCACTACGAGGCGGCACTCAGCTCCTCTTACCGTCCGGCACGATTCTTTACGATGGCGGCAAGTGTCAGCTCCATGAAAAGCACCCCTTTCAGTCTCGGTGGAGCCGTTATTTTGGGAGACGGATTTCAGACCATTTTTGCCGTGGATAATCTTTTGGTTTTGGACTATACGGGGGTTCGTCGGGCGGCAGTTCGTCTGGGTATTAGTTTGAGGTTTTAATCTGCTGGTTTTCAATCCGTAAAGCGTGATTGAAAACTTCCTCTCGAAAGCAGCCGAATTTTCGTACGTACGAAAATATTTTTTCGTACGTACGAAAATTTTTTTTTGTACGTACAAAAATTTTTTTTTGTACGTACACAATTTTTTTTCTGTACGTGCGCAATTTTTTTTCTGTACGTGTGTAAATATTTTTTCGTCCGCATGGAAATATTTTTTTGTGCGCACGAAAATTTTCTTCCATGCGCACGAAAGTTTAGGAGGGTTGCTTGAGGAGTGATTTTTATGAGGTTCTCCCCGGTATTTCCGAGCGACCTTTTTTGGGGATGTTTGGAGAGAAAAATCGTTACCGCCGTTAAACCTGCATCGGGGAATAGGCATCCAATAGAGGAAAAACAGTAAAAAACATACACGATTATGTCTTCAAAACAGGAAAGCAAGGGTCGACGGATCTGTCTCCTTGCTCTATTTATCACTTTATTTTCAGGTTGGGCGGCTGTGCCCGGCACGCTTCATGCCCAGGGCAAGAAGCAGTACACCATTCAGGCAACCATCGTAGAGAAGGAGAGCGGACGCTTGGCTTCGGGAGCTTCGGCGCGTCTGCTGCATGCCAAAGACAGCTCTTTCTATAAGGGCAATGCCGCAAACACGCAAGGGAACATAACGATAGGCGATGTCTCGGAAGGGAAGTATGTCTTCCGGGTTACCTATATGGGTTTTCAGACGAAAGACAGCATCATCACGGTTGCGGGGGACAGGTACAAGCTGGACTTCGGGAAGATATTTATCGTGGAAGAGACGCAGAACCTCACCGATGTGGTGGTAACGAAGTATCTCGCACCGGTTACGGTGAAGAAAGATACGACCGAGTTCAACGCTTCTTCCTTTAAGGTGCGCGACGGTGCCAGCGTCGAGGAGCTGATCAAGAAGCTCCCGGGCATGGAGGTCTCGGACGACGGAGCCATCAAGTACAACGGCGAGAGCATCGAGGGTCTCCAGCTGGACGGCAGGGATTTCTTTACCGACAACATCACGATGGGAACCAAAAATCTGCTTTCGGATATGATAGACAAGCTCCAAGTGGTGGACAAAAAGAGCGACGAGAGCCGTCTGACCGGAATGAGCGACGGGGAGAACAAGAAGATCATCAACCTTGTCGTCAAAAAAGAGAGAAAGAAAGGATTGATGGGAAACCTCTCCGGCGGATACGGCACGGAGAACAGATATGAGGCAAATGCGATGATCAACGCCTTTATGGATAAGACAAGGTTAACATTTCTCGGTAACTCCAACAATCTGCCCAAGGGTGGCAACATGAACGGAATGCCTACGGAACACTCTTTCGGACTTAATCTGGATCAGAACATCAGCAAAAAGCTGAGCTTTGTTACCGACATCTCTTATGACGATAACCGAAATCGCAGAACCGGCTACAACCTCAACACCGAACTTTTGGGCGGAAACAACAAATCCCAGCAGAACAATCAGCACTTCGACAATCTCTCCGGCGATCGCACTTTCCGTGCCAACACTCGCATGGAATGGCATCCGGATACTCTCACGACCATCTACGTGCGTCCGGCTGTGAGGTACTCCTCCAACATGCGCGACTTCTCGCAGAAGCACAACACGTTCCTCCCGGATGGCACGAAGATCAACGATGGAGAGCGGACGGAGGTATCGGAGTCGGACAACCTGCGTGCGAATATAGGCTTCCATGCGGCAAGAAGACTCAACAACAACGGACGGAATATTCTCGTGGGAGGTATGCTGAACTACAGCAACGGCTCCGAGAACAGCAATGTCATATCAAAGACCCTCTTTTATAACCAGGCTGGAAACGAGATCAATCTCGATCAGAACATCATCCAAGCCAATAGCGGTGTCAGTGCGCGCTTTCGTACATCTTGGGTCGAACCTCTTGCGAAAAGATTTTATCTCCAGCTGGAATACAATCCCTCACTATCTTTCTCCGGCAGCGACAGACAGGCGTACAACAAAGATGCGCAGGGAGGATACACGGTACAAGACCCTCTTTACTCGAAGAATACCGAGTACAGCATGATCTCTAACAACTTTGGCTTTAATCTTCGGTACAATACCGGAAAAGGCCTCAATACACAGCTCGGCTTCTCCTGGATACCGACAAGCACGGAGAGCAGATACGGTCTCGGAAACGGGACATCGGATTCTCGAACACGATTTGTCTGGGACTACTCTCCGACGCTAAGAGTGGAGTACAGCAAGGAGCGCAGCAACCGTCTCTTCTTCGAGTATCGGGGAAACACCTATCAGCCCTCCATGAACCAGCTGATGCCTATTGCCGACCTTCGCGATCCTCTCAACAAAGTGATCGGTAATCCGGATCTTCTGCCGAGCTTTTCGCATGACCTGTATGGCGGATTCTCTTTCAGCAACAACAAAACGAGGTCGTTTGTCAACTTTCATACTTTCGGAAATTATAACCAACGCAGCATCGTGAGCAAGAGCACCATTGATCCTGCGACGGGAGCGCGGGAGTCCACTTACGTCAATGCGGATGGAGACTACGGTCTCAATGCCAACCTCAGATATTCTCAAGGGATAGGGAAGATGCCTCTTACATTGGATTTGGGTGCCGGGTATGGTGCTTCTTCCAATCAGGGCTATATCAACGGAGTGCTCGGCGAGACCACTTCGCAGCGTCCAAGCGCATCGCTCTCTTTCCGATGGAATAAAGAGCCTCTATCCATATCGCTCGGCAGCCGTGCCAACTGGAATACGACCCGAAACAATATCTCTTCGCAGCTCGATAGAGACACAAGAATCGTGCAGCTTCATGGCGATGTGAGCCTCTCTCTGCCATGGAACATGATGCTGACTGCCGACTATAACTTTACCAACCGGACAGGGTTCAACGAAGCTCTCAACGGCAACTACCATCTTCTCAATGCGAGACTTTCAAAAAGTTTCTTGAAGAACAATGCCGCAACGGTCGAGTTGTCTTGGTTCGATATACTCGGACAGCGCACCGCATATTCGTTCACCCAGACTGCGAGGAATATCACAGACAGCTATGTGGCAACGGTAACCACCTATGCGATGGTTACATTCAAGTATAACTTCAATTTCTTTGGCGGAGGCAGCTCTTCCAATGCCGATACTCAGAGAACAGGCAGACGATACGGCGGCTATGGTGGCTACGGCTACGGCGGAGGTCGTCCAAGATAACAGCCCGACGGCTCTTTCTGACAATCGCATAGAAAATCTTTCTCATGGCAATGATGTAAACCCTAAAGCGTTAGAATAGAGCATTCGTAGGTTGATGGGAAGAGCCGGAGCATTTTGCTTCGGCTCTTTTGTTTTTCATCTTCTTTCCGTAAAGTTATATTTCTTTACACCCAAAAAAATAGCTATCTTCGGACGGATAATACAAACTCAACTTTCAGTATGAAAAAATTATTACTCAGCCTTGCAGCACTGGTGGTTCTTGCCACTGCCTGCGAAAAGAAACAATCGGAATCCGTGAAAGATAATCCTCTTGTAGCCGGAAGCACATTGGAACAGGGTGCTCCGGAGTTTGACAAAATCTACAACCGCCACTATATGCCTGCATTCAAGGCAGGTATGGAACAGCAGAGAGAGGAGATCGAAAGCATCGTCAACAGCAGCGAAGCTCCCTCTTTCGAGAACACCATCCTTGCATACGAGCGTTCCGGAGCGGTACTGCGCCGCACATCCAACGTCTTCTTCGCTCTTGCCAACGCCAACAGCTCGGACAGCATTTTGGCAATAGAGCAGGAGGTAACTCCTCTTCTTGCAGAGCATCAAAACTTTATCAGCCTCAACGACAAGCTTTTCGAGCGCATCCGTGTCGTGTATGAAAACTCTTACGAAACTTTGGAGGGAGAAGACAAGAAGCTCCTGAAAGAGATCTACGACGGCTTCGTGCGCGAAGGTGCAGCCCTTGAAGCAGACAAGAAGGCAGAGTTGGAAAAGATCAACACCCGCCTTGCATCGCTCCAACAAGAGTTCGAGTCGAAAGTAACGAAAGGTACCAACGCCGCAGGTGTATGGGTTGCCACAGCAGAAGAGCTGTCGGGTCTTTCCGATGCCCAACTCAAGCAAGCCGAAGCGGATGCACAAGCAGCAGGAGGAAAAGAGAAATATTTCCTCGTGGTTTCCAATACTACACAACAACCTCTTCTCGCTTCGTTGGACAACAGAGAGGTGCGCAGAAAACTGTTTGAAGCCTCTGTCTCCAGAACATCTCCCGATAGCGGCTTCAACACAGAGCCTATCGCCCTTGAGATCATCCGTCTTCGTGCCAAGAAAGCAGAGCTTTTAGGCTTCAGAACATTTGCAGACTGGAGATTGCAGGACGCTATGGCAAAAGAGCCTCAAAACGTCTACACATTCTTCCAAGACCTTATCATTCCTTACATCCCTAAGATCAACGCAGAGACCGCCGAGATCGAAGCCTACGCTCGTAAGACCGAGGGTGCCGACTTCTCTCTTGAACCCTACGACAGATTCTACTTCTCTGCCAAGATGAAGAGAGAAAAGTTTGCCTTCGATGAGGCTGAAGTGATGCAGTATTTCGAGCTTAACAACGTGTTGAACAATGGTGTTTTCTACGCTGCAAACGCAATCTTCGGCATTACATTTGAAGAGCGCAACGACCTTCCGGTTTATCATCCCGATGTAAAGGTGTACAACGTGAAGGATGCAGACGGTACTCTCCTTGCGATATTCTATACAGACTTCTTCCGCAGAGACTCTAAGAGAGGCGGTGCATGGATGGACGCTTTCGCAAAACAGAGTTCATACTTCGGTCAGCTGCCTATCATCTACAATGTTTGCAACTATGCAAAACCAGCCGAAGGACAGCCTGCTCTTCTCTCCATAGACGATGTAGAAACCATGTTCCACGAGTTCGGACACGCCATACACGGTATGCTCTCTAACTGTAAATACAATACCCTTTCCGGAACAGCCGTGAGCAGAGACTTCGTGGAATACCCTTCTCAGTTCAACGAATACTTCATCACCGTGGACGCTGTCTTCGACAACTTTGCGAAACACTACGCTACCGGTGAGCCGATGCCTGCCGAACTTAAGAAGAAAGTGAGAGAATCCGAAAACTTCCACTCCGCATACTCTCTCGGAGAGAACATGAGTGCCGTGTTGGTAGACATGGGATGGCATATCCTTTCATCGGAAAGTGCCGAAAAGATAACCTCTATCAAGGAGAAAGAAGATGAGATCTTGTCAAATCTTAAGCTCTACAACAAGCAAGTGCCTCCACGCTATCACTCACTCTACTTCCGTCATGTCTTTGGCGGCGGATATGCAGCAGGATACTACTCTTACCTCTGGTCGGAAGTGTTGGCAGTGAATACCGGAGACCTCTTCTCGGCAAACGGTGGTCTTAGCAGAGAATTGGGACAAAAGTACAGAGACTTGATCGTCTCTATTGGCAATACCAAAGATTTGGAAAAGCAGTTCACAGAGCTTACCGGACTCGAAGCTCCGGACTCTAAAGCTCTTCTAAGAGCCAAAGGTCTCTAATCTCACAGAGCCTTACATACAGACAGCAGAGGCGGCATCCCTATCTTCGGGTGTCGCCTCTGCTGTTTATGGCTTCCGTCATCCGGCGTCTGAAATCTTCTTGCAACCTTTGAAAAAGGGATCTTTTTGGGCAAAGCTATCTTGTTAGAAGAGATTTTGAAGAGAGATTCAGAGATAAAATGCAGAGAGCACGAACGAGAAAGACATCTCAGGTACGGGGGCAAGTCCGAAGCTCAAAAGCAGCGCCGTGGATGAGAAGCTATGCAAAAATCTCTTCTTGAAATTCTGCTTCGGAAGAGCAACAATAAACCCTGAAATTTTACACCCCAAACAGCCCTCTCCGGAGGGCTGTTTTTATATATTCCATACCGAAAAATGCTCACTTTTTTCGGTCTCTCTATTTTGATCGGAGGGGTCATTTTCAGAGCACGACCGAACTGTTAAATTCGGACGGTTTTATTAACACGATTTTTGATACAGGTTCACCCAAAACGGTAAACGAGCATATTCTTTCGGCTTAACGTGTTTAATTTTTCAATGAACACGTTTACCGATTTCATTTAATACGTTTACCGGATTCGATTANTTCTTTCGGCTTAACGTGTTTAATTTTTCAATGAACACGTTTACCGATTTCATTTAATACGTTTACCGGATTCGATTAACGTGTTTAGAAATTTTGCTTATAGTGTTGATAGATAGCATCTTAAACTTTTCGACCCCTTTTTAGCTGTTTTGGGGTGCAAAATTGCATTAGGATTTGTTTATAGATAGAGGTGTTGAAATTCACACCTATTAACGCGAAAAAGCCCCATGAAACGGACTGAGAAAAAATTTTTCCCAAATTCGCGTTCTTTTGTATCTCTCTTATTATAAATCTCTTACCGGCTTTCCTCCAAACTCTCTTCCCAATTTCGCTTCAAATCCGACCTCATTTCTACCGATTTTTGGACTTCCATTTTTATATAAAAGTTCACGGCAAAAGAGGCTTATCTTACCCCTCTGTTTCGGCAAGATAAACCCCTCTATTTTGCGCTATCCGCTCTCCTCTTTTTCACCAAAGAGAGCGGCAAAAAGCGGATGGCTGTTTGTGCTCTCTCCTTACAGACAATGACAGCTTGCCAAGCAACCTATGAGAATAAGGAGCAATATCGGAAGATAAGGCACGCAAAGGCTTCTGGAAAACAGAGCTTTGCAGTAAGACTTTTTTATTTCGCTTACATCCATGTTGTAGATCTCCTTTAAGGAGAGGGAGTCGTTATCCATCATCTCTACGCTTTCATCGTATAGTTGTCTGTATTTTCTCTCCAATTGTAGATAATAGGCATCTATCAGGGCAAACAATATGGTGGCAAGCAAGGCAGAAAGGATGCAGAAATACTCCCTGTTGGCTGTATATAAAGATCCTAAGATGGCTACTACCGCAACGGTAAAACCCTTTATCTGAAAAGAGTTGCTTGCCATTCTGTTGATTGCTCCTTGAATAAATTCCAAGTGTTGTCTCTTGTATTCTTCTCGTCCCATTTTAGTTGTATTTGTTGGTGAATATCTTTTCGTTTAGTTCTTCTACCGCTTTTCTCCAATTCTCACTTCTGCAAGCATTGTAGTTATCAGGATTACTGCCTTTATTCCAATCCGGAAAGCTTATTTCAGCCCCTTTGAGTACAGCATAATGCTTGGATATATCATTCATTGTCCATGTGCAGGGCTTTATGATGATAGGGATAAGGGGCTTATTATGTTCTTTTATAAGAGGAAGTTCTACATCTCTAATATAATCTGTTGAGATATAATTCTGGCTCACAAGGGCTATCACATAGTCTGCTTCTATGATTTTTTCTTTGATCACTTCATGTATAAGATCTCCCGGAGTAGTAGTTTTGTCATAGTACACCTCTATTTTTTCCTCTCTTATCATATCGGTCAAAAACTTATTTAGCTCATTTAGGTCATCAATATCACTTTTAGAGTAAGATATAAATATCCGTTTGATGCTCCTAAGATCCGGGTTTATAGAGAAGTGTTTATACCTTTTAGTAGATACTCTTAGCTCCTTTTCCCGATTTATTTCTCCTTCTTGTGTAAGAGGATATGCAGTTATCGTGCTCTTGGTTTGTTCCGGATCATCCAACTTTTGAAGCTTAACATAAAGTTGTCCTTCCGGCTTGAGTTTGGGATCATAACAAGAGATATAAAGATCGGGGATAGGATTTTTCTGACGCTCTAATTTCAGTTCCTGCTTTATTCTATTTCTAATCTCTAATTCTCTTTGTGTCTTGTTTTCAGATTCTCGTTCTCTTTGAGAAAATTTTGGGGTCTCAGACTCTATACCTTTTTGTAAAGGTCTTTTATCCCAATAGAAGCAGAAGAGATCCAAGAAAATCTCCTCTTCTATTTCAACAACTTTTGTCTGTTTCCCTTTAGGAAGAGGGTTGATGTAAACCTCTATCTTAAGTTTTTCAAAGTCTAAAGCAATCCAAACCATATATTCCCCTCTTAGAGTAAAGATGAGTTGGTCTCTCCAGTATCTTTTTAGCTCATTTTCTCCACTTCCATAGTAGCAGATCAGCTGATTGATAAGTCCAAATGGAATAAAACTTTCAAACTTAAGTGTAAAGTTCGGAGCAAGGAACCCAATGGTAAGCCAGCTGTATGCTTCTTCCTCTTCTGCAAGAGGAAGATAACCGGGGATAATATATACTCCTTTCTTTTGATCGTGAAAAATCACTTTTTCAATCTCGAGCAGGCGAAGCAAAAGAGGATCTTTCTCGAAAACTTCTTTCATATTTGCTTTGGGAACTCTCCCTTTCATCTGCTTCATACTATCCTTGCTAAGAATAGAGTGGATATGCTCTACTGTTTTTACCGGATTTAGCCACACCACATTTTCAAGCTCTTTATCCCCTCTATAATATAGGATTTCTCCTTTTCTATAGAGTTGGTAAAGTTTTGCTTTTAAGAGACTCTCTTTACTCTCTTTATAACTAGGAAATAGCTCTCTTATTTCTCTACAATTATATCCTGTTTCTTTTTGAAGAGATTGTATTTTCTTATACAACTTTATTTGACTTTCAGGATACTGTTTCTGTGTATCCTTTTTCTCTATTTCACTTTTTAGTCTAAACACCAAGTAGCGAAGAGCATTATTGTATCCTTTTCTTCTTTCTTTTCTTTTTCTTTTTTCTTCTTTTTCGGACTCTTTAGTATCGGGTAACGAGATAAAAAACTGCTCTATTACTTGAGGTGCTGTTTTCTCTATTGTTTTTTGTTTGGAATTATCTGCATGAGTCTGTATCACAAAAGTATCTTCTTCCTCTTCTTCTTTGGACTGATATAGTTCCTTTCTCTGAGAAGCATATTGGATTTGAGAAAGCCAATAGGCTCTGTTAAAGTTCAAAATATTGATACCTTCTCTGTCTTTTCCTTTTTTGTTTCGATCTGTCTTATCACACCAAAAAAGCATATTTAGAGCATTATTGGAAAAGAATACTTGATAGATACCATGGTAATAATCTTGCCCTCCAAAGTCATAAAAATTTATCTTTGGGAAGCTTTCTTTTTGGGACTTAAATATCTGTAAAATGTGAGTACTTCCATTCAATGTATATTTCTTATCATAATATCTCAAAAAAGTACTCTTTCCCGCTTCATGATTCCCGAGTAACATTACTTTGTAAGGATACTCAAATTCCTCTTTTTTTTCTTTTTTCTCAGAAAGTAGATTTAGGATATCGTTTTTATGATTTGTAAATGGAGCTAAAATAATTCCTTCTTCGTATAGAAATGGATTCCCATTGATTTGCAGCATTGATATTCGTTGTAATGTGCCAGGTAAAAGCTCTATAATGTTTTTTATGTTATTATTTGAAAGATATAATGACTTTAAGTGGTTAAGGTTTTTAAGGTCTTTAATCTCTTCTAACTTATTGTTTGATAGATATAGACAATCTATATAGATGAGTTCATCAAGACCTTCTATCTTGCTTAATTGGTTATTAGAGAGAGATAACTCATGTAAATTTTTAAGGCTGCCAAGATTTTCAATTTTATTCAAATCATTATTGGAGATAGATAGTCTACTCAAGTTTGTAAGCTCATTAAGACCTTCTATTTTGCTCAAATTATTGTTTTCTAGAAAAAGGTCTTTCAACTTTTTAAGCTCATTAAGACCCTCTATTTTATTTATATTATTTTGGGAAAGATATAAACTATTTAAACTTACAAGATTGCTTAGGCCACTTATTGCAAATATTTGATTGTTAGACAGAGAAATGTGATTAAGTTTTGGAAGATTATTAAGTCCTTCTATTCTAGCAATCTGATTATAAGAAAGATCTAGGCTCTCCAATTTTGTCAATCTATTAAGTCCAGATATTTTATCTATTTGATTATGAGAGAGGTGAAGATATTTTAAGCTTACAGAGTCTTCAAGATTCTCTATTGAAGTTAGTTGGTTGTTAGATAGGTATAGAGTATATAGTTTTTTTTATTGATTGAGCCCTTCTATTTTAGTTATCTGATTATGGGAAAGATCTAAAATTGTTAATTCAATAAGTCCATCAAAACCTTCTATTCTAGCTATTTGATTATAAGAAAGATCTAGGTTCTCTAATTTTGTCAATTCATTGAGTCTAGATATTTTACCTATTTGATTGTGAGAAAGAACTAGAGAACGCAATTTTGTCAGTCCGTCAATATTATCAATATTGTTTAATCGGTTATTTGAGAGGTAGAGAATTTCTAAATTTTCTAATTCTTTAAAGTCTCGAATCTTACCGATTTGATTGTTTGATAGATTTAGTAATTCCAGATTGTTAAGTCCATTAGAATTTTTAATCTCATATATTTGATTATTTGACAGATTTAGACGTTTTAAGTTTGTGAGTTTTATGAAACTCTCAAATTCATACAGCTGATTATTTGATAGATCTAAATTTTTTAATCTTGAGAGATTTTTTATCTTATCAATCTTTTTAAGATTGTTTAAGGAAAGATTCAAGTCTTCTAGAAAAGGAAATAAATCTATATTTTCAAACTCTTCTATATTTGAACGAATTAAAGATAACCTTACAACCTCTCCATTTGTGTCCAGCTGAAAGTATTTTTTATGCTTATAATTTACTTCAAGACCGGTCATATTTTCAAGCGTGATGCTATACTTTTTTTCAAGTTTAAGGATTGAGTTCGGTTTGTGTGTTCTATCCATATTGAGATATAAAGGGGAAGATAACGTTGTAATAAAATGTAGAGCTAAAGGTAGTAAATAATAAGAGAAGTTAAGACTATTTTAATAGATAAGTTTCTGATAGCAAAACGGATAATAAAAACAGCGTCCGCAATCTTGAAAGATGCGGACGCTGAAGTATGAAAGTCGGTATATCTGAATGTGAAATTACATTGCGATGAAAGGATAGGTCTGAACGAAGCGATAAGCATCTTCTATCTGTTGGTACATCACAACGTCGTCCTCCACTCTCGGTACTACGGTACGGAACTCTTTGAGAAGAGCTTCGAGAACAGGGGAGGTAGTAGCCGGACGGCGGAACTCAAAGGCTTGTGCTGCATTCATAAGCTCTATACCGAAGATGCGATAGAGGTTGTCTATGAGCGGTAGAAGCTTTGTGGCTGCATTGGCACCCATGGAGACGTGATCTTCTTGATTGTTCGAGCTGACGATGGAGTCGGATGCAGCGTTGAAGCAGTACATCTTGTTCTGACTCACCATAGAGGCTGCGGCGTATTGCGGAATCATGAAACCGGAGTTGAGTCCCGGCTTTGCCACAAGAAATTCGGGCAGATCGCGCAGACCGAAGATGAGTTGAGCCACACGGCGTTCGGAGATATTTCCCAGCTCGGCAAGTGCAAGAGCAAGGAAGTCGTATACGATAGCCAACGGCTGACCATGGAAGTTGCCTCCCGAAAGGATCATATCCTGATCGGGGAATATGGTCGGGTTGTCCGTTACGCCATTGATCTCCTCTTCCACAACACGGCGAACGTGTGCGATGGCATCGTATGATGCTCCGTGTACTTGAGGAATACAGCGGAAAGAGTACGGATCTTGCACGTATGGTTTCGGCTCACGGATGTGAGTGCTGCCTTCGAGAATCTTTCTCATGTGGCGTGCGATCTCCACTTGTCCCTTATGGTTGCGGATGGTGTGCAGCTCTTCCGTGAAAGGAGCATCCAGTCCGTTGAATCCTTCAAGAGATAGAGCCGCTATACCGGTAGCCATGGTGAGAATCTTTTTTGCCTGTATGAGGGCATAGACTCCATGGGAAGACATGAACTGCGTACCATTGAGCAGGGCGAGTCCTTCCTTACTTTTGAGCGTAACAAGGGCGATACCTGCCTCTGCCAGTGCTTCTTTCGCCGGTACTCTTGCGCCTTTGTAGAACACTTCTCCGTATCCGATCATCGGCAAGAAGAGGTTGGCAAGAGGAGCGAGGTCGCCTGATGCTCCGAGAGAACCTCTGTCGAACACCACCGGAGTGATGTCTTTGTTGAGCATCTCCACGATCCACTCTACCGTACAAAGCTGCACGCCACTATGCCCGAAGGATAGTGCGTGTGCTTTAAGAAGCATCATCAGGCGGACGATCTCTTTTTTGACCTCTTTCCCTGTACTGCAGGCGTGGCTCTTGATGAGGTTTTCTTGCAGCGTGGTAAGGTCTTCGGAAGAGATGCTTCTGTTACAAAGAGAGCCAAATCCGGTAGTGATACCATACAACGGACGGTCTGAAGTGGCAACCTTTCGGTCGAGATACTCCCGACAATGCTCTATCTTCTGAATGGCTTCCGGTACCAACTCCACGATATGAGGGTAGAGGATGAACTCCTCCAACTGCTCGATGGTAAGGTCTGTACCGCCTACAATAATCTTTCTTTCCATAACAAATGGGGTTGTCTGTATCTCTATTATTGTAGAGATACCTTTGTTTTCTCGAAGATGACCTTCTCTCTTGCGATGGCATCGGCTTCCAAGCGATCTGCTTCTTCTGCCAAAGTACGCACAAACTCCTGATCGGTGATAGAGGTGAGGTTGATACGAACATTGAGGAGTGCGCCCAAGACTGCGGTGCGAGCACACATCATTGCCACACAACCATCGGTAATGGCGTTGTTGTTACCCTTTGCCACAACAGTCTCGGCAAGGGTTAGCAGTTCGTATGCACGTCTTGCCACCGCCATCGGGATATTGGCTGCAAGTTTGGTACGCTCCTGTATCTGTTCGGTACGATAGGCTTTCTCTTCGTCTGTTTCCTTGGGAAGCTTGAATGCTTCAAATACCAAGCGGTAAGCATCGCTGTCTCTGTCGATGTCTGCGATGAGTTCTTGGCGAAGAGCTTCAGCCTTGACAGCCAACTCTTTCATCTCCTCTTCTACATCCACATAACGCTTCTTGCCAATGGTGAGATTGGCAACCATCTGAGCGAGTGCACCTGCTATGGCACCATTCAGAGCAGAGATACTGCCACCTCCGGGTACAGGTTCCGAACCTGCGGTTTCAAGTATAAATTCTTGTATGTTTAAGTCTTTAAGCATTGTCTTAGGGGAATAAATTAGTTTGAGTTTTGTATAGAAATCAGATTACAGGGTAACGAACACCACTCTTGATGGTGTCTCGTACCAGATTCATACCGAAGTGGTAGGAGAGGAACTTGTATGAGGGGAAGCGGATAATAGCCATGTCGGCTTGCTTGCCTACCTGAATACTGCCCACTTGATCGGCACGACCTATTGCCGCAGCACCATTGATGGTAAGAGCGGTAATGGCTTCCTCTACTGTCATATTCATGTATATGGTGGCAAGAGCGATCATAAGAGGAACGGAAGAGGAGAAACAGCTGCCCGGATTGAGGTCTGAAGCCATTGCCACAGCACAGCCGGCATCTATCATCTTGCGGGCTGGTGCATACTCTGCTTTCAAGGAGAATGCCGTACAAGGCAGTACGGTGGCTACGGTGTTGCTGTCTGCCATTGCGGCAATACCTTTATCCGAGATTTGAAGCAGGTGGTCTGCCGACAAGCATCCCAGCTCTGCAGCAACTTCCGCTCCTCCAAAAGGTACAATCTCATCGGCGTGCATCTTTACCGCAAAGCCCATCTTCTTGGCTCCATTGAGCAGTACACGCGTCTGTTCGTGATCGAATACTCCTTTTTCTGTGAAGATGTCGCAACACTCTGCAAGGTTGCGTTCTTTTACCACAGGCATGACCTTGTCAAGCAGGAAGTGGATAAACTCCATCTCTTTCCCCTTGTATTCGGGAGGAGTATCGTGTGCCCCCATGAATGTGGAGTAGAGAGATATAGGATGTGTACGCTCTAACTCTGCCACGGCTTCAAGCTGACGGATCTCTGTCTCCAGGTCCATACCGTAGCCGCTCTTGGCTTCCACTGTGGTAACACCTTGTCTGAGCATGGCATCGAGATGCGATCTTCCGGAAGCGGTAAGCTCTTCAAGGGTCGCATTGCGAGTGGCTCGCATAGTGCTGGCAATACCACCACCGCGCTCCATGATACTCATATAGCTGTCTCCTGCAAGTCTCCACTGAAACTCGTCTTCTCTATACCCACCAAAGACAAGATGGGTATGGCTATCGACAAATCCGGGAAGGATGCAACACCCCGAAGCATCTACTTCATGACAGCCACGGGTCTCCTCTTCGGAGACACCCGCCATGCTGCCAACGTATGTTACGATGCCGTCGCGAGCTATGATGGCAGCAGGACCTTCGATGACACCGATGGCATTCATCTCTTGCGCTCCTCGCTTTGCCTTGTTTCCCTCGCAGGTTACAATCTGAGCAATGTTCTTGATAAAAATATTGCCGATGGGTTTCATCGTTTATTCCATTATTTTGTTTTCCAATACCTGGTCGATAGAGAACTGTTCAAGACCAAGATAGTACTCTGCCACATCTATAAGAGCAGCCATAGGTACAAGACCTACAATCTCAGCACCTACGATCTCCACACCATATCTGCGAGCTTCCATGCGTACCATTTCGTGTGCACGGTAAACGGCAGTCTTTGTGTAGTCGGTGAGGTTCATGGAGACTTGAGTGATGCCTCTTTCTGTGAGCTCTACACCCATTGCCTTACAGAAACGAAGCCCCCCGCCGATGAAGCGAACCTTCTTTGCGATGGCAGATGCAATCTCAAGATCGGAAGTGTTGAGGTTTACATTGTACGCAACAAGAGGCATACGTGCACCTACGGCTACTGTTCCGCTGGTTGGGTGACGTTCTGCCGGACCAAAGTCAGGCTTCCACTCTTCTTGTTTGATCTTTTCTGCCATTCCTTCAAACTCACCCTTACGGATAGCTGCAAGGTTTTCTCTATGAGGTGCAGAGGCAGACTTTTCATAAAGGAATACAGGGATGTTGTAGCGGCTTGCTATTTCCGCTCCTACCTCTTTGGATAGAGCTATGGCATCGTCCACGGTGACATTTTTGATAGGAATGAACGGCACAACATCCACAGCACCCATACGAGGGTGTTGTCCTTCATGTTTTGTAAGGTCTATATGTTGTTGAGCTATCCCAATTGCTTCCAAAACAGCAGCTTTTAGAGGTTCGGGATCTCCAACAACGGTAACTACCGTGCGATTGTGATCCTCATCGCTGCTATAATCAAGAAGTCTGACACCATCCGTAGCACGGAATGGTTGAACAATCTTTTCTATAATCTCTTTGTTGCGACCTTCACTGAAGTTAGGCACGCACTCCATAAGTCTTTTTACAGTTGCCATCTTAAATTGTGGTTGAATGTGAAAATTGTTTGTATTTAGTTTTATAGGTTTT
The DNA here is from genome assembly GCF_000765975.1 of Porphyromonas canoris. Lineage (NCBI taxonomy): Bacteria > Pseudomonadati > Bacteroidota > Bacteroidia > Bacteroidales > Porphyromonadaceae > Porphyromonas > Porphyromonas canoris. Next base: position 159,587 of record NZ_JQZX01000008.1, read on the forward strand.
ATTTCAGAAGATTGTCGAGGAGAGTATCATCAACAAGATAAGGAATGGTGATATGGTATCCCTCTCCGGCATGTGTGCGGTTGAACTCTTCGGAGGTACTCATGGCATTCTCATTGCGAGCCCATGAACGTCTGGCTACACCACCCATAACGTCCCACAACATTGCTGTGCGGAGAATGGTATCGACACGTTCGGAGCCGTCCAAGACCATACCAAATCCGCCGTTGATACTTTTACCGATACCAACGCCACCACCATTGTGAAGAGCGATAAGGCTCATACCACGAGCGGCATTGCCTGCAAAGCACTGTACTGCCATGTCTGCCATCACGTTTGAACCATCTTTGATGTTCGATGTCTCACGGAAAGGAGAGTCTGTTCCGGCAGTATCGTGGTGATCTCGTCCCAACATGATAGGACCGACTTTGCCTTCACGCACCATCTGATTGAAGCGTAAAGCTATCTGCTGTCTGCCTACCGCATCCTGATAGAGGATACGAGCCTTTGTCCCAACTACAAGAGCATTCTTTTCTGCATCTCGTATCCAAATATAGTTGTCTCGGTCTTGCTCTCTGCGATCCGGATTTATACACTCCATGGCAGCGTGGTCTGTTGCACGAAGATCTTCTTCTTTTCCGGACAGACATACCCAACGGAACGGGCCATAACCATAGTCGAACAGCTCCGGACCCATTATATCTTCAACATAGCTTGGCCATATAAAGCCGTCTTTATCGTCAATGCCGTTTTTGGAGATCTCTTGCACTCCGCTGTCGTAGATTGCTTTCATGAACGCATTACCATAGTCGAAGAAGTATGTGCCCTTTGCCACCAATCCTTTGATCACTTCATAGTGGCGTCTTAGGCTTCTATCCACCGCAGCGGCAAAGGCATCCCGATCTTCTTTTAGAAGTTTTGTGCGCTCTTCAAAAGAGAGTTCCACCGGGCAATATCCTCCTTCATACACGGCATGACAGCTGGTTTGGTCGGAGAGCAGATCTATATGTATGTTCTCTTTAAGAGCATACTCCAACAGATCTACGATATTTCCATGAAATGCAATAGAGATCGGCTCTTTGCTTTCGATACCTTTTCGTGCGATCTCAAATGCTTCTTGTATGGAGTGAGCAATATATTTAACCCATCCTTGAGAGTGGCGTGTAATGATACGTGAATAGTCCACTTCTGCCGTGATGGATACTGCTCCTGCAATGTCAGCAGCTTTCGGTTGAGCTCCACTCATGCCTCCCAATCCGGAAGATATAAAGAGTTTTCCTGCAAGATTGCCTCCTGTCGGGATGTTGAGACGTTGGCGACCTGCATTCAAAAGTGTGTTGAAAGTACCATGCACAATACCTTGAGGACCTATATACATCCATCCTCCGGCTGTCATCTGTCCGTAGTTTGCCACACCCATTTGTGCTGCAATTTCCCAATCTTTGATGTTATCGAACAATCCGATCATCATCGAGTTGGTAATGATTACACGCGGAGCATCCGGCTTGGATGCAAACAATCCAAGAGGATGCCCACTCTCGATGACCAGTGTTTGGTCTTGGGTGAGTTCCTCAAGATATTTCATGATGAGGCGGTACTGCATCCAGTTTTGGCAGACTTGTCCTGTCTCTCCGTAGGTAACAAGTTCGTATGGATACAGCGCAACATCAAAACAGAGATTATTATCTATCATCACTTGGAAAGCCTTCCCTTCCAAGCATTTTCCTTTATACTCATCTACAGATTTTGCTTTCAGATCTCCCTGTGGACGGAAACGATATCCATAAATTTTACCTCTGGTCTTCAACTCTTCCAGAAATTCCGGAGCAAGTTTTTCATGAAGTTCTACGGGAATATATCTTAAAGCATTTTGAAGTGCCACTCTCGTCTGAGCAGGAGTCAGGCGGTAACCACGGTCCGGAGCTCGACGAATGCCTTCTTCAAAAGTCGGATATTGAGGCAGAGAAGCCTCTAACGTAAAAATTTTGGCATCCATATTATGTATTAGGTTATATGTGATTTATTCCATTTTACAAGTATAAGATCCGCTCTTTATGGGGTAAATGGGATCTCAAAAATGTCTCGCAAGATACGAAAAATATAGCACCCCTACAAAAGAAAGGGATGTCAAAGATCTGCTACTCAAAAGCCTTTTTCTTCTTTCTTGAAGAATGGTAATGTTTCAGTGGAAACAGCGGAAAAATTACCCATAGATTGGTATTGGGATACTCTTTACTATTGATGATATTTGCACAAATAAAACGGAAATATTACCAAAAACATAAGAACAAACAACAGACAACATTATGAACAAACATTTAAGCAGGATTTTTCTTCCCCTTCTTCTATTTATGATTGCTCCGGTAGCGAGTGCACACACCATGTGGTTGGAGTCCAAAACGACAGGTGTTGTCGGAGAAGCGCACAAGGTGGAGCTTTTCTTCGGAGAGTTTTCCATGAGTGATAAAACCCCGATAAAGGATTGGTTGAAGGGACTGTGGAGCGGAGAGTTTAAAGTTACCACTCCTTCCGGAGCTGTTATAGATCTGAAGGCAGAGGCGGAAGAAATCTGCTATTCCGCATCTTTTACTCCTACTGAAGAGGGTTGGTACAGAGTACACTACGACTGCTTCTCTCCTACAAAGTGGCAAGGATCGGAGCTGCACTACCTCTCTGTTTTCTGGATAAAGGTGGGAAATCCTAAAGCATCCCCTATGGAAAAGAGTCCTTTCGAGAATGGACTTTCTCTTCTTCCTCCTACACGTTCTGAACAGAATGGCTCTCAAGTCTTCAAGTTCCCTGTTTTCAAGAACAATGAAGTACCCAAAAGAATTGCTCTGAATATCTTGGCAGACAATGGTTGGAGGAAAAACTATTATAGACTTAATGAAGGCATGCTTGAGATGTTGCCTTTGTGGAAAGGACGATATCTGCTCAACGAGGTGATACGTAAGACTTATACCCCGGAAGAGTCTGCTGCAAAGGATGGAGCCAAAGGACTTTACTCCAATATTACTTACTTCTTCGAAGTGCAATAACAGGTAGATGTACTGATTGTTGATATAGAAAAAGGTGTCCCTTAGAACTCGAAAGAGTTTGAAGAGACACCTTTTCTATCTTGTAAAGAGAGTTTGAAGGCTCCGGGTTTTCATATTGGCATTACACGCTCGCACCATTTGAAGAGCTTTTGGTATACCTCCTCTCTGACCTCTTTTGGAGACAATACCAAGTCATGTATGGCATTGGCAATGGGGGAGAAAGTGATGTCTCCGCTTAGTCGCTTGGTATAAGCCCGAATGTGTTCTACATTCAGGATAATATCGGAGGTCATTATTCGACTATCCCATTGTACCGGTGTGAAAGATTTATCCGAACACATCACCAGCATAGGGACCTTTATCTCCGTATGTTCATCCAGATAGCGATGTGCCTGTTCCACTGCCGATACAAAAGCCAGCTTAGTATCACTTGGAACGTGAGGCTTAAGTCTGAGATCATATTTCCACTCTCCATGCTCCGATATGTGCAGAGCTTTTCCATAAAAGTCGGTAAAAGGAACAACGGGTAATGGTAGCTCCGGATATCGGTTGCCGATTTTACTGACCACCGGTAGTACTTTTTGAACTAAAGCACTTATCTGAAAGCCATAAAACGGACTGTTGCAGAATAGGGCATGATACAGATCGCTATCCGGATAGCGAAGTGCATAATAGGTTACCAGCAGCCCTCCGGTGGAGTGTCCGCACAGTAGCACTTTTTTATTACCCTCGCTTCGGATCTGCTCCAATGCCCACTGTATATCCTCATCATACTCTTTAAGATCGCGGACATTGTTGAATAGTTGGTGAGGCATCCAGGAGCGACCATATTTTCGGAGGTCTATCGCATAAAAGTGGTATCCCTTAGAGCAAAATCGCTCTGCCATCTCGGTTTGGAAGAAATAGTCGTTGAAGCCATGGATGTACAACACAGCTTTTTGAGAGGAGGCGTTTGTCTTTCTTCGGACTAACGTGCAGACGACTTTTCCCTCATAGTCTTCCGGTTGAGTTGTTTGGAGCTGTTCAAACTTTTCTCCCAGAATATCTTTTTGGTAAGAAGCTGTCTGTTTCATGCTCTTGCAGAGAAAGATTTGAACAGTTGTAGCATCAAATCAAAGAAAACCATCTTTGCGCTGACATTCTGCATCAGCTCTTTTCGTGCCGTATCTATGGCATCGGAAATCTGTTCCACATTCCTTCCCGAAATCACGCAGGAGAGCTGGCGTACTATCCTAATATTATCTTTTCTGGAATATAGAAGAACCTCCTGATCTTGCTCGGCAGAAGTTAAACCGCATATAAATGCCTCTCGCACGGCATCTGCCAACTCTTTGCAGAGAGCCGTGAGATATTCTCTACTTTCCGTATGCAGTTCTTCACTTTCCTGCTTCATCTCTTTGGCATTTCCTCGCATGGATAGGGTAAGTATCTTGTAAGCTCTAAGAGCTTCTTCCGTTGTCTTTTCTCCACTTTCCAAGAGCATTTTAGCCAAGACAATACTGCCGGAAGATAGGTGAGCTATACGCTTTCCGATCTCTTCCGCAATACCATAATTTTTCACAAGCCATTGAGACATTGTTTCGGGCATTATGGGATGCACCGGAATGCGTTGCACTCTGCTGATAATAGTAGATAAGAGCAGTTCGGGAGCTGTTGCAACAAAAAGAAACTGTACTCCTTTTGGAGGTTCTTCCAGTAATTTTAGGAGTTTGTTGGCGCACGAAATATTCATCTTCTCAGGAAGCCAACAGAGGACTACCCGATAGTCTGCTTCATAAGGACGATAGGATAGTTTCTCTTCGATATACTCCGCCTCTTTAACGGATATGGAGAGTTGGGTATTTTGAAGCGAAAGGGCATCGCCCCACTCTTTATAGGTAAGGCGTGGCTCCTTTGAGAGTTGCTCTCGAAAGAGAGGGAGATAGTCTTCGGACGTTTCAAGTTTATCCTTCTTTACAATAGGATAGAGCGGTAACAGGTCAGGATGAGAAAGAGTATCTACTCTCTTGTATATTGTGCTTTTTTCTTCTTCGCTTCGTCCACGTGCGAGCAAAACCTTTGCGGTGGCAAGAGCGAGGGGAAGTCCTTCTCCTCCATCCCTGTCATAAAAAAGAAGGGCATGAGGAAGAGTGCCGGAAGCAATGTTTTGCTTCAAATAGGCGACACTCTTCTCCTGCCCTATGATATTCTCAAAAGGATCTATCATAAAGATCAATGAGGTGTCCGAACCTGATTAGTTCGGTTTATGGTTGGAGTAGTACTTCATGAACTGTGTACGAAGATACATTGCAGACAACTCATCATCCTTAGCGGAAAGATGTCCCATAAACTCTTTGATGTTATAGTATTTGTGTCTATCCATCCATCGTATCAGTTCACCCAGTACATGAGTGATCAATCCCTCTCCATCTCTGTAGATACTGCTACACATCTGTACCGCAGAAGCACCGGCAAGAAGACCTTTAAGGACACCTTGAGTATCGTGTGCTCCGGAAGAGAGAGCTACATCCATGTCCGGTATGGCGCCGTGTACCAATGCCGTGTAACGCAGAGGATCTTCTATATCTTCAGGACGAGTGAAGATGTTTCCTGACTTTACTCTCATACTTTCGACCTCTATATCCATCGCATAGCTGCGATTAAAGAGAACAACGCCGGCGGCTCCAACCTTTTTAAGGTCGTGTACAAGACGAACAATGTTGGAGAAGTACTTCGGCAGTTTTACGATTACAGGAAGTTTGGTCTGCTTGCATAGTGCATCTACCATCTCTATACACTCTGTCTCCATAGCACCGTAAGGAGAAGAGAAAGAGGTATCTATGCTCATGTAGTTTAGCTCTATGGCATCTGCTCCGGCAGCTTCGATCTCTTTGGCAAAAGATATCCATGAGTCTTTTTTGAAGCAGTTGATGCTTGCGATGACCGGAATGGAAAGCACCTGCTTGGCTTCTCGAAGTAGAGTCAGATGGTTTTCCAGGGCGTTATCTCTGACATAAGCCATAAGATAATCCATGGCTTCCGGAGAGTCTGCTCCTCCATACAAGTGTTCTATATCGCTATCTATCTGCTCTTCAAAGAGAGACTTTAGTACCAGAGCACCTGCTCCTGCCTGTTCGTAGCGAAGCAGATTATGACTTTTAGAGGTAAGTCCTGAGCTGGAGACTATAATGGGGGAAGATAATTGAAGTCCTGCAAAGGTCGTAGATAACTTATCCATACGCTTTATTAGTGTGATTATTTAGATTTCAAGTTCTATATGTTAGTGCAGTCTTTCCGACTCTTCTGTCCTTTTGGACTACACACAACCTCTCTTTTTACTTTAAGATAGGTCGTTACAGAAAACAAAGATAACGAAGATAGGCGAACTATCAAACAGAAAAGCCTGTAAAAGCATTGCTCTTACAGGCTTTCATTTTTCATCTTTCGTGCGGCTGAAGGGACTCGAACCCCCACGTCTCTCGACACTAGATCCTAAGTCTAGCGTGGCTACCAATTACACCACAGCCGCATTTTAGAATCGCACTCAGATGTTCTTCTTTCGTGAGTGCAAAGATAGAGAGGATATTTTAATCTCGCAAGCGTTTGAGCAATATTTTTTCAATTTATTCTTCACTCAGTCTCTTTCGCAAATCTCTTCTGCGGCTCTTTCGGAGGCATCGCTCTCGCCTAATTTTTCGGACACGTTTTCGTATCCGGTCAGCATGGCGTGCATATAGTTCTTGTTTTTCAATATCTTTTCGATCTCCTCTTTAACCCTCTTTGTCGTGAACTTTCCTCCGAAAAGTTCTTGTACCACAGGGCGATCCGCTATAAGATTTACGAGTGAGATAAAGGGAACCGAAAAGAATCTTTTGAATACGAAGTTGGCAAGATAGCCTGCTCCATGCGCATAACAGACCACCTGAGGCGTGCCAAGTAGGCAGGTTTCAAGTGTTGCCGTGCCGGAGGTAACCATGGCGACATGAGAGCGGGAGAGAATATCGAAAGTGTGTCCAAACAGAACAGGATACCCTTTTGCTTCGGGAATAGAAGCGTACAGATCCTCTTTTTGTCCGGGTGCTCCGGCTATAATAATATGGCATCCGCCCTCTACCTCTTCCGCCGCACGTATCATTACCGGCAGGTTGGCACGTATCTCTGCTGTCCTGCTGCCGCAGAGGATTGCGCAGACAGGTTTCCTGTTTATCGTATCGCGCTCTTCGGGATGAATGTTTTTCCCGTTAAGGTGCGGTTTCTCTTGCAGAAAACGCTTTACGCCGGCGAGGGTCGGATTTCCCACATATACCACCTGGTGCAGGTCGTGTTTCTTAAAGAAATCTACCTCAAAAGGCAGGATGCAAAGGACTTTGTCCGTTTGGGTGCGCAGCTTGGCAATACGTTTCTTCTTCCATGCCCACACCTTCGGAGAGATATAATAGTAGAGCCTTGCAGAGGGGAGTTGTTCCTTTACAAATGGGAGGATGTAACGAAAGTTGAATCCCGGATAGTCCACCGGTATCACAACATCAGGCGAAAACTCCAGCAGTGCCTGCTGAACCTTTTTTGCATACTTCCTTATCGTACCCAAGTGTTTCAGCACCTCCCATACACCCATGAATGCCATACCGGAGTAGTGTACTATGGGGGTTTCTCCCGTTGCTTCCGAGAGTGCTTCTCCTCCTACGAATGCAAAGGAAGCGTTGCCGTCTCTTTTCTTTATGGCTCTTACCAGATCCGCCGCATGTGTATCTCCACTGGCTTCTCCGGCTATTATAAAATACTTCATCCCGGATCTCTGTGCGCTCTTTAGATCTCCCAGTGTTTGAGTTCCCTCATCGCTTCGTAGTCTGTAACGTCTATCTTGCAGGGAACAAGTGTTGCAAAGCCTTTTTCAGCTACGGAAAGATCGCAGCCGAGATTGTGCGGCTCATGACTCATCAACGCTCCTGCCATCCAATAGACCTCTTTGCCCATCGGAGTGGTCTGCTTGACGTACTCGTCATAAAACTTCCCGTCTGCCTGGCTGCACAGCCTCATCCCTCTCACTATGGGTACATTCGGGACATTCAGATTGAGATAAGTCCCTTTTGGCAACCCGTCTTTGAGAAGACGGCGAGCCACTGCACGAGCATAGCGACAGCTTTGAAGATAGTCGGAGTCCTGCGTTCCCTCTATGAGAGATACGGCAAAAGAGGGGATGTCGAATATCGTTCCCTCTATTGCAGCTCCAAGTGTACCGGAATAGTTTACACATATACTCTGATTGCCCCCATGATTTATACCGGCGACCACCATATTGGGTCTTTCGGGCAGGATGACGTTCAGAGCCAGTTTGACACAGTCTGCAGGAGTTCCGCTACAACTGTATATCGTGATGCCGGGATCTCTTCGGACGCAGGAGTAATGGATAGGAACGGAGGAGGTTATTGCGCTCGAATAACCGCTGCGAGGCCCATCGGGAGCCACAACCACAATGTCTCCAAGATCTTTCAGGGCGATGATCAGCTCCATCAAGCCCTTGGCGAAGACACCGTCATCGTTGGAGATAAGAATACAAGGACGCTTTTGCATATCGGTTTACTCTCGAAGAATATCTACCAATTCCAAATCGAAGATAAGGGCAGAGCGGGCAGGAATATCCGAAATGCCTCTGTCTCCGTAAGCCAACTGCCAGGGGATCACGACCGTACCCTTCTCTCCGATAGACATATACTGTAAAGCCACCTGCATACCCATGATGACACTGCCCTGTACCTGCATATTGGGACGGACAGCCATGATTTCCATTGCTATCGGTTTCTGCTTAGGCACGTAGTTCGGATCCGTATTCATCACATCCTCGACGTAGCTGGCATTGTCGAATATGGTACCATCCACCAGCTTGCCCACGTATCGGATGCTCACTTTGCTGTTTTGTTTCGGCTTCTTATCCTTTATCTTCGGCGCCATGCGCTGCTTGTAGTAAACGGGATATACCGCAAACGGGAAAGGAATGGCATGGTAAGAAGGATCTTTAGAGATCTTCTCCACATACGCCTCGCTCTTCTTTTGGTTCTCTGTCTGTATCTCTTGAGTGGTGGAAGTCTCACAACCCACGGAGAGGAAAGAGATCAGAGCAACCAGCAACAGGCTGTATATCTTCTTTGTCATAAGCGTTAGGTTTATTATTTAAGTTTTTTGAGCAGGCTCTTCATGCTTACTTTTTCCGCGATGATGCCGTGAAGTCGGTCTATTGCAACACGTTCCTGCGTCATATCGTCTCTGTAACGAATGGTTACGGTATTGTCTTCCAAGCTCTGATGATCAAGCGTGATGCAGAACGGAGTACCTATTGCATCCTGACGACGGTAGCGTTTGCCGATGGAGTCTTTCTCATCGTATCGGCAGGCGAAGTCGTACTTGAGCATCTCCATCACCTCTTGCGCCTTTTCGGGTAAGCCGTCCTTGCGTACCAACGGAAGCACTGCAAGCTTCACCGGAGCCAGTGCAGCCGGCAGGCGAAGCACCACTCTTGTATCCCCCTCTCCGCACTCCTCTTCCGCATAGGAGGCTGCAAGGATGCTCAGGAACATTCTATCCACACCGATGGAGGTCTCAACGACGTAGGGGATATAGCTGTCGTTCAGCTCCGGATCGAAGTAGCGCAACTTCTTCTTGCTGAACTCCTCGTGGCGAGAGAGGTCGAAGTCGGTACGGGAATGGATACCCTCCACCTCCTTAAACCCGAACGGCATCTTAAACTCGATGTCCGAAGCGGCGTTGGCATAGTGTGCCAGCTTTTCGTGATCGTGGAAACGATAATTTTCTGCACCGAATCCCAAAGCCTGATGCCACTTCATCCGAATATCTTTCCACTTTTCATACCACTCCAATTCCGTGCCGGGACGAACGAAGAACTGCATTTCCATCTGCTCGAATTCCCTCATGCGGAAGATGAACTGACGTGCCACGATCTCGTTGCGGAACGCCTTACCGATCTGTGCTATCCCGAAAGGAATCTTCATCCGTCCGGTCTTTTGCACGCTGAGATAGTTCACGAAGATACCCTGAGCCGTTTCCGGGCGCAGATAAACCTTGAACGAGCTGTCTGCCGTAGAGCCCATTTCGGTGGCAAACATGAGGTTGAACTGGCGTATTTCCGTCCAGTTTTTTGTTCCGGATATGGGGCAGACGATGTCCAGTTCCAATATAAGGTTGCGAAGAGCCTCGTAGTCGGAGTCGTTCAGATAGGTAGAGAAGCGTTCGTGTATCGCATTGCGCTGCTCTATGTATCCCATAACACGAGGATTGGTCTGCTTGTACATCTCCTCGTCAAAGCTGTCGCCGAAGCGTTTTGCCGCTTTTTCGACCTCTTTTGCAATCTTATCGTCTATCTTGGCAAGGTGATCTTCGATAAGCACATCCGCTCTGTATCTCTTCTTGGAGTCTTTATTGTCTATGAGAGGATCGTTGAACGCATCCACGTGACCGGAGGCTTTCCATATCTCCGGGTGCATAAAGATGGCAGAGTCTATCCCTACGACATTGTCGTGAAGGAGGGTCATGCTTTCCCACCAATATCTCTTGATGTTGTTCTTTAGCTCGACCCCGTTTTGAGCGTAGTCGTACACCGCGCCCAGTCCGTCATATATCTCGGACGAGGGGAAGACGAATGCGTACTCTTTACAGTGCGATATGAGTTTCTTGAATACCTCTTCTTGTTTTGCCATGGCTACTGTTTATCTTGTTTTTAGTTGTTCTCGAAATCTTTGTGAGATCGCATACGAATCTCAACCTACAAAGATAACCATTTCTTGTAACAAGGGGATACATTTTCTTTTTCAATCTCCTCTGTTTCATTTTAAGGTGTAATTCCTTGCTAAAATATCTTATCGAACGCAATTTTCAGCCCTTCGTTTTTATATATTCCATACCGAAAAATGCTCGCTTTTTTCGGCTCTCTATTTTGATCGGAGGGGTCGTTTTCAGAGCACGATCGAACTGTTAAATTCGGGCTGTTTTATTAACACAAATTCCGATACCTGTTAAGCCAAAATGCTAAACCAGCATATTCTTTCGGCTTAACGTGTTTAATTTTTCAGTAAACACGTTTACCGATTTCATTAAACACGTTTACCGGATTCGATTAACGTGTTTAGCCAAAATCATTAAAATGTTAATAATCAGCAGACTACGCGTTTTTGCCCTAAAATACCCCTGAAAAGGCAGATTTCTTTATTAAGAAATGTTTACAGGTGAGGGTGTTAAAATTTACACCTATTAACGCGAAAATGAGCCCTGAAAGCGATAGAGAGGAGTGCTGAGTGCAAATTCGCGATTTCTTGTATCTTGTTGTTTATGAGATTGTTATTGTTGATTGGTCCCTTTCGGCTACTCAATCTTATCTTCCGGACGAGGTTCTGCCCGACCCTCATCGGGGCTCTGTTTTTATATAAAAGCTCTCACCGAAATGCCTTATATATTTCCCTGCGGATTGTATGGGGAAGAGCGAAGGATAAAATAAAAGAGAGACAGAACCATGTGGCGGTTCTGCCTCTCTTTTCGTTATTTTTCTTCGTAGCGGACTAAAAGATCTTCTTATAGCCGTGACAGTATGGAGTGGTGTCTTTTCTATCGTAATAGCCTTGGTGATACTCCTCTGCTTTCCAGAATTTGCTTGCTTTCCGGAGCGTTGTAGCCGGTTTGTACCCTTTCTCTTTCAGGATCTCCAGATACTTCTTGCCTGTCTCCTCTTCTGCTTTGTCCGAACAGAATATGGCGGAAAGGTATTGAGAGCCTATATCGGGACCTTGTCCATCGGGCTGTGTAAAGTCGTGCGTCTCGAAAAACAGCCGTACAAGCTCTTCGTAAGAGACTTTTGTAGGATCGTACTCTACCTCTACGCACTCCAAGTGTCCGGTAGTGCCGGTGCAGACATCCTCGTATGAGGGATGCTCCAAAGTGCCTCCCATAAATCCGACAGCCGTCCGCTTCACACCCTCTTTCTTGCTGAAAAAGTACTCTGTTCCCCAAAAACATCCGGAGGCAAAGTAGGCACGGCGAAGCTCTTTAGCCGAATCGGGGATGAACTCCATGGATATAGAGTTGACGCAATGGCGGGTATCTTTCGACGTGAAGCCCTCTCCCTCGAATACATGACCCAGATGGGCATGGCAGTTGGCGCAGATGATCTCCACTCTGTATCCGTCGGCATCGGGCACTCTTCGTACTGCCCCTTCGATCTCATCATCGAACGACGGCCAACCGCAACCGCTATCAAACTTGTCTTCCGAGCGGTACAGCGCAGCGCCGCATCGCTTGCAGACATACGTTCCGGAGCGTTTCTCATCCAGCAGTTTGCCGGTGAAAGGAGCCTCCGTTCCCTTTCCCACGATCACCGCCTCCTCTTCCGGAGTCAGCTTCTTATACTTGTTCATTTTGTCTGTATTGGTGTTAGGTTTTACGGCAGACGGGCTCTTACAGCCGGACAAGCCGATAAAGATTAGTAGCAAAAAGCCCCAAAACAGAGGCACGACATTTAATTTCTGACAATAGTAATTTGTTCTCATGGTAATAAAATGGTTAGCAGGATTGATTCTAATCCGGATTGTTCAAAAAAGACCCTACGCTCACGATCTTTCTCATACAAACATATATGAACCTTGACCGTGAGACAAGGGTCTTATCTATCGCTATAAAAACAGATTTATTCCTCTACGCCACGGGGAAAGAAGTCGAAGTTGTCTCCTCTCTCTTCTCTCATTATTTTGAGCGCATAGTCCAAGATAGTGGTGTCATCCAGTTTAACGATTCCTCCATCAGGACCCGGCTCGATGTGTATACCGGTGCTTCTTCCTTCTCTGAAGTTAGCTCCTCCAAAATAGTTGCGGACTGTTTCAGGTTTTAATCCCAACTCATCCGCTATACGTTGAATAGTGCCGTCAGGCAACATATCTTTTAGTCTTCTCAGTTCGTTGAATGTAAAAGTTCTCGACATAATTAAGAGTGGTTCTTTATAGAGTTTATGACTAAAGACGATTATGTACTCATAATTGTCTCTGTTGACTTGTTGCCAAATTAGTGATAATTTTCCCAACGTGCAAGTTTTCTTCTGCTTTTCTGCTTCTACAAAAAACGTATCTTTGTGAGTATAAGAAAAGACAAAAGAGTAAATGAACAGATTCCTTACCTCTGCCCCTTTCCTGATCATCGGAGCTACCGGACACATCGGAAGTGCACTGGCTTTTATGTCGGTGGCAATGCGTTTTTCTTCTCACCTGATTCTCTTCGGACGGGATGAGAAAAAGCTGTTGGGAATGCGGGAAGAGCTTTACGAATGTGGCGTCTATCCCATTCAGGTCGATATCATAACAGAACCGGAACAGCTGACGACCCTGCCTCCGGTTGCATTTGTGGCATATACGGTGAGTGTCCCTTTCCGAAAAGAGACAACGCGCGAAGAGCTTCTTCTCTCGAATGGAGAGCTGACAGCACGGCTTTCCACTGCTTTTGCTCCGTATATCCAAAGCACAAAGCTGTTGGTCTGTGTCTCCAATCCGGCAGATGCCATGGGCTTGGTACTGCAACAGCAGACCGGTCTTGCTCCGGAGAAAGTGTGTTCTCTTTCGGCGTTGGATACCACTCGCTATCGGAAACATCTGAGCAGAGCACTGCATATTCCGCTTGAAGAGGCAGAAGAAGTCTATACACTGGGAAGCCATGACGATAAAATGGTGGTGGCTTTCGAGGGTAGCCGTGTGCGCGGTATACCTTTGTCTCAGCTTGTCGGAGAGGGTAAGGGTTTTTCGTATGAAGACTTTGAGAGTGTGGAAGATATTGTTGTTCGAGGAGGACGATTCATTATCCGTCATCGGGGATATATGGCTTTTGAAAGTCCTGCCCTGCTTATGTTGGAGATGTTCAAGGCAACGTTGGAAGGGCAGAAACCTTTCACGATTCCTGCTTCACGACTTAGCGAACACCCTCTGTTCCCGAATGTTTTTATGGCATTGCCGTCTTGCATAGACACTAAAGGGGTACACCAAAACCGCGAATACACACCGGAAGGACGAGATTTAGAGAAACTCACGATAAGCTATAACTGGTTGAAGGATCAGCGAGAAGAGCTTATAAGAGCCGGGTATCTCAATTCTTTATAGTACTGATGTTATTCTTCTCTGCAATGGGCTTTGATCAAACACCATATTATGCACCTCTCTACCATCAGCTCCATGCTCTGTTTGGGGAGTGGTTGCCTTTGCTTTCTGCCGTTTTACTGCTGATAGCCATCGTGATGCTTCCGTTTGAACCGAAACGGAGGCTTTTTATCTTCGGTACTGCCGCCATCTTTCTGCCTGCGGCATACCTGAGAAGCGATATCAATATCCTGACGGTGGCTTCTCTTCTTTTGGTTTACACTTGCGTGAAAGGAGGGAAAGACAACATTGCACCGCTGTTTATCTGGTTGAGTGGTGGAGTCAATCTGATCGGATTATCCGGTCTGGTCTATTTCTTTTTCTCTTCCCGGAAAAAGAGTTTTCTGCTGTACACGCTCCTGTGGGGCGCTCTTTTCCTTATTTCCCAGCTGATCATCTGCGGAGGTATTCAGGGTATGACAGAGACCTATACAGAATGGTATGCTCTTTGGGAGCAGAAAAACAAGATCAATCTTCAGGATGATACCTTGAACCTTTCGTGGTTGGGGCTGCAACGTGAACTCGTACAACCGTTTTTTGGAGAGAGCTATCGGGATCGTTTCTTTTTTATCACCGCAATGCACATGCTCTTGTTGCCGACCCTCAAAACTCGCCACATGAGAGCTTATTCCCGTATGCCGGAGCTTTTTCTCGGCTCCATCCTGATGTTTTTGTCGCTTTTCAATACGGGAAATACGGTGTCTTCTCTCATTATGCCTGCTGTCGGAGTTATGGTCTGGACGCTTTTCTCCGCACATAGGAGCGGTATCAAGGTCTTTCTCTTTATACTGTTCATGCTCTCCTACATCCTGAGATTTGCTTTGCCGTATCTGCTTTTGTACGACAGATTGCTACTGATACCTCTCTGCATCATCTTCGTATTGAGTACCATCGAAATATGGAAGTTCTGCTACGATAAAAGCCTGTGGCGAGATGAAACAAAGGGGGGAAACATATTGAAAAAACTGGTGGATCATCTTTGATAAACGATATAAATATGAAAAGAAACAGAGTGAAAAGGAGTAAACAACGCTCTCCTCGTGCAAGAAAGGTACGTTACATCATTCTTCTTGTCATTATTTTAGGACTTGGTATTTGGGTTAAGTCTCGTTGGCGTGCGTGGTTTGTCTCTCCTCCCGAAGAGCCTTTCACACTCTCCGAAAAGATTCAACGTGTTACGCTGACACCGGGAGAAGATGGTGTGGAAGAGCGTACCATCTCTTGGATAACGGCTGTAAATGGAGAGGGGAGCCCGAAAGAGTTTGAGGTTTTACTCTATCGTATCCCCTCTGATACTCTTCCGTTCCGGACGGAAAAGCCGGTCTCTCGTGTGGTGGATACCCGTGGAGGCTCTACCGCAATGTATAGCGTGGCATGGAAAGACCTTGATGCAGGAAGGTATCTCTACGAGATAGCCGGCAGCGGAGATGTTTTCAGAGATAGCTTTGAGATACGCTCGAAAGATGCTTTAGAGGATACACTCATCTACATCGGTGATATTCAGGAAAAACATGAAGGCTGGGCAAAAGAGATTTTCGACTCTATTTCCAAGAAAGTACCAACTGTTTCGCTCTGGTGCTTTGGTGGGGATGCCATAGAGCGCGGACATCAAAAATATTGGGATATTTGGTACAACTCTGTCTCGGATTTTGCTTCCAATAAACCGATGGTCGCCGTTCCCGGAAATCATGAATACAACAAAGGGATCTTCAAAGCGATAGATGCTCGTTGGCCCTATGCGTTCAATTTCCCTCAAAACGGACCGGATAGAAGTATCGGACGCAGCTACTATATAGACTATCCCAACTTCAGATTTATAGGTATAGACAGTCAGGGGATAGAGTTGAATAGTCAGTTTTTCTCTTCTCGCCGTTGGCTCAAAGAGGTTTTGGTGTCTCGTGGAGATCGTTTTGCCATTGTGACGTTTCACCATGCCATATACAGCGTGAGAGAGGGACGTCTCAATCCGTTCATGCGTTATGGTTTCCGCTCCATATTGGAAGATAAAACCGACGGAGCGGATCTCGTTTTGCAAGCTCATGACCACGCTTACTCTCGAATCATCAACAAGAAGAAAGGAGGAGGTCTTACAACTCCGGTCTATGTCATAAGTGTCTGTTCTCAAAAGGTTTATCGCAACGGCTTTGATGAGATACACGATAAGATAGCTTCCGGAATACCTCTGTATCAAACCATCAGAGTGGGCAAAGATTCGCTTTTCTATGCTTCGTATACCACTTCACACGAGTTGTACGACTCGGTGATCATATCCAAGGAAGGAAAGGTGGCGGATCTCGGACAAGATATTCCGGAACAGTTCAACTTTCAATTTCCTGATACATCGAAAGGAGAGAAGAAAAAAGCAAAATATGTAGCGAAAGTGGAGAAGAGAAAGGCGATGAAGCAGCAAAAATAGAATAAACAGCTTCATGAAAAATCTCTCTCTTTACTCTTGATTTTTAGTATTCCGTTATCCGATGAATATGTCAAAACAAAATCTATATCTCTTGGATGCGTATGCTCTTATATATAGGGCATACTTCGCATTCATATCCAGACCCCGTATCAACAGCAAGCAGCAGAACACGTCAGCCATTTACGGCTTCCTGCTTAGCTTTCGAGAAATTCTCAATCGCCCCGATGCTTCTTACATAGCAGTGGCTTTTGACACTTCGGAAGATACGTTCCGACACAAGATTTATCCGGAATACAAAGCAACCCGTGAGGCATCGCCGGAAGCGATACGCTTTGCCATCCCATACATCAAAAAGATTGTCCAAGCCTACGGAGTAAAGATCTACGAAAAACCGGGCTATGAAGCGGATGACATTGTCGGTACCATCGCACACCGCATGGAGCATGAGAAAGGAACACGTCCGGATAGAGTCTTTCTGGTGTCTCCCGATAAAGACTATGCCCAGCTTGTTACGGACTATTCTCATCTGATGAGACCGATTCAGGGAGGAGGGTTCGAGATACTTTCTCTAAACGATGTCAAGGAGAAGTATGGCTTTTCGGAACCATCTCGAATGATAGACTATCTGGCACTTATGGGGGATAGCAGCGATAACATTCCGGGTTGTGCCGGAGTGGGAGAGAAGTCTGCCGCAAAGCTTTTAGCCGAATATCCCGAAGGCATAGAGCAGATATACGAACATCTCGATGAGATAAAGGGAGCATTGAAGAAGAAGTTGGAGGCCGGGAAAGATATGGTCGCTCTTTCCAAAACATTGGTTACCATAGATAAAAATGTACCCATAGACATTGTGGCGGAAGAGTGTCTGGTAAAAGAGAAAGATGTCGAGACTTTGCGAGAAATCTTCTCGGAGCTGGAGTTCAGAAGTTTCATGGACACCCTTTCTCCTGCCGAATCCGGAGGAGATATTTCTTCATCCGGAACGCCGATGATGCGCAGCCTTTTCGACAGAGCCGAAGAGCCGGCTCCTTCGGAAGCTCCGGCTGCTCTCGGAATGAAAGGAAAGTATCTCCGACTCACTTCCGAAGAGGAGTGCAAAGCCCTTGTGGAGGAGATCCGAAAGGCAGGACTTTTTGCGTTTGATACCGAAACGGACGGACTGGACTCGCAATCCGCAGGGATTGTAGGCGCATCTTTTGCTTACAAAGAGGGAGAAGGCTACTATCTGCCCCTGCCTGAAGATCAGGAGGAAGCAGAAAAAGAGTTGGCAGTATTCCGTCCGCTGTTTGAAGATCCTGAAATCCTTAAGATCGGGCAGAACATAAAGTTTGATCTCGGAATCCTTCGTCGTTACGGTATTACCTCTCACGGCAGACAGTTTGATACCATGGTCGCTCACTATCTTATAGATCCGGAGCTGAGTCATGGTATGGATTATCTTTCATCCGTCTATCTCAACTATAAGCCCCAACCTATAACCGAACTCATTGGAGAGCGAGGAAAAAAGCAGCTATCCATGAGGGATGTAGAAGTAGATAAGGTGGTGCAATACGCTGCAGAAGATGCGGATGTAACGTTAAGACTTTATCATGTCTTGCGAAAGAAGATAGAAGCAGATGCCGCACTGAAAAAACTCTTTTACGATCTGGAGATGCCTCTCACGATGGTGCTGGTCGATATGGAAGCGGAAGGGGTTACCATCTCTACCGAGACCCTGTCCAAGGCAAAGAAAGGTCTCGAAGAGCGTCTGTACGATATAGAGAAAAGCATTCACGAACTGGCAGGTCTTCCGTTCAATATCAACTCTCCCAAAGAGGTTGGAACTATTCTTTTTGAACATCTTCGCCTGGTGGAAAAACCGAAAAAAACGAAGACCGGAGCCTATGAAACGCGTGAAGAGACCTTGCAGAAGCTAAAGAGCAAGCATCCGATTATAGAACAAATCTTGCAATATCGCGGTATAAGAAAACTTCTTTCCACTTATGTGGATGCGTTGCCGGAGCTTATAAACCCGAAGACAGGGCGCATACACACCAGCTTCAATCAGACCGTTACGGCAACGGGAAGGCTCTCCAGCACCAATCCCAACCTGCAAAACATTCCCGTCAGAGACGATGATGGCAAAGAGATTCGCCGGGCATTCATTGCCAACTATACGGATTCTGTATTCCTTTCTGCGGATTATTCGCAGATCGAGTTGCGTCTCATGGCGCATCTGAGTCAGGATCCTGCCATGATAGAGGCTTTCAAGAATGGTATGGATATCCATACGGCTACCGCTGCCAAAGTGTTCCACACCACAACGGAAGAGGTTACAAGCGACATGAGACGCAAGGCAAAAACGGCAAACTTCGGTATCATATACGGCATTACTCCTTTTGGTCTCAGCGAGCGTCTCGGTATCCCTCCCAAAGAAGCCAAAGAGATTATAGACGGTTACTTCGCATCTTTCCCGCAGGTAAAGGCATACATGGACAAGTCCATAGAGAATGCCGCAGAGAAAGGCTATGTCGAGACCATCATGGGAAGACGGAGATACCTCAAGGATATCCATTCCGGCAACTCCGTTGTGAGAGGTTTTGCCGAGCGTAATGCCATAAACGCTCCCATACAAGGCTCGGCAGCGGACATCATTAAGCTTGCAATGGTGCGGATTGCAGAGCGTTTCCGGAGAGAGCGGATACGTAGCACCATGATGCTTCAAGTGCATGACGAACTGAACTTTTCGGTTTTTAAGGATGAGCTGGACAGGGTGAAGCAGATTGTCCGAGAGGAGATGGAGCAGGTCTATCCGGAGATAACCATCCCTTTGACGGTGGATATAGGTGTGGGCGAAAACTGGCTTGAAGCGCACTAAACGGTTTTTCGGGGTGAGACCGATACTGTTTCTCCTGCTGCTCTTAGGATACTTTGCCACCACCTATGGGCAATCTTCGGTTGCGGGAGAGCTTCTTTTGGAAAGACTCAGAGAGTATAGCTACACCGATGAGGAGATCGAACTCTTTGTGCAACACCTTGAAACGCTCCGCTCTACTCCTCTTAATCTCAACACGGCTACCTCCGAGGAGCTTGCCCGAATCCCCTTTTTTGACGACTTTTTTATACGCAACTTTTTGCAGTATCGCAGTCGGCATGGTGCTTTTGTCTCTATTTACGATCTCAAAAATGTACCCGGAGCAAGGGTCGAATATATCTCTCTTTTAGAGCCGTTCTTTTCCACTGAAACGCTTACTGCTCCGGTGGAACAGAGTATTCGGGTAGAACTTTTTGAGTCTCTCTCCATTCCCCGATATGCTCATCGGCAACGTCTTTCGCTCCATAGAGGAAAGGCGTGGATGATGAGCTGGAATGCCGAACGAGATACCGGAGAAAAATGGCTTCCTTTCAAGCAAGGGCTCTGGACGCATCACAATATATTTCTCTCTTATAACGCTCATCCGACATCCTCTTCTCCCGTTCGCCGCTTCATTTTAGGCGATTACCGGCTGCACACCGCACTTGGTGTGATGAACGGCATGGGTATCTCTTTTTATGCCAAACAGGAGACAGGGTATCGTCTTGCCCTGCCTCGCCAATCCGAAATATCGCCACACAACTCATTCCAAGAGTGGAACTATCTGCGAGGATTGGCTCTCACTCTCACCTCCGCACCATTCTCTTTTACGCCTTATATCGGCTACACACCTTTGCAGGTATCGTTATGGTCAGGAGAAGATCGCATCAGAACCATCTACAAAGATGGTAAGCAGCGTCTCTCTTCCGACCAAGTGCATTTGCTCACCTTGGGAGGTTATTTCAAGTTTGCTCCTTCGCCACTTTTCCATGCCGGTTTTCAGGCTCTCAACAACAGATTTACAGGGCTTTCCGACAATAGACGTCTCTACCCTCCGGCTGCTTATCTGCAAGAGTTATCCCCCACTCGCTTCGCCATAGATATGGCATGGAGAGGGGCAAATGCCTCTGCTCTTGCGGAGGTTGTACTGCCTCATCGGGGAGCTTACGGCAGTGAAGCGGCTGTTGCGGTACTTACTTACAGAAACGACTATTGGGGTATGTTCTCTCTTGTTGCCCGTCACTTGGGGGAGCGATTTGCGATGCTGCACACCTCCACATACGGACACTTTTCTTCCCAAAAGAACGAACAGGGCATACGTATCGCTTGGAACGGAGAGCTTTTCCGCGGGTGGAGAGGACGTCTGAGTACAGACTTTTACCGCTCTATCAGGCACGAGGAGCGGAGACCATCGCAAGCAGGCTCGGAAGTGATCCTGCGAATGGAGAAAGCCGTTGCTGAAACGGAGACGATGCTTTCTTTGAAGTTTGCCAAAAGAGATACGGGGAGCAAGCTCTCTTTCAGATTCAGAGAGAACCGGGAGATAGGAAAAGGGCATCATCTTTCTTCCTACTTTTTCGGCTCTTATGCCGGAAACAAGAAGTATGGATGGAGTCTTGCCGCCAAACTGATGGGGAACATCGGAGAGGAGTGGTACTATCGTGCCTCGCTCCAGTATTATGATACCCCCACATGGTTACAGGCAGTGAGAAGCGTGGAGAGCAACTCTCCTCTTCACTACTATACTCCGATGCTTTATGGCAAGGGTTTGAGCGGTGCTTTGATTGCAGGTTACCGCCGGAAAAACAGCTTCTCCGTTTCCCTGAAAACATCGTATAACCATATCTTCCGCAATCCCACGGAGCAGAAATCCGATCCTGTTGCGGAAGTAACACTTAAACTTTTTCTCTAAACAGATAGAAAACATCTTCTATACTGCTTTATATCTTGCGCTAAACAGATATAAAAGCAGCAGTCGAGGCTTGGTGTGTGCAAATCACGATTTGATATCTGCAAACCAAGCCTTGAAAACCAAAAAACAAGCCTTGATTTGAAGCTGTGAAAAGGTTCACACAAACTTCTTAATCTGTTTACAATAGTTTGTGAACCGCTTCGGAGAAAGAATCATAAGGCTTCTTGCTGCGGAGAGATGCGGAGCAGAGAGCCGGTAAGCAGAAAAAGCGGGTACGACAGAGCGACCCTCTGCCGTACCCGCCGCTATTGTTGTAAAGAGATTACAGATCTTTTCGGATCTGCTCCAATGTCCGGCGAAGAAGATAGTCGTCTTGGCTGTGCATTTCGGCAAGAGAAATGGGGATCTCTATATCCGGAATCACTCCTCGTCCTTTAGGGAAACGATCATTCACGGTCTCGTCAAAGACACAACGTACCATCGGTATCGTGCAGGTGAATTTACTATGATCCAGCTCAATGTTGGCAAACTTCACAGCAGTAAAGCAGTGATAGGTGGTAGCCGTTTCTCGTCCGATGACGGTGCCTCTTCTGTTATATTTTACTCTACCCGCAAACTCGGTGGAAGCGGAAGCCGATTTTGCATCGGTCAGAACATAGAGACGACCCTTGTAGATACTTCTTGTGGAGTCCGACGGACTCGGATCTTCTTTCGGCATAAGGTATAAACCTTTTTTGCCGGGAATGGGATGGTAGCCGGTGAAAAGGCTGTCGGACGGGATGAGGTTCATGGTAGGAGTCTTGAACAAGTGCGCATTGACCATACTGTAAGACTTTCTTGGCGGAGTGTCGTCCCTTATCACTTCTCTTGTAATGGCATATAACACCTCTATTGATCCTCCGGGATTGTTGCGAAGGTCGAAGATGATGCAGGGCTTCTCTTTGTCTCTCATTTTACGGATAAAGGCAACAATTTCGTCTGTCTCTACTTCGCTCAGCTCGAATGTGGAAAGACCTATGTAGGCAGTAGTATCATTCAGCTCTTCCAACTTGAACTGTGTTTTGTGTCTGTTGGCTCCCCAGATATTAAAGAAGCCTGCCGCCTCTCTGCCGTAAGGGATGCTGTTGCCCTGCTTGAACATTGGAACGGTAACCTCTTTCCCATCTGCAAAAGTGAGAGTAGTACCGGGCTTTTTGCTGTTCTTGTTGGCTTGAGGGTGGAGAACCGGATAGTTTAGAGCCAAAACTCTATCGAGATATGAAGCGACCTGTCCGTCGTAAACAAGATGGCTCGGAGAGATATAAAGTTCTAAGCTGTCGATAGCCTGACCATTGATTTTGACAATCTCTTTGCCTATATATGAACGATATTTTGCCGTAGCCATTATTGCCATCACTTTCCCTTCGAGCTTTCCATAGAATATTTCAGGAAGCATGGGGAGATCTACTTTCGTATGGGTGTGAGTGTTTATGAACAGATGAGAGTCGTGTATCTTCCGGTTAAAAGCAGCGATTCTCCTGCCAAACTCTTTGCGGCTGATCTTTTCGGGCAGGCGGGCAATCTCGGATGAGACAAAGGTATCGTACTCTTCGATACTCATCAAGTCCGTCAGAGATGGGTATATCTCCTTTATGGCATCGGCAAGTCTGCGGTAGTCTGCTTCTGCTTCTGCCTTGGTCAGAACAGCCTTAGGCTTCACGATTGTGGAAGCTCTGAAGGTGGACTTGAGCCCGAAAGGAGCCATCGGATCGCTTGGTGTGCCTTTTGAGGAAGATATAGATAAACCGACGGAGCTTGTCGCGATCTTTTTGTAGGAGTAGTGGGCTGTTCCCAATACCTCTCCACGACGGATCTTCTCTCCCGTGCGAAATAGTTTTTTGAGCTTTATGCCTGAAAGGTTAATCTTATCTCCGTTGGCAAGTTTTATGGTTACCGTTCCGGTCAGATACCGGGAGGATCCATACTTTTCCTCGATAGCTTTCTTATTCTTCTCTATGGCCTTATCGAAATCGCCATCATAGGTGAAAAATAAAACGTAAGAGAGAGATATATTGTAAGATAACCCGGCAGAGATAACTGTACCATCCGCCGGCGCCAATACCTCCGTGCTTTCGGTTGTGGAGATGAAGATATGCTCGGTATTGAGTTCTTCACCTATTTTATCCTGTGGCTTAAAAAGAATATCACTCCCTGCGGCTTTATTTTTGATAGGCCAAAGGAGTGATGTCTGTGCGTTAAGGGTGGCTGCGCCAAGTAAAAAGAGGCAGAGTAGAGCACAAAGCTTTCCTCCGAGAAGTCGGGTTGTTCTCATTTTATTTTTGATTATTGGTTGTTCTAAGAGAGGATCGCTTATTCGAGAAGAAGCTTTCTCAGCTTCATTCTGTCTTCAAACGACAGTCCGTACATCTCTTTCAAGTATTCGTCTATGGAGCTGTACCGGCTGATGATCTCTTGATAGATTGCCACTATATTCTCATCCGTTGTAACATAGTAGTACATCAGATTTTCCTGTATCTGCGGATCCAGTGTGTTGATGTTGGGTACGAGGGTCCGAATGTCCAGCATTTGGTTGCTCAGCAGACAGTCTTCTATCACAGCATTTGCGGGAATACCTATTGCGGAGTGTACGATGAGAAAGAAGAATGCAACACGATCTTTTCCGAGATTGTCCGTTATCAGAATCGGGTAATTGGACTCATTAAGAAGGAATTGGAACGCTTTGGTAAACTGTTTGCGACTCTCAAAAGCAAAATTTCTGGACGCATTCATCTTGAAGTTTCTAATCTCTTCCGTTACTGCATTACCCTTATACACTTCGGAGAGAAACTCCGAATAGTTGACCGGCTTATCTGCCTTAAGGCTTAAGGTCTGTATCCCTGTCGGTAAAAGTCTTGGGCGTTTGCTGTAAGATGGAACATCTTCGTCTAAAGAGAGAATACTTCTGACGCCCAACCTCTTTAGAAAGAGAGAGTCTGTGGAAGATAGAGAGCGTAATCTGCCGGAGCGGAAAAGCCTTCCCCATCTCATATTGAATCCCTCTTCGGAAATGTATCCTCCTGCGTCTCTAAAGTTCGGGGTGGCTCCCATGGGTAGGTGTCTCATTGCTGCAACCGTGCTGATCTTTCCTTCAAATTCCAACAGGAAGTATTTTTGACTGAAGTTGTCCGTCGTTACAAACGTTGCGGTGTTCTCTCCGATAGGCATCACCATTGCAGGACTATTCGGGAAAAACTCCGGTCTGTCCGATACATATATATTGACTTTGCCGGGCATTGCCGGTGTAACCTCCCATTTGATGACGTAGTTACCCACTTGATTTTTGTCGCAATTGGTTGCAACATTATAGGCAGACTTGGCACATCCTCCCGCTATAAAGAGAGAGGATAAAAACAGAGCGATAAGAAAAATATGAGATACTTTCATAGGTTCTAATGTCTTGCACTATTATATGATAATGCTTCGGTGTCGTGGAACACTTTAAGCACGACAGCCCTTCAGCAGCCGGCTGTTGGTTGGATTGTGAAAACCATTTGATACAAATATAACCGAGTAAAATTGATTATAGAAGCGATTTAGCATAAATTTAGTGGGTTATATAGTTTATTATGGGTTCATAGCTCTAATTCCCCCAATTGGAACGGTCCAAATTGCGATAGTTTACAGCTTCTCCGATATGCTTGGTCGTGATCGACTCGGAGCCATCCAGATCGGCTATTGTCCTTGCTACTTTGAGTATGCGATCGTAAGCCCTTGCCGAAAGAGAGAATCTGTCCATGGCACGTTTCAGTATGGCGGTGCACTGTTCGTCCAGTCTTGCATATTTCTGAAGCAGTTCGGGTGTCATCTGTGCATTGGTGTATATACCCGAACAGCCTTCAAATCTGTCCTGTTGTATCTTTCGTGCCTTTAGTACACGTGCTCTGACGTCTTCACTGCTCTCTCCATTTTCTCGTTTGGAAAGGGCTTCAAATGGGACAGGAGCTATTTCTATCTGTATGTCTATTCTGTCCAGCAGAGGACCGGATACTTTGTTCAGGTACTTGGACACCGCTCCCGGAGGGCATTGGCAACGGACATCGGGATGATTGTAGTAACCGCAAGGGCAGGGATTCATACTTGCGACAAGCATGAATGATGACGGGTAGCGGGCAGATGCTTTTGTGCGAGAAATGGAAACCTCACGATCTTCCAAAGGTTGGCGGAGCACTTCCAACACGTTACGAGAGTACTCCGGAAGTTCATCCAGAAAGAGTACTCCGTTATGCGCCAAACTTACCTCGCCCGGAAGAGGATTAGCTCCTCCTCCGACCATGGCAGTGGAGGATAGTGTATGGTGTGGCGCTCTAAAAGGACGATGCTTCAGTAGAGAGATGCCATGCGGTAATGTGCCTGCCACAGAGTGTATGGAGGTTGTCTCCAATGCTTCATTGAGAGTGAAAGGCGGTAAAATACCGGGCAGACGTTTCGCTATCATGGATTTTCCACTGCCCGGAGGACCTATGAGGATAATGTTGTGCCCTCCCGCTGCAGCCACTTCCATTGCTCGCTTGACATTCTCCTGCCCTTTGACATCGGCAAAGTCCGAACGGATGTGAGTGTAGGCGTTGGCAAACTGATCTTCTATCCTGAGAGAAACAGGAGATAATCCTTCCTCTTTATTGCGCAGAAGATTCACCACATCAGAGAGCGTTTCTGCTCCATATACATTAAGACCGGAAACTACGGCGGCTTCGAGGGCATTCTGCTTGGGTACAATGATGCCGGAAAAACCTTCTCCATGAGCATGAAGAGCCATAGGTAAAATACCTTTTACGGGTTGGAGAGAACCATCGAGAGATAGTTCGCCCATGATCATGAACTTTCCGGGAGCATCTTCAGGTATCTGACCCGTGCAGGCAAGTATGGCAATGGCTATCGGTAAGTCGAACAGAGTGCCTTCCTTTCTAATATCCGCAGGAGAGAGATTGACCAGATAACGCAATCCTATTTTGTAATCGAACCCACTCTGTTTTATGGCACAAACCACTCGTCGATAGCTTTCTTTTACGGCAGTGTCGGGTAATCCGACAAGCGTAAAGGAACTCCCTCGTTCGGCTTCTACTTCCACGCTTATTGTTGTGGCATGTATTCCGCAAACGGTAGCAGCAAAGGTTTTTACAAGTTTAGATTTAGGCAGATCCATCGGTGTGGTTACTTTTTGAGGATTATCTCTCTTAATTTCTGTTCAAATATCTTTGCCTCCTTCTCTTGATAGCGTGCCACATAAGTGGAATCGAATAGCATATAATAAGGCTCCTCGTAAATGTAGAGCTGCTCGGCTATACGTGTTGCCAAGGCTATGCTATCCGCTATGGGGATATAGGCAAGCTTGTGTCGTCTTTTCTTTAGCAGGTCTTTGGGTATGGTATCAGAGTTGGTGAAGAGAGCAATTACAGGAACCTGAAGACTGTCTGCAAGAGAGATCCAACTCTTTTCATTTGCCCTGCCGATGCTGTCTGTACTCCAGTTTTGCATTGCTGTAACCACAAAATAGGGATGTTTACCCCAGCGATCGGAAATCTTTTTTTTCTTCTCTTTACCGGGATCTTTGGTAAAAGTATATAGCATGTTGTCCGCAAAAAAAGTGAAGCTCAGATCTTTTCGGTAGGACATGTCTGTACGAAGAGGAAATAGTCTGTCGGCAATATAGAGGTATCCGGATTCGGACGGACCACCCAAAAGTGTGTCTGCAACGAGAGAACTGCCCGAAAGTTCCTTAAGAAAATCGTTGTAGGTAAGGGCTGCAATGCTGTTCGGATCCTCTTGTACAAGTGAAATAAACTTTTTCATCATGACGCTATCCACGTCTGCAAGCGGAAATGACAGAGCTTGAGCGTAGGAGGCAAAGTCCTTATTCGGACTCTTTTTTCCTGTTTTGATGGATTGCTTGTCGAGGTCTATTAAAATTTTGTTCTTGCTGTTTTCCGGTAAGAGAGGCATGATCAACTCTCCCCCCGAGGTGTAAAGAACATGAATAAGAACGGTATCCATACCTACCGTATCGGGTAAGATAAAGGATGTCCCATACTCATGGCTACGAAGTACCGTATTGGTGGAGGAGAAGGTATATGCCCAAAGGGAGTCCTTTTCCTTTGTAGTGTGTATTACTTTTACTTCTACTCCGGAATGTCTCTCTTTAGAGTGTCCGGAGCAAGCACTTACGGCGATAAGAGAGAGAAGCAGTAGGATGGATTTATAGACAGATCTATTCATGATAAAGGCTTATTGAAAATCAAAAGAGTCGTAAAGCAGTCCCCATTCGGTCTCCGTAAAAATGTTGTTTATAGGCTCTATGTAGTATTGCTGCCACTGAAGGATACTTTCGTTATCGTCATATCCTCTCCATTTTTTGTAAGATTCCATCGCTTCGGGAACTTGATTCAAGTAGATAAGAGCGTGTCCTTTATATATATAGTCCGACTTCTTCATTTCACTTTCAGGTATCAGCTCCCATTTTTCAATGGCATCCTTATAGCGTTCCATTTTGTATAGTTGTAACGCCAGCCTGCGAAGAATGGAGTAGTTCGGGCTTTCTGTCAGAACATAAGCCTTATAGTATATGTCAAGAGCCTTTGCGTTGTCTCCGGTCTTGGCATAAAGTTGAGCAAGTTTGGACAAAGCCGGAATGTTTGAATCTACTACCCGCTCAGCTTCATCCAAGTATTGAAGCGCTTCGTTATAGGTCTTAGGAGTCAAACTCATTAGATCACCCAATTTAAGTAGAGTACCTACATGAAGAGGATCCAAGCGGTGAGCTTCCAGAAGATACTCTTCCACATCTTTGCTTGAAACGGCATCTGATCCGAACAAACTCTCCTCCGATATTTTCTCAGCCAACAGAGCGGCTAAACGAAAGTCGGATGCCGAGATCAACGAACGTTTCAGAACCATGAGAGAGTACGACTTATATCCTGACTCCAACAGGAGAGAGGACAAAGTGCGATTCTGTTCCGCAGTAAGAGGGATATTTTGTGAGGGGGAAGTGTCTATAATGAACGCTTTGTGAAAGAATACGTGGGAGGTGAAGTTGTAACTTCTTTCCAGATGGAAAAATCGGTAAGTCGTATAAACAAAGTCTCTAATACCCTCACCAATAGAACCTTCGAGAAGATCTTCTGCCTCTATCGGTTTGATAGAAGATAGAGCTTCTGAAGGAATTTCAGACATCTTTGCTATCTGAGACCAATTCCCCATGCAAGCATAAGCATACAAGTCGCCGGAGCAGAGTTTTCCTCCGGGGGAAATGAAAGGAAGCAGCTTGAGAAAATAAGTCATCTCTTCGCTTGCCAGTCTAAAATGGGTAAGGTCAAAAGGCATCAACCAGTTTACAGGCTCGTAAAAGAATGGAAATCGGCGGAGTTCTGTTGTGGTGTGATAGTGTATATCTTTTGTTTTGGCGAATGAAGTTTGCAGTTCGTTCATTGCTTGCATTAGCTCGGCATCTTCACCCGACTCCTTTATGCGCTCTAAAAACTCTTCCGTATTTCCGACACCGCCGAAGATATTCATCTTACGAGCCATATCTTCAAGGCGGGAAGATATTTCACTCTTATATCGTTCGTGATCTTCTTGAGTCGTAAAGGTAGGATAGTAAGCAAGAAGAAACTCCATGAGCCTGTTTTGCCACTCTTCTGTTTGGAACTCTTCCTCTTCTCCTATGACGAGAGTAAGTTGCTCTTTACCTAATAGGGATATTCTTTTAGAATGATGAGCCGTTAAAAGAAACAACGCAGCCGTAGCCCATCCTGCAATTTTGGAGTGATGGTCTTGTGTCAAATCTTTTATCAAACGAAGCTTGAGTGGGCAGAAGAAAGCATTAAGCCCCAAGAACAGGCTGCTGACAATAAGTCCGGCGGTAATTATTTGGGTCTGATCTCTTTCGTTTCCGGATAGAGCAGGGCAGTTTGCGATAACATCATAGAGACCGGATGTAAGAGGCGGCGAACAAGATAGAAAACGGAATATGCGGTTACGAGATTTCCAAACCTCCTCTCTACTTGTGGTGTCATTTGTGGACAGATCATTAAGAATAGACTCAACGTTCTCCACATCTCCTCCCCATTCTGATGCCAGCTTCATTATGGGATGATCAAGGCTATGGTTAGAGGATCTTGTCGCAAAGTAGTAGAAACGATCAACTTGTTCAGCCAGTTTACGGCGCAGATCTTCAAGGATGTTTATTCTTTCCGGATCCTCAACACCTGTATGTAGAAACTGCTTCATGGGAGAAAGGACTTGGAGAGCAGATCTGTATGTACTTGTCCACTTGTTGTAGCCATAATGCTCCTCTATGGACTCCATCTCCTTACAGACAGCTCCTAATCTGTTTTGCTCAAGCAGGAGGATAAGATTGTCGTAATATTGTTTGGTTAGATTGTAGTCTATCTGTTCCATCAACTGAACTATTAACTATCTGGTTGTCGTATCTTAAATGGTATTGTCGGTATCAGAGCATATCTTCTGCATGAATCCAACCCCATAAACCGCATCCTAAAAGAAGGACTCCGAGGGTGGCATAAAGTAGTCTTGCTCCGCTCTTTCCCAAGTTTTGTCTCGCATATTTCGTGCCGTGGCTGTTGAAAAACCACTTACTCCCCAGTATGCTAACCGAAAGGGCTAATATACCGGGCAGGATAAACATGATCGCAAGAGCCAGACGGACGAAAGAGAGTGGGGACATCGGACACTAACTGAAAAAAGGAAATGCACGCATTACACGAGTACCATCGGCAGAGGATTCTATCTCCACTTTTATGGTACCATCTGGCATAAATGGCTCTAACACTTCGGGCCATTCTATAAAACAGTATCTGCCACTCTCCAGATAATCTTCTGCCCCTACGTTGAAAGCATCATTGCTGGTTTCTAACCGGTAGCAGTCGAAGTGGTAAACCGATTCAAATCCGACACCACCCTTATATTCATTGACAATTGCAAAGGTCGGGCTTGCGGTGGTCTCTTCCACTCCTAAGAGTGAGCAGATAGATTTGATGAGAGTGGTTTTCCCCACACCCATGTTAGCATAGAAAGCAAAAACGCGAGCTTCGGGAAAAGAATCTATAAGCTCTTTTGCCACCTCCGAAAGCTGTTCTAATTTATATCTTTTATGAAAGGTCATAAGTGTTATTTCTACGTGTTGGTATCTTGCTTTATCCTACAAATATAACCCAATTTTCGGGCGCTCGCAAAAACCTGTTTACTCTGTTGCAAGGACTATTTTGTCCAATAAAACGTACCAGACATAGCCGGTTATATTCTCAAATCCCATGGACCGGTAGAGGGAGCAGTAGTACCCAACCTGTTTTAGGTGTTTTTTGATGATCTGCTCTCCAAACTTATAGTCTATGATCGTGATTCTGCCATTCGGATGAAGGACTACTCTATCCGGTCTTTGAGTTGTCTCATGAAGCAATATTGCTCGTTCATTCAATACCTCCGCATCATCTGAAAACCATTCCGAAGAAACAGGATCATTGCTCCGCTTTTCGATAAGAGAACGAAGCTGTTCGGACTCTTGCTCCGTAAGGCTCCCTTTTTCTTGAGCTTCTTTCAAAAGGTCATCAAGCTCCGATATGCTCTTCAAGGCAGATAGCGTAAAGTGCATTCTTACCCCTTTTGCCCTTTCTGTCTCCTGTTCCAAATAGATGGCATAGTCTGGGGCTTTTATGTTCAGGTCCCCAAATCGAGGAGTGGCATAAAGTTTTTCCAGCTTTATGGTATCGCTCTCCTCTTCCACTTCATTTGCATTCTCGGAAACGATATATGGAGAACCATAAGGGAAGAACATAGTTGTACTGCTTTGTCCTTCTTCATCGCACTCTATCAAAGGACACTCTTGCTGTTTTAGAATACCTTTATCTTGCAGTTTCTCTATGGTGTTGAATACCACACTTGAGATAGAAAACGGTGCCGGCTCTTCTTTTCCTTTGCTGTCTTCTTTCTTTACAATCTTCGAGAGTACATGTAGCTCTTTCTCTGCACGAGTATAGGCAACGTACAGCAGATTAAGCTCATCTTCATAGAGTTCAAGCATCTTTTTATTGTACAACTCTCGGAAGTGTGTGTGCGCACATTTGTTCTGTAGTGGCACTATATAGAGAGGAAGAGCGGCAAACTCGCTTGGAAGAGATTGAGAGGATACGAAAATTTTATTCTGTTTCCTTGCCATCTTCCAAGATACGAACGGAAGAATGACGACCGGATACTCCAAACCTTTTGCACTATGGATGGTTCCCACCTTGATTGTAGAGTTTGCTATGCTCTCCGGCATCGGTATTTTTGTCTTATATCCCTGTTCCTCCCACCATTCGTAGAACAATCGGTAGGTTGAGACTTGCTCTTTGGTGTATTGAAACAGAATGTCAAGAAAAGTGTTCAGATAGATCTCCTCTCTTTTATCTATCGGTTTAAGCAGCTCTACTGCCAGTGTTATGGTCTCAAAAATAGAGCGTCCGTAGGCAGCCATGTCCATCATTTGGCGATATAGCTCATCTTTTTCGATCTGTGATGAAGAGATGATCCAAAGACGGTCGAGATGCAGAAAGAACTCCTGCTTATAGCTGTCCGAACTTGGAAATGCGAGGTGTTTGATATAGGCAATCAGAAGAAGGACTATTGGAGAGGCATCTGCGGTAAGAGCTTCATTGGAGAAGAAGTCGAACCGGAACTTAGGATTATCCTTGTAGGTCTCTTTCAGGTAGCCCAACAGCAGGGCTACTCTTGCTGCCTCGCTGTTGTCTCTCACAAGGATGGCAATATCTCCCGGTTTGTAGCCTCTCTCAAAAAGATCTATCAGGTACATCTCCAGTAGATCTTCTTCTGTTATCTCAGAATCTTTTTCCAAAAACAAGTGCGTAACATAACCCGGCTTTTCAGTATTACAACACTCTTTATCCCATTTTGGAGCTGTCTGTTGGGCAACCTCCTCTTCTGCATAGACTTTTTGAGAGATAGAGTCCGCACTGCTTGCATAAAGCCCTCCCTCTTCCATTCCAAAGATCGAAAGATCCACGGCATTACTGAAAAAGCTGTTGTTGAAATGTACAATATTCGGAAGACTCCTCCAATTGATCTCCAGCCTTTTGCTGTTTGTTACTCTTTCCAGATCCGGATCGTTGGGCACTCTTGTGGCAAGAAGAGAGCTTTCAGAGCCTCTGAATCGGTATATACTCTGCTTCACATCTCCCACGAGAAGATTCTCATTGTCATACGCGAGGCTTTCCATGAGAAGAGGCTTAAAGTTCAGCCACTGCACTTTAGAGGTGTCTTGAAACTCATCTATCATGTAGTGCTTGATTCTCGATCCCACTTTTTCGTAAACAAAAGGTACTTTGGCTCCGGATATGATTCGGTAAAGAAGCTGGGAAATATCGGATATGATAAGACAGTTGTTCTCTTGCCGATATTTTTCAATGTATGTATACAGCTTTACCAATATGGGCAGTGTGTCCAGATTGTTCTGTAATACGATTGACGTAAGTACATCTTGTTCTGTCTTATCGTACAGATCCACCGTCTTTTTCAGCAGAGGAGCGATGTCTTCATAGAGTGCATTGATCTCCTCCTTGCGTTCTTTACTTACCTTAGATGCAGCAAGGTTGCTTGTCTCATCCTCCCAAAGTTTCATGAATGTGGATCTGGACTTCGGATTCATCTTGCTATACTCCTCGTCCCAAAACTTTGTCCCAAGTTTTCCCAGCCTGTCCACGACCCTCACGAGCTCGTTTTTTAGAGCGACTGTTACTTCATCTCTTCTGATGCCTGCGCTATCCAATATCTCGACAACATGTGTAAGAGGATCCACGTATTGCTCTATCCTCTCTTTGGCTATGGCTGTCAATTCTTTCTTCGCTTCCTTGATCTTTTCAGGAGAGAAGCTCATCCTCTGATCGGCAAAAATCTCTGCAAACTCTTCCACGAACAGCAAAGGAGCCAAATCAGATAGCTTTTTCGGTATGGAGACTATCTGATCCTTTTGCAGAGACTCCTTGAGCATGCTTCCGATCCAATCCAAAACAACTTTATTCTCTTCCGTGTCGAGAGATCCGAAAAGGCTGTCCATGGCTTTCTTCTGAACCACATCGGTATCTATTTCCACCTCATAGTTGTTCATAACATCTATCTCTATGGCGAAAGAGCGGACGATCTCTTGAAAAAAGGAGTCTATTGTCTGTACCCTGAAATCGCCATAGCCGTCGAGGATAGCCTCTAATGAAGACTTGGCTCTCTGCTGTATGATTTCGGGCGAAAGGCTTAGCTCCTCTTGCAGAGCATCCATGAGGGGAGATTCTTCCGGTGTATGGGTAAGAGTGTGCAGCTCTCTCAGTATCCTGTCTTTCATTTCCCCCGTTGCTTTGGTTGTAAAAGTAACGGCAAGGATATGCTTGAACGCTTTCGGATAGCTCTCTTTCAGGATCAGCTTGATATACTCCAACGTTAGCCGGAATGTTTTACCGCTTCCGGCAGAGGCAGTATAGATGGTCAGAGGAGTATGGTTATTGTCTTTCTGCATCTTCTTTTTTCATGTCGGCAAGGAGAGCTTCCACCTGAGCGACCCGATCTCCTTGAATAATGATAAGGTCATCCTTGACCGAACCTCCCACTCCGCATTTCACTTTCAATATCTTGCCAAGCTCTTTGAGGTCTTCCTCTTTCCCGACAAAACCCTCCACAACGGTAACGATCTTGCCTTTTCTCTGCCGGGCATCCTTGTAGACACGCAGGCGTTGGCGGTGTAAAGGCAGAGTGTCGGGCTTTTCTATCTGCAGTGTTTCGTATTTGAAGTCAGGATTTGTGGAGTAGCATATCCCCACTCTCTCCTCTCGTTCTTTGCGTGAACTCATACCGGTCTCTCTTTTATTTCTTTGGAAAAAGGATTTTGTTGTACTCTTTCGGATTGCTCAGTATCTCTATCGCTTTCGTAACCGTGGGATCTGTCTCCATGTTCACCGCATATTGCGCTTCCATACCGAAGTAATGGGCTGCCAGAAACTCTTTAAGATAGGCGGAGATCAGCTTCTTATGAGGCACGATGTCTCTTTTGAGATTGGGTTCCAGCTGCTTCTTGAGAGCCTCGAAAGCCTCTTTGCTCGACTCCGAATAGCCTTCAAACTCTATCAATCTTTCCAATGCGGATACCACTTTCTGGCTTTGTTCGCCGTATCTGAACTTCTTTTCTTCCAAGAAGTTTACCAGCCCCTCAAACTCCTCATCCGTTATCTTGATCTCTTTGATGGAGTGCACTTTCGGGTTTTTCAAGAACAACCTGCCGGCATACTCGAACAGAGAGCCGTCTCTCAGCATGTAGATCACTATTCCGGGCAGTATCTCGTCTTTGATTTCTATGTCCGGACGAATGCCACCACCGTCTCTCACCTCTCTTCCGTTCGTTGTCTTGAACAGTGTTGTAAGGCTGTCCGGAACAGCGGCAACCGATCCGTCCGGTTGCTTATGAGAGTAGTCTATCTGCTGTATGCACCTTCCACTCGGGATGTGGTAGCGTGCAGTGGTTACCTTCAACAGCCCTTTGTAGGGGAGAGGGCGTGTGGTCTGCACCAATCCTTTGCCAAAACTTTTACTTCCGATAAGTACTGCTCTGTCCAGATCCTGCATTGCTCCGGCAACGATCTCGGAAGAGGAGGCACTATTGCTGTTGATAAGGACAGCGATAGGTATTTTCGTGTCCAAAACCCTACCGGAAGTGTAATATTTTTGAGACGTTCCTACCTGACGTCCTTTGGTCTCGACCACCAATGTTTTCTCCGGAACGAACATGCTCAATATCTCTATTGCTCCTCCCATGACGCCTCCGGTATTGCCCCGAAGGTCTAAGATGAGGCTTTTCATCTTCTTGGTGTCTCGGAGTTGGGTGAACGCATCCATCACATTCTGCGCACTTTTATCCGTGAAAGAGGATAGGCGGATATAGCCGACACCATCCCCATATATGCCGCGATGGACTACCTGATCCACTATCACTTTTTCTCTCACAAGCGTAACCTCTCTCTCCTTATCTTCTCCCAGCCTTCGGATGGTTACTTTTACCGATGTCCCGACCGGACCTTTGAGCAGATTGCTCACTCTGGCATTGGTACTCGGTATGACGGAAAGGGTATCTATCTTCACGAACATGTCTCCCACTTTCAGTCCGGCGCGTTCAGCCGGAGTGTTGGGCATCGGATTGGAGACGTAGACAACGGAGTCGCGCTGCTGGATGAATGCACCTATTCCGCCATACTCACCTGTTGCCATAAACTTGAAATCTTCTGTTTCGGACTGCTCCAGGTAGTTCGTGTAGGGGTCTAACCCTGCCAGCATGCTGTTCATCCCCTCCGAGAAGATGCTCTTCATATCTATGGTATCCACATAGAGGATGGAGAGATTGTTGAGCAGAGCCGAGAAGATCTCTTTCGATCTGCTCATCTCCAACTGTGTTTTTCTGTCTCTCTCTTTCAGCTTTTGTACATCTGTTTGCGCATGAAGAGATAGGGAAGCTCCCAGTAGCAGGATTATGCCTGTAAGTATTCGTTTTATCATGATTTCGGAATGCTCTTTTTATATATTCTCAATATGGTATTATAAGTAACGAAGATAGCTATTTTTCGTAGAATACCCGTTATCCGGCACTCTTGCAGAGGAGGCGATGAGGCAGGGGATAGAGCCTCGTATTTTCCTGCATACTCTTTCCGCTCATTCTCCAATGGCGATTTCCAAAGCCGGTTTTGGGCACTTTTCGGAGGCTCTATCTTGCTCTCCGACCACGCTTCAAAGGTCTCGTTTTAGAATAAAAGTGTATCTTTGAGCCGGATAACAAACTAATTTGAAGCAAACAATGAGATCAAATATATCTATAAGGAGTGTGCAGTCTCTCTTCTTGCTGCTCTTTCTGCTTTTTGCTTCCGGCACTGAGTTGAGTGCTCAAACCGATGCGCCGATGCCTCAAAAGGATATTTTCGAGGTTTTGGCAAGGATCGAGATGGGAAGGGGAGTAGTAACTATCCGCCAGTCTCCTGCCATCAAGGCTCTTGTCGGAACGGGGCTCTCTTTGGACAGCAAGGTGTATTCGGAAGAGATTATGGCTGTCGGGGCGGTTACCTCAGAGCAGAAAGTGGTCGGGTATAGAGTACAAATCTATAACGGTAACGGTACTAAGGGGAGAAGCACAGCGGCATACAGAGAAAAGGTGATACAGGAAGCTCATCCGGAGCTTGCCACTTATTTGCAGTTTCAAGCCCCGTCTTGGAAGCTGCGTGTAGGTAACTTCCTGACGCAAGCAGAGGCAAGAGACGCCATGGTGAAGCTGAAAAAAGATTTTCCTGCATTTGCAAGAGATATGTACGTAGTCCGGGATGCGGTCTACCGTTTTTAACTGATCTATAATCTATGAGTTCTGAAAAAAAAGGAGTAGAACATGGTGTGGACATAGACATACTGATGCCACACTATAAGGAAGTACTGATACACTTGGGAGAAGATCCCGATAGAGAGGGGTTGCAAAAGACCCCTTTGAGAGTTGCGAGAGCAATGGCATTTTTGACGCAAGGGATGCGTCAGGATCCGGCAGCGGTGTTGAAGAGTGCAATGTTCAGGGAAGACTATCGCCAGATGGTTGTTGTGAAAGACATCGACTTCTATTCGCTCTGCGAGCATCATATGTTGCCCTTCTTTGGTAAGGCGCATATCGCATACATCCCGAACGGATATATCACGGGTCTGAGCAAGCTGCCACGGGTGGTGGATATCTTTGCTCGCAGACTGCAAGTACAGGAACGCCTCACAACGCAAATTAAAGAGTGCATACAGGATACGCTCAATCCGCTTGGTGTGATGGTGGTTATCGAAGCCCAACACATGTGTATGCAGATGAGGGGAGTGGAGAAGCAGAACTCCATAACCATGACCAGCGACTTTACCGGAGCTTTCGAGTCTCAAAAGACGCGTGAAGAGTTTATGGCTCTCATCCATAAAAGATAAAAAAGAGACACGGTCGCGGATAAATCTCCGACCGGAAAATAAAAATACAGAGTAAGAAAAAGCTCCCTTTTCGGGGAGCTTTTTTATAAATATGAGGCGCGAAAAATCGCCCAGAAAATCTTCTTGGAGGGAGGGGCGGAGGTGGTCGGTTTTTGTGTCGGTCTCCCTAACCGGCTTGCCGATAGGGAGATATGAAAAATCGCGAATTTGGAAAAAATTTTTTCTCAGTCCGTTTGATGGGGCTTTTTCGTGTTAATAGGTGTAAATTTTAACACCCATTCCTGTAAATGTTTCCTAATAAAGAAATTTGCCTTTTCAGGTGCTTTTTAGGGTGAAAATATGTAAGTAGTTGGCGTTTAGTGTTTTAATGGTTTTGGCTGAATACTTTAATCGAATCCGGTAAACGTATTAAATGAAATCGGTAAACGTGTTCATTGAAAAATTAAACACGTTAAGCCGACAAAATATGCTCGTTTACCGTTTTTGCTTAGCAGGTATCGGAATTTGTGTTAATAAACAGGGGTGGATTTAACAGTTTGGTCGTGCTCTGAAAACAACCCCTCCGATCAAAATAGAGAGCAAGAAAAAAGAGAACATTTTTCGAGATGGAATATATAAAAATGAGGGTCGGACAAGGCGGCGAACCGAAAGAGAAAATGTCTTAAAAACTTCCCGGTTCTCGCTTCGGAGGCGTCTTTTTGTTGAATGGAGCCGGGTAAGAGCTTCTGTCCGAACTCTATCGGGGGAGGTTCGGAGGTTTTTGGGGGAGAGAGCGAACGCTTTCGCCTTTTGGGCGGAGGCGATACGATGAAAAGGGCGGATTGGGATTTTGATCTCCCGGTATCGGGTCGGCTCCTTTTTCTTTCGTCTTGTGGTGATTTAGCTCCCGCTTCTTTTTTGTATCTTTGACCCTCAAACAGATTGAGATAGACTCCCGGCATGAGCAAAGAAACCCTACAAGATCATAATTATACCGACGATAAAGTTGTTACATTAGACCCTATGGAGCATATCCGGAGGCGTCCGGGAATGTATATAGGTAAGCTC
The DNA here is from genome assembly GCF_000765975.1 of Porphyromonas canoris. Classification (NCBI taxonomy): domain Bacteria; kingdom Pseudomonadati; phylum Bacteroidota; class Bacteroidia; order Bacteroidales; family Porphyromonadaceae; genus Porphyromonas; species Porphyromonas canoris. Next base: position 197,994 of record NZ_JQZX01000008.1, read on the forward strand.
GGAGATGGAACGAGTCCGGATGACGGAATATATGTCCTCCTCAAGGAGGTGATAGATAACGCCATAGACGAGTACTCCATGGGGTATGGCAATCGGATAGAGATAAACATAGATGAGGACGGGCTTGTTGTCGTAAGAGACTTCGGGCGTGGCGTGCCGCAAGGATCGTTGAGAGACATCGCCGGAAAGATGAACACCGGAGCGAAGTATGACGATGAGGTGTTCAAAAAAGTGGTCGGACTCAATGGCGTAGGGCTTAAAGCCGTGAATGCTCTCAGTGATCGGATGGAGCTTTCATCGTTCCGATCGGGAAAAGGGAAGAGCGTGGTGTTTGAAAAAGGGATATTCGTCTCCGAAACAGACTTCTTCGACTGCGAGGATGAGAAGGATGGCACCAAAGTGTTGTTCCATCCCGACCCTACGCTGTTTAAGGAGTACCATTATATTAAAGACTATGTGGAGCAGATGCTGAAGATGTACTGCTATCTTCACACCTCGCTTACCATCTCGTTTAATGGCAAAAGATTCAGCTCGAAAAGAGGGTTGCAGGATCTGTTGGAAGATACCATGACGGGAGAAGCACTCTATCCGATCATCCATCTCAGCGGTAAAGATATAGAGATAGCCATGACCCACTCTTCGCAGTATGGGGAAGAGTATTACTCTTTTGTGAATGGACAGAATACGATTCACGGGGGTACGCACCTCTCTGCATTCAAAGAGCATGTGGCTAAAACCATAAAAGAGTATTATGGTAAAAACTTCGATGTGGGCGATGTACGCTCCGGAATAGTGGCGGCAATAAGCATCAGGATTCAGGAACCACTCTTTGAGAGTCAGACCAAAACGAAGTTGGGCTCCAGAGATATAGCGGAGGGCGGAATCTCTTTGGGTAAATTCGTCGGAGATTTTCTCAAGGTGGAGCTGGACAACTATCTGCATAAAAACTCCGAGACAAGCGACATCCTTTACAAAAAGATACTTGAGAGCGAAAAGGAGCGTAAGAGCATCGCCGGCATTACCAAGCTTGCAAAAGAGAGGGCAAAGAAGTCTTCCATCCACAACAAAAAGCTCCGCGACTGCACCTACCATTATAATAACCCGAAAACACCCCGTCCGGACGATACGTCGATCTTTATCACCGAGGGGCTTTCGGCAAGCGGTTCTATCACGCAAAGCCGGGATGCGGAGTATCAGGCTGTGTTTTCTCTTCGGGGAAAACCGCTCAACTGCTACGGACTTTCCAAGCGAGTGGTGTATGAGAACGAGGAGTTCAATCTCCTTCAAGCCGCTCTTAATATAGAAGATGGTATAGACAACCTCAGATATAATAAGGTCATCGTGGCAACCGATGCCGATGTGGACGGTATGCACATCCGTCTCCTTATCATAACGTTCTTCTTGCAGTTTTTCCCCGATCTGGTTCGCCAAAAACACGTATATATATTACAGACACCTCTTTTCCGGGTGAGAGATAAGGGCGAAAAGCAGACCATCTACTGCTATGACGAGAAAGAACGGGACGAAGCCGTGGCAAAGCTGGGGTCTAATGCCTCTATCACCAGATTTAAGGGCTTGGGAGAGATCACGGCAGAGGAGTTTAAGCACTTTATCGGAGCGGATATCCGACTCGATCCTGTGGTTATGAGGAAAGAGGATAGCATAAAGGAGCTGCTCGACTTCTATATGGGGAAGAATACACCGGACCGTCAAGAGTTCATCGTATCCAATCTTGAGGTGGAAGATGATGTATTATAAGCCATTCGGAAGTAGGAAATGAAAAAATATTTGCTCGCTACTTGCACAATCGAAAAATAGTGCTTAAATTTGCACCCGAAAGCACTTGAAAGAACGACAGAGGTTGTTTGGGTGTTTGAATAAGCCTCTTTAGCTCAGTTGGCCAGAGCACGTGATTTGTAATCTCGGGGTCGTTGGTTCGAATCCGACAAGAGGCTCACCTTAAAAAGAAAACATGGAAGGGCAGTTTCCAGAGTGGCCAAATGGGGCTGACTGTAACTCAGCTGACGTTCGTCTTCGGTGGTTCGAATCCATCACTGCCCACTTAAATAAAATCTACAGGTCTATAATAGGTCTGAATGCGGAAGTAGCTCAGTCGATAGAGCATTAGCCTTCCAAGCTAAGGGTCGCGGGTTTGAGCCCCGTCTTCCGCTCTCTTTTTTTTCGCCTATGTAGCTCAGGGGTAGAGCACTTCCTTGGTAAGGAAGAGGTCCCGGGTTCAAATCCCGGCATCGGCTCTGAGAAACAAGTAAGAAATTTAACCCATATATAATATTTTAAATTATGGCAAAAGAACATTTTAATAGGAGTAAGCCCCACGTAAATATCGGTACTATCGGTCACGTGGACCACGGTAAGACTACTTTGACTGCCGCTATTACTACAGTATTGGCAAAGAAGGGTCTTTCTGAATTGCGTTCTTTCGACTCTATCGACAACGCACCAGAAGAAAAGGAAAGAGGTATCACTATCAATACTTCTCACGTTGAGTATGAAACTGCGAACCGTCACTATGCTCACGTTGACTGTCCTGGTCACGCCGACTATGTGAAGAACATGGTTACCGGTGCCGCTCAAATGGACGGTGCTATTATCGTTGTGGCTGCTACAGATGGTCCTATGCCTCAAACAAGAGAGCACATCCTTCTTGCACGTCAGGTAAACGTTCCTCGTCTTGTTGTGTTTATGAACAAGTGCGACTCTGTTGATGACCAAGAAATGCTTGAACTTGTGGAAATGGAAATGAGAGAACTTCTTTCATTCTATGACTTCGATGGTGATAACACTCCTGTTATCCAAGGTTCTGCTCTTGGTGCTCTTAATGGAGATGCAAAATGGGAAGATAAGGTTATGGAGCTTATGGATGCAGTAGATAACTGGATTCCACTTCCTCCACGTGATATCGACAAACCATTCTTGATGCCGGTTGAAGACGTATTCTCTATCACAGGTCGTGGTACTGTTGCTACCGGTCGTATTGAGACAGGTATCATTAAGACAGGTGAAGAAGTTCAAATTATCGGTCTTGGTGCTGCTGGTTTGAAATCAGTTGTTACAGGTGTGGAAATGTTCCGCAAGATTCTTGACGAAGGTCAAGCCGGTGATAACGTAGGTCTTCTTCTTCGTGGTATCGATAAGAACGAAATCAAGCGTGGTATGGTTATCACTCACCCTGGAAAGGTTACTCCTCACAAGAGATTTAAGGCTGAGGTGTATATCTTGAAGAAAGAAGAAGGTGGTCGCCACACTCCATTCCACAACAAGTATCGTCCTCAGTTCTATATCCGTACTCTTGACGTTACAGGTGAAATCACTCTTCCTGAAGGAACAGAAATGGTAATGCCTGGTGATAACGTAACTATTACTGTAGAACTTATCTATCCGGTAGCATGTAGCGTAGGTCTTCGCTTCGCAATCCGTGAAGGTGGTCGTACAGTAGGTGCTGGTCAGATTACAGAACTTCTCGACTAATACGAGTGATCAGACCTTGAGAGTAAAAATTTTGCCACTCTCCCTAAAGGTCTCATAAAATAACAGTGAGAGGTGCTTCCCCTCCGTGAAACACAGATGATAGCACCTCTCACTTTTTTATACGGGTTTAGCTCAGTTGGTAGAGCACTGGTCTCCAAAACCAGGTGTCGGGAGTTCGAGTCTCTCAACCCGTGCTAAAAATCTTAAGATTACGATGGCAAAATCAAATACTAATGCGGTTGCAAAACCGAATATATTTGTGCGCATGGCAAATTACCTCAAAGAGGTATATGAAGAATTGCGCTACAAGGTTTCATGGCCTACTAAAGCCGAATTGGCAAACAGTGCAGTAATAGTCCTTATTGCTTCCATCATTATTGCTGTTTTTGTTTTCTTAGTAGATAAGAGCTTTGAAACTATTATCTCCGAACTATACAAGTTGATCACGCGTTAAGAAGATTCTGAGCAATGCAAGGGAATTCTGACGTTAAGTATTATGTCCTTCGCGCTGTAAGTGGCAAAGAGGTAAAGGTAAAGGAGTACATAGAAGCTGAGTGTAAGCATACAGATCTCGGCCGCTATGTACACAACGTGCTTATACCTATGGAAAAGACATTTATAGTGCGTGGAGGTAAGAAGATCGCAAGAGAGAGACCGTATTTTCCAGGCTATGTCTTTGTGCAGGCTGAGCTTGTGGGCGAGGTGCAGCACAGACTTCGAGTAACTCCTAACGTGCTGGGCTTCTTGGAAGCGCATCCGGACCCTGTCCCTTTGCGTGAAGATGAAGTTAAGCGTATGCTTGGGATTGCCGATGAGCTTACCGAAAGGATTGCCGACATGGATCTGGAATTCTATGTGGGAGATAAGGTCAAGTTGGCCTTTGATCCTTTTACCGGTTTCTATGGTGAGGTGATAGAAGTCTATCCCGAGAAGCAGAAGCTGAAGATCTTGGTTAAGGTCTTTGGTAATCCGACTCCTATGGAGGTAGGCTATTTACAGGTAGTGAAAGAGTAGTTTTTAGGAGTACGTGTTACGGTATTCCGATGATTTCTACTTTTTCTCATTCGATTTTTTAATACACAAAAATGTTCAAAAATGGCAAAAGAAGTTGCTGGACAATTAAAGTTGCAAATTAAGGGTGGCGCAGCTAACCCTTCACCTCCTGTGGGTCCTGCACTAGGTGCAAAGGGTCTTAACATTATGGAGTTTTGCAAGCAATTCAATGCCAGAACCCAAGACAGCGCAGGTAAAATTCTTCCTGTCGTAATTACCTATTACGCAGATAAGAGTTTTGACTTCGTTGTTAAGACTCCCCCTGTGGCTATTCAACTACTTGAAGCAGCTAAGATTAAGTCTGGCTCTGCAGAACCTAATAGAAAGAAGGTGGCAGAAATCACTTGGGAACAAGTGAGAGCCATTGCTACGGATAAGTTGGTGGACCTAAACTGTTTTACTATCGAATCTGCAATGAGATTGGTAGCAGGAACAGCAAGGAGTATGGGTATTTCAGTTAAGGGTGAATTCCCGGAAAATAATTAAATTCGATTAGACAATGAGTAAACTTACAAAGAATCAGAAGTTGGCTTTGAGCAAGGTCGAACCCGGGAAAATGTACACATTGAAGGAAGCATGTGCTTTGGTTAAAGAGATTACAACCACCAAGTTTGATGCTTCTGTGGACATTGATATTCGCCTTGGCGTTGACCCACGTAAAGCAAACCAGATGGTAAGAGGTGTAGTTTCTCTACCACATGGTACAGGTAAGGAAATTAGGGTTTTGGCTCTGTGTACACCCGACAAAGAGGCAGAAGCTAAAGAAGCTGGAGCCGACTATGTAGGGCTTGATGAATATATTGAAAAGATAAAAGGTGGCTGGACAGACATTGACGTAATCATTACTATGCCTGCTATTATGGGTAAGATTGGTGCGTTGGGTCGTGTTCTCGGACCTCGTGGTCTTATGCCTAACCCAAAGAGTGGTACCGTAACCAACGATATCGCTCAAGCTGTAAAAGAGGTTAAGCAAGGTAAGATAGACTTTAAGGTGGATAAAGCCGGTATTGTTCACACATCTATTGGCAAGGTATCTTTCTCTGAAGATAAGATCCGTGACAATGCTAAGGAGTTTGTTGCTACCATCCAAAAGCTTAAACCTGCTGCAGCTAAGGGAACATATGTTAAGAGTATCTTTCTATCGAGTACCATGAGTTTGGGTATCAAAGTAGATCCTAAATCTGTGGAAGAAATTTAAATTTGTGAACTATGAGAAAGGAAGATAAAGTAACAGTTGTAGCCTCTCTGAAAGAGGCAATAGAGGCATATCCTCATTTTTATCTGACAGACGTTGAAGCACTGGACGCAAAGAAAACAAGCGAACTCAGAAGAGAGTGTTTTAAGAGAAATATCAAGCTTGTTGTTGCTAAGAACAAGCTTTTGATGCGTGCTCTTAGTGAAGTGAATGAAGAGCTTTATGCTCCTTTGTTCGCTACTCTAAAGGGAAGCACAGCTGTGATGTTCTCTGAGAATGCTAACGCTCCTGCAAAGCTTATAAAGGATTTTACTAAGGGCTCTAAGGGCGAAGGCAAACCTCAATTGAAGTCTGCTTATGCTCAAGAGGGTATTTATATTGGCGCAAATCAGCTTTCTACTCTTGAAACAATTAAGAGTCGTGAAGAGCTTATCGCTGATGTAGTAGCTCTTCTTGAATCTCCTATCAAGAACGTTCTTTCTTCACTTCAGTCTGGAGGAAATACTATTCATGGAGTGCTTGAAACTCTCCAAAAAAAATAATAATCAAGTCAAATACAACTAAAAAATTATACTGAAATGGCAGATATCAAAGCTATTGCTGAACAACTAGTGAACCTAACGGTTAAAGAAGTTAGCGAACTCGCTACTATCCTTAAAGAAGAATACGGCATTGAGCCTGCTGCAGCTGCTGTTGCTGTTGCTGCTGGTCCTGCTGCTGGTGCAGCTGAAGCTGTAGAAGAAAAGACATCTTTTGATATTGTTCTTAAGTCTGCAGGCGCAGCTAAGCTTCAAGTGGTTAAGGCTGTTAAGGAACAATGCGGCCTTGGTCTTAAGGAAGCAAAAGACATCGTAGATGGAGCTCCTTCTACTGTTAAGGAAGGTGTAGATAAAGCTACTGCTGAAGCTCTTAAGAAAGCTCTAGAAGAAGCAGGTGCTGAAGTAGAAATTAAATAATCTACGCTTGTAAGCCCTGTTTTTAACAGGATATGGTTAAGATCCCACTGCAAAGTGGGTTCTTAACCTTTTCGTGTCTTATTTCCTTTTTTACCTTATTTGCTTCATATGTCCAAACAAAATCGTACGCAAAGAGTCAATTTTGCATCCATAAAAAATCCATTTCCTTTTCCGGACTTCTTGGATGTTCAGCTGAAGTCGTTTAAGGACTTCTTGCAATTAGATACTCCTCCGGAGAAGAGAAAAAAGGAGGGCTTGTATAAGGTGTTTGCTGAAAACTTCCCTATACATGATACCAGAAATAACTTTGTACTTGAATTTTTGGACTATTATATAGATCCTCCGAGATACACAATAGATGAGTGTATCACACGTGGTCTTACTTATAATGTTCCTCTCAAGGCTAAGATGAAACTTTACTGTACAGATCCGGATCATGAGGATTTTGATACAGTGACTCAGGATGTCTATTTGGGTGCCATACCCTATATGACAAATAGTGGTACATTCATAATAAATGGTGCAGAACGTGTTGTCGTTTCTCAGATGCACCGTTCTCCGGGTGTTTTCTTCAGTGAAAGTATGCATGCCAACCGCACCAAACTCTATTCGGCAAGGATTATTCCTTTCAAAGGATCCTGGATAGAGTTTGCTACGGATATTTCTAACGTGATGTATGCATACATTGACCGTAAAAAGAAATTACCCGTAACCACTCTACTAAGAGCTATTGGTTTTGAAACGGATAAGGCTATTCTGGACATTTTTGGAATGGCAGAAGAGGTTAAGGTTACTAAGACTAATCTCAAAAAATATCTTGGGAGAAAAGTTGCAGCACGTCTTTTGAAGACATGGTTAGAGGACTTTGTTGATTCTGAAACAGGTGAAGTCGTTTCTCTGGAGAGATATGAGGTCATTCTGGATCGTGAACAAGAGTTGACGGAGGACAATATGCAACATGTTTTGGATTCCGGAGTATCATCTATTCTTCTTCATAAGGAGGATGAAGGAGGATTGGACTTCTCAATCATTTCCAATACATTCCAAAAAGACCAATCTAACTCCGAGAAAGAAGCTATAGATCATATCTATAAGCAGTTGCGTAATCAAGATCCTGTGGACGAAGCTTCTGCTCGTGAGGTGATTACCAACCTTTTCTTCTCTGAAAAAAGGTATGACCTTGGAGACGTTGGTCGTTACAGAATAAATAAGAAACTCAATCTGGATATAGATCCGGATGTCAAGATATTGACCAAAGAGGATATTATTGCTATTATCCGATACTTGGTCGAACTCAAGAATAACAAACAGACAATAGACGATATAGACCACTTGTCTAATCGTCGTGTCCGTACAGTGGGAGAACAGCTGTACAACCAGTTTGGTGTTGGTCTTGCAAGAATGGCTCGCACTGTAAGAGAGCGTATGAACGTGAGAGATAATGAAGTCTTTACTCCTATAGACCTTATCAACGCAAAGACAATCTCTTCAGTTGTTAACTCATTCTTCGGAACAAACGCACTGTCTCAGTTTATGGACCAAACCAATCCTCTTGCCGAGATTACTCACAAGAGAAGATTGTCTGCTTTAGGTCCCGGAGGTCTTAGTCGTGATAGAGCCGGATTTGAGGTTCGAGACGTTCACTACACACACTATGGTCGCCTCTGTCCTATTGAGACACCGGAAGGGCCAAACATTGGTCTTATCTCTTCTCTGTGTGTATATGCTAAAATCAATGAACTTGGATTTATTTCCACTCCTTACAGAAAGGTTGTAAACGGAAAGGTAGATTTCTCTCCGGAGGGCATTGAGTATTTTACTGCAGAAGCAGAAGAGGACAAGACAGTGGCTCAAGGTAATGCTCCACTGAACGAAGATGGCAAGTTTATCAATCCAATGGTAAAGTCTCGTTATGCGTCAGACTTCCCCGTTGTATCTCCTGATAAAGTTGACCTTATGGACGTATCTCCCACTCAGATTGCATCTATTGCTGCATCTCTTATTCCTTTCTTGGAACATGACGATGCTAACCGTGCTTTGATGGGTTCTAACATGATGCGTCAGGCTGTACCTCTTATTCAGCCGGATGCTCCTATTGTGGGTACGGGTATCGAAAGCCAGTTGGTAAGAGACTCTCGTTCGCAAGTTGTTGCAGAGCGTGATGGTGTTATCGAATATGTAGATGCTACCGTAATAAAGATACGCTATGATAGAACAGAAGATGAAGCCTTTGTTTCGTTTGATGATCCTATTACAGAATATAGGCTACCGAAGTTCCGTAAAACGAACCAAAGTACAACTATAGACCTTCGTCCTATCTGCCGAAAAGGACAGAAGGTTAAGAACGGAGATATCCTCACAGAAGGATACTCTACCCAACAAGGTGAAATTGCTTTGGGACGCAATGTGCTTGTTGCATATATGCCTTGGAAGGGGTACAACTATGAGGATGCTATTGTATTGAATGAGCGTCTTGTTCGTGAGGATATATTTACATCTGTTCATGTTGATGAGTATATCTTGGAAGTACGTGAGACAAAACGAGGATTGGAAGAGTTGACTTCTGATATCCCGAATGTTTCCGAAGATGCTACAAAGGATCTTGACGAACGAGGCATTATCCGAATAGGAGCCCATGTAACACCGGGAGATATTTTGGTCGGAAAGATCACTCCAAAGGGAGAATCGGACCCAACTCCAGAAGAAAAACTTCTTCATGCAATCTTTGGGGATAAAGCCGGAGACGTCAAGGATGCTTCTCTTAAAGCTACACCGTCTCTCTCCGGAACCGTTATCCAAACCTGTCTATTCTCTCGTGCTATGATGACGAGAAAGGATAAAGCGGCGACACGTGATGTCCTAAAAGAAATGGATAAGGAGTTTGAGAGAGTATGTGAAGACCTCAAGGAGGTTGCAATACAAAAGCTCATTAAGATTATTCAAGATAAGGTTTCAGCCGGAGTGATGAATTATCATGGTGCTGAGGTCGTATCTAAAGGAACAAAATTTACTCCTATCGTTCTTTCTCAGATACAGTATGACGAAGTACAACTTAATGGTTGGACTAATGATGAGCATACCAATGACCTTATCCGTGCTTTAGTTCAGAACTATTTACGTAAGGTTAAGGAGCAGGAATCCGAACTTCGCCGACGCAAATATGATCTGACTATTGGAGACGAGCTACCTAATGGTATCGTTCAAATAGCTAAGGTGTATATTGCGAAGAAGAGAAAGATTCAGGTTGGAGATAAGATGGCAGGACGTCACGGTAACAAGGGTATTGTTTCTAAGATTGTTCGTTATGAAGATATGCCGTTTATGGATGATGGTACTGCTGTTGATTTGTGTTTGAATCCGCTTGGTGTACCTTCTCGTATGAACCTTGGACAGATCTTTGAAGCAGTGCTTGGTTGGGCAGGAAAAACTCTTGATACTAAGTTTGCCACCCCTATCTTTGATGGTGCCAAGTTAGAAGATTTGGACTATTGGACAGATAAAGCTTCTCTGCCTCGTTATGGAGCAACACGCTTGAGAGACGGAGGAACCGGAGAATATTTTGACCAGCCGGCAACAGTCGGAGTAACCTACTTCTTGAAGTTGGGACACATGGTTGATGATAAGATGCACGCACGTTCTATCGGTCCATACTCTTTGATAACTCAACAACCTCTTGGAGGTAAGGCTCAGTTTGGTGGTCAGCGTTTCGGAGAAATGGAGGTTTGGGCTCTTGAAGCTTATGGCGCAGCACACATCTTGCAAGAAATCTTGACCATAAAGAGTGATGATGTGGTAGGCCGTTCTAAAGCCTATGAAGCTATTGTCAAAGGAACTCCAATGCCTACACCGGGTATCCCGGAATCTTTGAATGTATTGTTGCATGAACTCAAAGGTCTTGGCTTGAGTTTTACATTGGATTAAAAAGAATCGAACTTCACATACGCATTTACACATGGCTTTTAAAAGAGACAATAAGATAAGGAGTAATTTTACCAAGATAACAATTGGTATTGCCTCACCGGAAGAGATTCTTGAAAACTCAAGTGGAGAGGTCCTAAAACCCGAAACAATAAATTATAGAACGTATAAGCCGGAACGAGATGGCCTTTTCTGTGAGCGCACCTTTGGTCCTGTTAAGGATTATGAGTGTCATTGCGGAAAGTACAAGCGTATTCGTTACAAAGGAATTGTTTGTGATCGCTGTGGTGTAGAGGTTACAGAAAAGAAGGTTCGCCGTGAGCGTATGGGACATATCTCTCTGGAAGTCCCTGTTGTTCATATTTGGTATTTCCGTTCAAATCCTAACAAGATATCATATCTTCTCGGCATTCCTGCCAAGAAGCTGGAGTCTGTAATTTACTACGAAAAATATGCTGTTATTCAGCCGGGTATTGTAGAGTCTGTAGAGGTTAATGACCTGCTGACAGAGGATGAATACCTGGAAATTTTGGCTTCTCTGCCCAAAGAGAACCAATATTTGGATGATAGTGATCCCAATAAATTTATAGCAAAAATAGGAGCAGAAGCTATCTATGACCTACTTGCACGTGTCGATCTTGACAAACTCTCTTACGAACTTAGAGACAGAGCGTCTAAGGACTCTTCTCAGCAACGAAAGAAAGATGCTTTGAAGCGTCTTCAAGTAGTGGAAAGTTTCAGAGCAAGTCAAGGACAAAATCGTCCCGAATGGATGGTTCTAAAGGTTGTTCCTGTGATTCCACCGGAATTGAGACCTTTGGTGCCTCTTGATGGTGGTCGCTTTGCAACATCTGACCTGAACGAGTTGTATCGTAGAGTTATCATACGTAACAATCGTCTTAAAAGACTTCTTGAGCAGAGAGCTCCTCAGGTAATCCTTCGTAATGAGAAGCGGATGCTTCAGGAAGCAGTGGATAGCCTTTTTGATAACTCTCGTAAGTCAAGCGCAGTCAAGAGCGAAAGCAATCGTCCATTGAAGTCTCTAACAGATTCTCTAAAAGGCAAACAAGGACGTTTCCGTCAGAACCTGCTTGGTAAGCGTGTCGATTATTCTGCACGTTCCGTTATTGTGGTTGGTCCTGAGCTTAAGATGCACGAGTGTGGTTTGCCAAAATACATGGCAGCAGAGCTTTACAAGCCATTTATCATACGTAAGTTGATAGAGCGTGGCATTGTTAAGACCGTTAAGAGTGCTAAAAAGATTGTGGATCGTAAAGAGCCGGTCGTTTGGGATATTTTGGAACACGTGATCAAAGGACACCCTGTTCTTCTCAACCGTGCTCCTACACTTCACCGTCTCGGTATTCAGGCCTTCCAACCTAAGCTTATAGAAGGAAAAGCTATTCAGCTGCACCCTCTTGCTTGTACGGCATTTAATGCCGACTTTGACGGGGACCAGATGGCTGTTCACCTTCCTTTGTCCAATGAGGCTATCTTGGAAGCACAGATCCTTATGCTGGCTTCTCACAATATCCTTAACCCTGCAAATGGAGCGCCTATTACCGTACCATCACAAGATATGGTACTTGGACTTTATTACATCACCAAGATCCGTAAGAACAGCAAGGGTGCAGGTCTTGTATTTTATGGACCGGAAGAAGCTTTTATTGCTTACAACGAAGGAAAGGTTGGTATCCATGCACCGATTAAGGTCGTGGTAGACGATCTGGATGAAAGCGGTAATGAAATTTCACACATGGTCGAGACTTCTGTTGGACGACTTCTATTCAACGAATGTGTTCCCGAAAAGATAGGCTATGTCAATGCTCTTCTTGGAAAGAATGCACTTAGAGATATTATTGGTTATGTCATAAAGAAGAGAGGTGTTGCAGCAACAGCGCACTTCCTTGACCACATAAAGGATCTCGGCTATAACATGGCATTTAAGGCAGGTCTTTCATTTAACCTTTCAGATGTTCTTATTCCACAGGAGAAAGAGCAGCTTATTCAAGAGGGATATGAGGAGATAAATGCCATTACTGCCAATTATAGCATGGGTTTTATCACCAATAATGAAAGATACAACCAGATTATAGATGCTTGGACGCATATCAACACAAGATTGTCCAATATCTTGATGAAACAGCTCAGTCAGGATAACGAAGGATTTAACCCGATCTTTATGATGATGGACTCCGGAGCTCGTGGTTCCAAGAGTCAGATCAATCAGCTTTCAGGTATTCGTGGTCTTATGGCTAAACCGCAGAAGAGTGGTGCGGATGCAGCCCCGACTATGGAGAACCCTATTCTTTCTAACTTTAAGGAAGGGCTATCTGTTCTTGAGTATTTTATCTCTACTCACGGTGCTCGTAAAGGTCTTTCCGATACGGCTCTTAAGACAGCCGATGCCGGTTACCTTACTCGTCGTCTTGTGGATGTTTCCCAAGATGTTATTGTGACAGAAGATGACTGTGAAACACTTCGTGGCTTGGAGATTTCGGAAATAAAAGAGAATGATATTGTTGTTTCTTCTCTTTATGAACGTATTCTTGGTCGTGTTTCAGTTCATGATATAATCCATCCTAATACGGGAGAGATTCTCGTTTATGCCGGAGAAGAGATTACAGAAGATGCTGCACAACGGATACAAGATTCGCCTATTAAGAGTGTAGAGATCCGTTCTGTTCTTACTTGTGAGTCCAAGAAAGGTGTCTGTGCAAAGTGCTATGGTCGAAATCTTGCCGTTGGTACTATGGTGCAGATCGGAGAGGTTGTCGGTGTTATTGCGGCTCAATCCATTGGAGAGCCGGGTACACAGCTTACACTTCGTACTTTCCACGCCGGAGGTATTGCATCCAATGCTACACAACAGAACTCCTACAAGGCTAAGTATGATGGTATTTTGGAGATAGACGAACTTCGTACAGTAGACTTTGTCGAAGAAGACGGAAGCATTACCAAAATAGTCGTAAGCCGTCTTGCCGAATTGCGTCTTATTGACCCGAATACTCGAATGATTCTTGTCAACAATCATATCCCTTATGGAGCACGTTTGTTCTTCAATATTGGAGATAAGATCCAGAAAGATGCTGTCCTTTACGAGTTTGACCCATTCAATACCGTTATTATTTCTGAAGCAGCAGGTACACTTGCATACAATGGCATTGTTGAGAATGTTACTTTCAAAGTCGAGCATGACTCTAACGTGGAGGTCGGACACACAGACAACGTCATCATTGAATCTAAGGACAAGAATCTTTCACCGGAATTCCGTATTTTGGATAAGGATGGCAATATAGATCGTACTTACAACCTTCCGGTAGGTGCTCGTTTCAGCAAGAAAGAAGGTGAACGAGTAAATCTGGGAGATATTCTTGTAAAGATTCCTCGTACAAGCAATTCCGGAGGGGACATCACGGGAGGTCTTCCTCGTGTAACCGAGCTGTTTGAAGCACGTAATCCGAATAATCCTGCGGTTGTTTCCGAAATTGATGGAGAAGTATCTTTAGGTAAGATTCGTCGAGGTCATCGGGAGGTAACTGTTACTTCCAAGCTTGGAGAAGAGAGAAAGTATCAGGTGCCATTGTCAAAGCAACTGCTTATTCAGGAGAAAGAGTATGTCCGTGCAGGAACGCCTCTCTCTGATGGTGCGATAACTCCTGCAGATATTCTTGCCATACAAGGACCAAATGCTGTACAAGACTACATTGTCAATGGTATCCAGCATGTCTATCGTCAACAAGGGGTAAAGATCAACGATAAGCACTTTGAAGTTATTGTACGTCAAATGATGCGTAAGGTTGAAATTGTTGAACCGGGAGATACACGATTCTTGGAACAACAACTCGTAGACCGTATAGAGGTTCAGGAAGAGAATGATCGTATATGGGGCAAAAAGGTTGTGGTAGATGCCGGAGACTCAGAAATTTATAGTCCGGGTCAGATCATCACCGTTCGCAGACTAAGAGACGAAAACAGCTCATTGAAGAGAAGAGACTTGAGACCTGTTCAGGTAAGAGATGCTCAACCTGCTACGGCAAATCAAGTATTGCAAGGAATCACTCGTGCTGCACTTCAAACCAATAGCTTTATGTCTGCCGCATCATTCCAAGAGACACCTAAGGTGCTCAACGATGCTGCAATCCAAGGCAAGGTAGACTATTTGGAGGCTCTCAAAGAGAACGTTATCTGTGGACACTTGATACCTGCCGGTACCGGTTTCCGTATGTACGACAAACTTATAGTTGGTTCTAAAGAGGAGTTGGAAGCCCATAAGGTCGCTACTCTTGCAGGACCGGTGATTATGCCGGAAGACTAAAAATTATTTAGCACAAATATTACTTCACAGAAAGTCCCACCATACGACCGTATGGTGGGACTTTTTATTCACCCTCCTATTAGCACATTCTCACATGACTTAGGAGACCTAATGTCAAAAAGGAAGGAGTGGTTTTTTGAACTTCCCAAGGCAGTTCTCCAAACCACTCCTAATCTCGCATACTGCACCCTGATACTACCCCTGCCCAATGCTATTTGAGCAACTTGTCTCTTTCGTATCAACCGTACTATTACTTCCGTCCACTGGTAGTCTGAATATCTTCTTCTTAACCCTTGTTAGAAAAATTCTAATAGTAGATCAAGATCACAAATAGAACACAGATAAACTCATCCCTTAAGACTACAAACTGTTTTAATCTCATCAATCCTGAATGTTCGCCACTGCTCCAAGGCTATCTTCTCCTCCCCTACTTTCGGTTACTCATAATACCCTAAAGAAACCATCTTATCTTTCACTAAGATTCATTGACCAAGAACAAATCGTTGTTTTTGATACAATTACTACAAAGTTTGGATTCAAAAGTTTGCAATAAGGTACTACTTTCATCAATTTCAGATCGGCTTCGAACCTTGTGCTTCTATTTAAGGATAGACATGATAGCGATCAATTACAGAAACCGCATTGATGCAACTACCCGATGAAAGTATACCAAATTACTGTTCACATTGCATATCATTCAAAGACCTCCTATACGCCACAGCCTCCCACAATCTATACCACGATCAAACTCAAAGTTTGAAAAGAGATATAAACCATAACAGACTATCGTCCGTATTTGCAAGTATCACTCTTTCGGCGTCTGCATTGGTAGTCCGAGTATAGAAGCCAGAGTCTGCCGAAGCATCTCTTGCTCGTTAAGCTGCATGAGCAGATTAACATACCCGCCAACTTGGGTAATATTCATAGGTGCAGGAATGCGAGAAGGTTTTATATCGCTTTCCGAAGCTATTCTGCGAAGTATCATCTTTTTTATTTCCAATACTTCCGGCGAAACTTCGTGTTCCAACAACTTCGCCACTAATGCTTGTATATCTATATTTTCTGACATATCAATCTTTTTTTGAGATTTTGGTTTGACAACTGCTTATAGAATTCACTCTCCCTGATTACTTACAGACAGACAATCAAATTGTTTATAGCTCCTTCTTATTTCTTTTCAGTCCCTCCGTTTTTCGGAGTTTCCTTCTTATTGTTATCTCCCTCCTTCTTTTCCTCGTCATCTATCTTATTGGCGGAGAAAAATTGTAAGGCAGCCTTTGCCATTTTTTCAGAAGATTCTATCGCCCTGTCTCGACCGGAAGATGCACTCTTGGTACCCTCATTAAGTATCTCCTTGAGTTGGTCTAAGCCGGTTATATTGTCAAAGATTGGAGGCTTTTTGTTTACCAAAGCAGTTAGTAGATCTGCTGTCGTAACCGGAGTTGCAGCGGATGCCTCTTGTAAGTTGAGAGGAGTTATACCCTTTGTCGTTTTACCTGCCAAGCAATCTGTAGAGTTAAGACCTTTATGATCAATCTCCATCTTATCAATTGGAGAGTCTTGCCAGTTCCAGAAACGAGTAAGGTCAATCTTTTCGCTCACATTTGTTTCTCCTAACACCGCTTCACCTATCATACCACTTGTCGGTAGAGATATTGTAGTTGTTGGTGCACGGAAATTATTGCTATGGTATCGGCATATTGCATCCTGCATTTCTGCGGCAGTACAGCCCAGTAGTTTTGCCAAGCTTTGAGGATATGTAAAAGGCAATAGCATACAGTTGCCATAGAACCCAAGAAGCTTTTTAACATTAACACAGTTGAGCAGTGGAATGTTGACATTGTTTCTATTGGAATTTCTTATATCCTCTTCTTCCGTTTGAACATTCGCATTCAAGATAGCCTCTTCAAAGTCCATCTTTATGGTGTACTGTTCCAACATCATTGCTCTTTCGTCATCAGAAAGACCCCTCCAAACTATTTGAGAGTAACGTAGAGTTTCCGATGCCAGATATTGCAGTAAGGCTTCCATCTGTTGAAACTCAGTACGACGCAACGTATGGGAACTTGTCGAAACGCCCACATAAACATCTCCTTCTAATGATGAGTTGGATAGTACAAGTTGGAATTTCACCGGTTTGTCGATCAGCTCAATTTCCGGATAGCCGAGACTATTCATTTCTCTTGATGATATCCACACATTGGGAGATATGTATGCCTCAGGCAAGACATTTCTGTAGTACTCGATTTTTCTAAGATCACCCGAAGTATTGTCGGTATCCTTCATCGAGTCCCAATATTTGTCCATCATACTCTTATATTCCTCATCTGCGTAGACGCCGGAAGCTGCCTTTGCTTTAGGATTCTTATACAATGTATAATGCAAAGGTTCGCAAGAGTAGCGGATAGTTACATGTGAGATATCTTCATCAATAACTCCAATGGGGAGATTAAAGGAAAGTATCGCCCTTTTCTTTGGGTATTTTCCATTAGAAGTGTTTGAATTTCTGATATCCCTTATCGCCCGTTTCAGGTCATTGCTTGTTTCATATTCGCTTCCTAACCGGACTCTTTCATAACTCACCGTTCCGGCGACAGTTCCCTTGCCATTCTTCAGAACAAGATAAGCCTTAATATCATCACATGAAAGGAATATACCTTGTATTGAGAATGAAAAGAGAGATGGTTGCCCTCCTGTCTTTTCCATTGTCCATTGTGGTAAGGCTGCATATTTCTGAATGAGGTTTAC
Source organism: Porphyromonas canoris (assembly GCF_000765975.1). Taxonomy (NCBI): domain Bacteria; kingdom Pseudomonadati; phylum Bacteroidota; class Bacteroidia; order Bacteroidales; family Porphyromonadaceae; genus Porphyromonas; species Porphyromonas canoris. Next base: position 215,671 of record NZ_JQZX01000008.1, read on the forward strand.
TCCTGCCCAATGCTTATAAGGTAAGTAGTATTTCAGAGAGTTTGCATACTTCAATACTGTGGCATAACGCCTCGCGAAAGCTGCGCTATTAAAACTTTCGATACTGCCTGCCGGATAAATCAAACTTTCTCCTGAAGGCAGGAATCTGATCAATTTAAGAGGAACAAATAGCACCAAGTCGACGCTATCAATACATGTTTCCAAACGGTAGCGACGCATAACCTCCCAATATTGGATAGTCATTGCATGAGAATGGTTGTGGTTCGCCACGATCTTGGTTGCAACAGAATCGGAGACATCGTTCGTCGCGGTAGTGATACTTATACGCTTCGACTGAGACAACCTTGCTGAGGCTCTCTTGATATTGTGTTGAAAACTATTGGCTGCGGCTGATGCTTCTCTGTAAAAGTTAGATTGGCTTGAAGAGAGAGAGCTTCGACCTTTCGTTTTTGAGAAACCTCCGGATAGTCCTAAAGTTGCACTGACATAAGGAGCAAAACCTCCGGCGATACCACCGCCTCCACCAAAGCTGTTCGTCCAAGTACTATAGCTGTAATTAGAATTGGATCTGGACATCTGGTCAATCGCCTGATTAAAAATTGCGGAAGTATCGTCCTCTTGAGAAAGAGCATAGCGTGAGCGTGTTGCATCCGCTCCCTCTGCTACATCTGTAATACTGTATCTCTGTTTATTCTCTCGTACAATGATGCGTTGTTCCTCTCCCGGAGCAAGGATCAAAGAGTACAAAAGAGTTCCAAGAGCAAAGCCATCCGGTACCCATGCTTGATGCATATTGAGTGTATAACCCATGCCGAGCGTGGACATTTGTGGATAGTTATGAGGATCCTTGTACATCTGTTCCTTAAATGCCTCTACATCTACAGGTCTGTTCAGTGTTACTCGCGCGTTCTTGCCGGCACCTTTAGGTATGGGGAATATATCGGGCTCTTTCAGGCGCTGTAGCATCCTATAAGTAAATATCCTTGACGGAGCTGTGTCAGTAGGTAGCTTTATAACGTCTCCTCCTTCACCCATCAGCTTGACGCTTGGTAACGCTCGAGGCATATCCATACGTCTGTTTTCAAATATCTCTTGAATGACAGTGAATCCGTCACTCTTGACCTGCTCTTCTCCTATGGAGGTGGCAGTCAGCTGAGCATTCAGTTTGGAAGCAGATGCCATAAACCGGTCGAAAGTGCTCTTTAGGTCGTTTGTGCCAAAGCGTTCCAACAGCTCCTTTTTCTTTTCACTATACCTCTGCCTCAACTCCTCTCGTTCACTCTTCAGCCCTTTAGTCTCTCCTTTGCCTTCTAAAGTCTCGTTTATCTTCTGCAGAGCTTCCTCCAATATCCGCTTGGCTCTATCGGTTGTTTCCGGGTTACTTATTTTTGCTTCGATGCTTGCCTTCTTTCTCTCCAGGAATCGGATCCTCTCGGATAAGCTGTCTGCACTGTCTCCGATGGCATCGACAGCAAGAAACTCTTTGAGTATCTGCTGTTCCGGAACAGAATCGATAAAATCCGATGCCGTTGTCAAAAACTTCTGTCTTTTATTTCCATCGGAAATGGTTATCGTGATAGCCTCCTTGAGGCTATATCGGTCGGGCATTGATATTATAAACCTACCATTGCCGTCTGTATAGCATCGAGGTTTTTTATTGACTTCTGTCTTATCTTGGTCCGGACTTACAATACCATCTATCTCGACCAATACCCCCGGCAGACATCTCTTATTTTCATCCGGTTCGTCCGCCTTTTTTATAAACACGGTACCGCTTGCTGTCCGAGGTAAAGGCAAGGTGTATTCGACATTGTCCAGAAAACCCAACACCTCATTTATAATCTCGTATATAGATTCGAGCTCTGCACTCGCATCATCTTCAGAAGAAAAATCATCCTTGAACAAGTACACCGGAGGCACTCCATCTGCCTCTATCTGAGCGGGAACTCCAATGAGAAGAGAGCTTATATTCTCCCAAGAATTTATCTTCGCTCTATGGGAGCGTAATATCTCAGTTACTTCCGGACGAAGAGAAGCAATCTTTCCGGATATGTTGCTATGAGGAGTCTCTTTTATACCTTCTTCAAACTCTTTCCTTTTTGATATACAGAATGAAGCCAGACTTGGAGAATATTTCAATAACATTGCCGCATTGGCAATCATTTTCTCAAGCTCCTCTTTTTCCACGAGGGAGAAATCTACTTGAGAGGCATTGATATTGGTGAGAATCGGGTAGGCTTTTTCTGCATCTACCTTCGCCAAATCTTCCACATTACGTACTCCCGCCTGGACCAGAAGATACGCCATGTCTGTCGTCATACCTTCCACTCTCCATAGATCTGCCTGCTTTATCCAGCTGGTAACAAGTTTGAGATCCACTCCAAGTCTCGATGCCATGGAAACTCTCTTTTTATGAGAGCGACCTCTAACCAGAAGTGTGGCAACATCATACACATTGAGCTTATCCCTCAACTTTGCTTGCATCACACGGCTAATCCCCTTGATGGGAATAAGAGAGGAACTCGGCTTATTTTCTTTTTGATCTAAAAACTTCAGAGTCTTGAGAACATTCTCCAAAGTAAAGTATGCGCTTAGGGGACAATTCGGTGTCTGTTCGCCATCTCCTTCAAAATATCCTTTTGCTATCAACAGCTCCGCTCTGGACAAATTCTCTTCACTCTTTTTGTTCAGAACCAACTTTTTTAGAATATCAAAACTAAGAGGAACGCGCCACTCCGGCTCATTGACTTTCTGTTCACAGATTTTACGTATTTTGCCGTACAAATGGCATTGCTCATCCATTTTACTCTTTCGATCAGGCATAATATGACAGTTTTTATGTTAAACGTATATCAGATTTCAATCACGCTCACACACCCTTTATAATCGTGTGTGAATAGTTTTGGGTTAAATAAGAAAACGCCTCTAAAGCGTATTCAATCGTTTTTATACACTTTTTGGAGAAGGTCTGAATACCAACCTTAATCCGATGTCTGATGCAATGTAGACCTTTTTGTTTTAACTTGCAAGAAAAAATAGGGGAATTAACATTTCCCTCCCCTTATTTTTAGATTAAATAGCATCCTTGACTTGATGCGTAACGACAGGATTCTTAATGCTCTATTGGTGTCTCCGCTGCTTATTTCGGATGAAGTGATACTATCAAACTACCCTTTTCGATCCGGAAACTCAATGCCGAAACGGTCTCAAGAACCAAACTGAATGTTCCCGATTGGGAGCGATCTTTTGCAGATTTGCACGCAGAACAGCCCGGAAGTAAATGGCAGGTAAATGCCTCGTTATAAAAAAGCATCGATACCGGAGTATCAATGCTTTTTGTTGTTATTGGTTTTTCTTAGTGCCGCTACGCCAAAGCCCTATCAGGATCGAGATGGCAAAGATGCCGAGAATGATCATTAGGGCAAATTTTAGAAGTGCGCTGGAAATGACGATAATTCCTTTTGCTATTGTAAACACAAGGACAAACAGTCCGATGACCAAAAGGGTTCCAAGTAATTTCTTTAATATATTCATCTTTCTTTCGTATGTGTACAATATAAAGATACGAAAAATAGGGGAGGATTACAAGTTTAATCCCCGATGAGAGTGCTTCCCATTTATGGTAGGCGGCATATTTTACTCTTTTCTTTTTTGTCTACGGAAACAGGATGGAAACTCTTTCCCTTTTCGAGACTAAACCGGGAAATGCTCTGAACGGCTTTGCTTTTTCCTCTAAACACGTTCGTATTTTCCATTATTCAGGTTCGGAGGTGCAAATCAGGGCTCGAAGCGTGCAAATCGAGATGCGAATGGTGCAAATCGACTCTTGATTTGCAGAGAACAAGCTGTGCTTTTCAACTCTAAACGGGTTTAGATTCGCTCTTGAAGCGGTTAAGAAACAGTTCCGAATAGCTATAATCCGGTTTTTAGATATGCCTATGGGAAGAGGGGATAAGATTTCGTTCCCCGACAGAGCTTCTTCAAGAGATCTGCATCGTAGCTTCCGGTATGGCTTCTGCTTGTTCCACTTCCGGGAGAGACAGCATCATCTCGCAAGCTTTGGTGGGAGAGAGCCCTTTGTCGAAGGTTACGATGAACCATCTGTGCAGCCCTTCTTGCCGACTTCTCTCTTCATATTTCCCTGCCGGAGGGAATAGCCGTTCCACCCGTGTTGCTTTTATCTCCTTCAGTACGGAGGTCAGACGAGCAGGCAGACTGCTCATGGAGATCTCGCCGGAGTCGTTCATCTTGATGTTTTGCAGTGCGGCTTCGGATACGTATATATGTATCCTTCCTTGCACGAATGCCTCTGCCCGAAGTGTGGTGGAGGTGTCTGTTGCTGTTTCGGATGTTTCTGTCATGCTGTTTTTCAGGGATGTTTTACTGTTTTTGCAGGAGACCGGCAGCATCATTACCGGCAGAACCATTGCAAGCACCGTTCCCAATGTGCGGCGGCTAAGGCTCGTTTCTTTTGTCTTGTCTCTTTTCATCTTGTGAAGTGTACGGATCCGGATGCAATTTAGCGACTTTCTTTGAAAAGCACTAAAGGTTTCTTTGAAAAGCACTAAAGGTTTCGGAAAAAAGCACTAAAGGTTTCGGAGAAAAGCACTAAAGGTTTTGGAGAAAAGCACTAAAGGTTTTGGAGAAAAGCACTAAAGGTTTTGGAGAAAAGCACTAAAGGTTTTGGAGAAAAGCACTAAAGGTTTTGGAGGAAAGCACTAAAGGTTTTGGAGAAAAGCACTAAAGGTTTTGGAGGAAAGCACTAAAGGTTTTGGAGGAAAGCACCTAATCTTTCTGTGAAAAGTACCTAATCTTTTCGGAGAAAGTACCTAATCTTTTCGGCGAAAGTACCTAATCTTTTCGGCGAAAGTACCTAATCTTTTTGGAGAAAGCACTAAAGATTTCCGGGAAAAGATTCGCTGCTTTTCAGAAAACGTTGTGGAAGAAGATTTTCTACGCAGCTTTCGGGTAGGTGTCCGGTGGCTGTTCTCTTCCGGCAAAGAAGGATAGGGGGCTCTTGGATGGGGTTGTTCATCTGTCCGTTTTGTTATCTTTTTTGTGTGGCAGGGTTTGCCTTTAGACCGTGCAGGGGCAATGCCCGAAAGGGTGATTTTGGCAGCTGCTGTTTTGTGAATGCAGTTTTATTTATCGTTTTCGGGAGCCGGGATAGTGCAGGGGAGAGGAACTATCGTGGCGATGCTGCTTCGGGATCTGCCGGAATGGGAATAAAAAAAGACCTGCACACGCTGCGTGTACAGGTCTTTTCTTTTATAGGTATCGAGCGATCAATAGTCGAACGATAGAGACAGCATCATCTTTTGAGAGCCATATTCTCCTAAGCCTCTGATGCCGGCAAGGTCGAGCTTGACGTTGTAGAACTTCACTCCGATACCTGCACTCCAAGCACTGGTAGACCGGCTGCCATACTGATAACCTGCGCGAAGGCTTACCATCTTGTAGAGCGTGTAGTCCGCACCGATGTTTGCTTGGTATAGCGGATCGGATGCCAAGAAGAAGTATCTTCCGCCAAGAGTGAAGTTGAACTCGTGAGTATCAGAAACTGCTGTCGCAAAGTCTCCTGTAAGCTCGGCTCTTGAAGGTACCGCAAACACGTCCTTGGCAGAGTAAGCGATAGGTGCTCCAAGATCGGACACGCGAGCAGCGATGTTCAAATATTTTGCACCACTATTGGTGAGATCCATGAAGTAATTGGCTCCAAGGCTGAATGTTCCCGTCATGGCTGTTCTGCCTGTGTAGCTTTGGATGAATGATCCGGAAGCAAAAGCAGATAGCTTGTCATTGAAACGGAAGGCATAACCTAAGTCGGCACTCCAATCGAATGGAGAAAGCGGCTTGCCCGGTGTACCGAACTGATCCTTTATAGAAGGAAGAGTGAGACCTCCCTGATAGCGGAAACCTGCATACACAACGTGGCGGTCGAGGAATCTCCATCCGGCAGTGGCCATTCCGTTCAAGAGTCTGCCTTCTGCCATAGCCATCTTAGGGAACATAAGTCCGCTTGCAGAGACTGTGAACTTCTTGTCTGTTTGGAAGATGGAAGCCGGGTTTACATAAAGATAGCTTCTGTCTGTATGCGCCAATGATACACCACCCATCGCAGCAGTACGTGCATCAACGGGAGTCTCTAATATCGGAAGGCTTTGAGCTGCCGCCTTTGGAGCAGAGAATAGTCCCATTGCTGCCAAGGCCATTGCTCCAATGATATATTTTATCTTCATATCTTTTTTATAGTTATTGATACGGTTGAAAATTTATGATCTACAATTACCTCTTTTGGACAGCTCTTTCATAAGGTTTGCCGCCTGTCTTCACTTTCAAGGTATATGTTCCCGGAGCTACTTTGCTTGTATTGATCTTGGCAACACCTGTATGATCTGCAGGTACTTCCTTATCCAAAACAACTGCTCCGGTAACACTTATCAAAGTGATGTGAGCTTTCTTGTGTGTCGGATTGAGCCAAACATTCAACTCCTTCTGCATTGGAAGAGGCCATACAGAGTAAACATCGAGAGAAGGATCTTCAACTACGGTAACAGAGAAAGATGCCATGGATGACATGTGTCCGTTGCTTACTTCCACAGATATGGTTGTGCGTCCGGGCTTGTATCCTTTGATGGTTAGCTTACCCTTATCGTCTACGTCGGCAGAAGCTACCGAGCCGTTGGATGAAGAAGCCTTGTATGTAAATGTCAAGAACTCTTGAGGAGTTACATAGTCTGCAAGGTTAAGAGAAGCTCCTTCTCCCTTAGCTCCTATTGTTGGAGTTGGGAACGCTTTCTTAAATTCAGGCTCTGTTACGGTAACGATTCTGAATGGAATAGTATATGTGAAAGAACTCTTAAGCTCGTCTGTAAGTTTAAGATTGAACGAGTATTCACCGGCAGAAGATAGCGGACGGATAGTAACTTTCAAGCCTTTGTCTATCCGTGCTACGCTTACGCAGTTGGTCTTATCCTCCAAAGTATATTGCCACTTGTGCCCATCCGGATCGGAAATATTGAATTCATACTCGACTTTTCCCAAGATATTCAAGAGAACAAGTGGATTTTCGGGTACGTTGGAGATTACCGGAGGATTGTTCTTTTTTGTCTTTACGGAGATAAAGGATGGAGCCGAGAATAAATTCCAACGGTCTATTGCTACAAGAGCAAAATGATACTCTTTATCAGGAGTCAACTTCTTTACCACGAAAGAAACTTCGTCATTAACAGACAAGCCTTTGCCTCCGACGAGAGGATTGCTTATAAGTTCGCCTTCTTTTTTGTAATTGTTTGCGTTAAGAGGGGTCGTAGACATGTAAACGGCATACTTGTCCGCTGTCCCATCATCTTCATCTTTGGGTACATTCCAAAATAGTGTAAGCTCTGTGAAGTTAACATTTGCATTGATCTTACTGCTGTTGAACTTAGGAGATTCCGGAGCTTTTTGATCATTTTTAAGAGTCAAAGCTGCATAAGCATCGACATAGCCTGACCCCAAACGTCCTGCTGCTCCCGGATTTATCTTGTCTATATCCACCGGTAGTATAGAAGCCAGCAAACGAGTCTTTAGATCTTCACTGGTAAATCCGGGACCACCGAAATGAGATACAATAAGAGCTGCAACACCTGAGGCGTGAGGACATGCCATGGAGGTACCTTGATAGTATGTGTACCAATCCGCTACGTTTGCAGCATTTTTGTCGGTCGTACTTAAGACTCCCGCTTTTGTTCCATACAGCATCTGATCTCCACCCGGAGCTGAGATATCTACCCAGTCGCCATAATTGGAGTAGGTAGCCCTCTTAAAGTTTGTTCCGATTGCTGAGACGGCAATACATCCTTCGTATGCTGCCGGTTGGCTTGTAAATTCCAATCCATCATTACCGGCTGCAAAAAGCACAACTCCACCCTTCATTGGAGAGTCCGGTCTTTGGCTGCCTTTCCCATCAGTACCGGCATATTTTACGAAATAATCGATGGCTACTTTTAGAGAGTTCGGAGTAGTATAGATACCTGAACGATAAGGATATCCCCATGAGTTTTGAGATATAACGGCTCCATTGTCAGCTCCGTACTTGATAGCTGCCGCAGCGTTGCCACCCTGAGCACCTTCTCGGAAGATCGCTGCCGACATGATACGTACTCCGGTATTAGGGTCTCCATTACCTCCGGCTACTCCTGCTACTCCGACACCATTGTTATTTTTTGCAGCGATGGTTCCTGCAACGTGTGTTCCATGAGCATCTTCGTCCGGACGTAAATTCCCTTGATCGGTTACAAAACAGTAGCCATTGATGTCATCGACAAATCCATTATTGTCATCATCGACACCGGAAGTCCCGTTCTGTTCGGCCTGATTTACCCACATATTATCCGCAAGGTCGGGATGATCTACATCTACCCCACCGTCCACTACGCAGACGATGACATTTGGGGTACCGGTGGAGATTTCCCACGCTTTGAAAAGGTTGATGTCGGATCCCATGACTCCCGCAGGAACACCGGTTCCTATGTTGTTGTAGTGCCATTGTTCCTTCAGAAGAGGGTCGTTGAATGGCATTTTGGCATTTCTTTTAAGGTAGTCTTCGGTTGAACTTAATAAATTTATGGCTGCAGGATGCTGATTAGCAGAAGCCGGAACTATTACAGGATTGAATTCTACAATCTCTACACCATCTACGCTATCAAGAGCTTGCATTGCTCTGGATATCTCCACCCCTTTGTCGAAACGTACTATGAACCATAGGTGCAGGCCTTCTTTTCTTGATCTTTCTTCAAACTCTCCTGCCGGTGGAAACAATCTTGTTATAGCTGTGGCCTTTATGCTTTGTAGAGCAAAACCCATAGAAGAGGGAACACTGCTCATTTGTACTTCTCCCAATTGTGCCTGAGTTAAACTCTGCTCAACTTCATCTGTGATCTTGATGATAATCTCTCCCGGAACAGCTGCACCCGGAGGAACATTATACATTTTTAGAGAAGACGATGATGTGTTTGGTTGTTCTTTTTGTTGGCTGTTGTCCGCATATTGGACTTCTCTTTCATTTTGGCAGCCTCCTACTGTCAAGAGCCCAAAGAGAACGCTCAGCAAATATACTTTTTTCATGATCTTGTTATTACTTTAAAGTAGATAGAAATATCCCCACCGAAGAGGCTACAGTGTACCCTGCTACACTCTCGGTGGGGATATCTAAACTATCTCATTTATACATTAAGTCTATATAAATGAACTACGGTCTTAATGGTTACTTAAGAGAAAACTTCTCAAACTTTGTTTGATTTTTGTTTGCAGCTGCTTTTTGAAGAGAAGCCATTTTTGCTTCAAATCTAGCTTTCACTTCGTTCTTATCTTTACCGTAGTAATAGTGGCTTAGGCGAGCTCCTTGTATTTTTGATGCACCTTCTTCATACCACATTGCGAATTGAAGAGATACTTCACCCGGATTTACGTCGCTGAATTGAGCCGGTCTAAGCATCAATACAAGGTCTTCCTTGGTTACGAAAAAGAATCTTCCATCTCTTTCCAAAGAGTTTGCATCGAAACCTTCTTTGTCTTTAAGAGCGATAAACTCTTTTGTTGGAGCATAAGCACCATCAGGACGCAACCACATTACCAAGTTGATCTTATCTTGGCTGAAGATTTGAGCGAATTGAGTCAAACTTTGTAGTAGAGCAGGATCTAGTCCGGCATCTCCGGTTTTGTGGTAGAATGCCAAAACATCTTTCGCCTCTTCTTTTCCAACTTCACCTTCCTTAACAAAACTTTGAGCCTGGAGTTCTTCCGGTTTTTTTTGATTTGGATAATCTTTCTCCTTCTTGTATCCACGTTCTGTCATAAATGCGACAACATCCGCAGTCTTTTTGTCTTTATTATCCAAGAACTCTTTAAGAAGGTATGGGAACTTAGAGAACGTTGGATAGTCTTTATCTTGAATGTAGTAGTGCTCGAATATAACTCCATAAACCATTGTTCCATCCTCTTGAGGTTCTTGAAGAATGGTAGCACGTAACATCTTATCACTGTTTTGATACACAAGCTTCTTCGCTGCAGACATATCTTGCATAAAGGTAAATCCTGCATTCTTAAGAGCTTCGATAAATGCTCCTTCTGCAATTCTTTCCCATGTGTCTGTTGTTGCTACAATAACTTTCCATGTTTTCGGGTTATTGAAAGGAATAAGATAAGTAGCATTGATGAAACCGTCTGCTTCAGGAATTACTGTCAGCATACCCGGTTGTGGTCCGAAGAAGCTTTGTCCCGGTTCGCGCAAGCTTATTATGATAGAGCCTTGTGCTGCCTCCATTTTTGCACGTTGGAAGACGCTCATCTCAGCATCAAAAATAGGGAAGTAAACTGCATTAGATATATTTTGGAATACTCTGATAGCCTTAACTTCTGCACCAACTTTTATAAATACTTTAGCTTCGCGTGCTTTGTCTGTTTTATTAGCAGCAACCTCAGCCTTCACAAAGTTACCGGCTCTGGTAACGTTAAGCCAATCTGTCTGTTCAAATTCCATAGACCATTGTTCTGCATTTGTTTCTACAGCGACAAGGAATTGTCCGCCACTTACAGGAGCTTCAATTGTTTCAGAAGAAACATTGATGAAAATCTTAGAAGCGCTTTGAGTCACAGCGATCTTTTCCATAAGGCCACCTGCGTAAACGATAACTTCAGCCTTACGATCTTTTCCAAGAGTGTTTGCTTGTGCTCCAACCACGATGCCTTCGCCTTTGCGAGTAGCTGTAAGCCACTCAGCGTTCGTAGATACATTCCACTTGGTTTGGTTTGTTGTTACTTGAACTTGTGGTTCTGTCGGATTCTGTGCTTGGTTGTTTAAGGTTAGGGTTTGCGCAGATAGCGTTAAAGTAGGTTCTTCCGGCCCGTCATTTTTTGGCGTACAAGAAACGCTCATCAAGCTCGCAAGAACGACTGCTGAGAACACAGCAAGAAAGTTTTTTAGCTTCATAATCTTGAGATTTTGAGTTAGTAAAAAATACATTTAGGTTAAAAATTATTCAAGTAAATGGTTGTCAAAAATAGTCTATAATCATCAACATCAGATTGATGAAGATAGGGTAAGGTAGTCAAGAGCGCTTTGAATATTGAATTCTGCTCATAAATTACGGCAAATATTTTCTAATAAACAAATTCTTTTGCCCTGAAGCAAAAAAAAATTTTTTATGAGACTTGGCATTCCATCAGCTGTTTGGGGAGATGTTTGGGAGTCTTAATAATAATAACTATATTTGCACCGCTTTGCGTAACCTCTGATAGGAATGTTATTACAGAGTGTGGCCTATGTACGTTGCGTTTGGCTTATTATATATATGTATAAGCGATCAATATTATGGATTTGATTAAAGTAGCCGAAGAGGCATTTAAGAGCGGTAAAGAACATGCGCGTTTCAAGAGCGGGGATACCATCACCGTAGGATACCGCATTCGTGAAGGTAATAAGGAGCGTGTCCAGCAGTTTCGTGGAGATGTTCTTCGTATATCCGGACACGGAGACAAGAAGATGTTTACCGTGCGTAAGATCTCAGGAGGTGTCGGTGTAGAGCGTATTTTCCCTCTCAACTCTCCGTTTATTGAAGAGATTGTGGTGAATAAGCGCGGTCGTGTGCGTAGAGCCAAGCTTTACTACCTTCGTAAACTCACCGGTAAGAAGGCTCGTATCAAAGAGCTTCGCACTTACTAAGGAGGGAGGCAGACTCCCCGAAGCCTGTCCAGGGCTTCTTTATATAGATTGGGTTAAAGAGAGAGCACTGTTCCGATTTTGTTTCGGACAGTGCTCTTTTTCATTTTACTCTTTTGGGCTGCTTGGGGTATGTTTCGGGGATATTCTTTACTCCCTTTTTGGGGGAGCTTTTATATAAAAACGGACTCTCCTGTTTTTCTCTTCTCTTTCCGTTTTCTCTTCTGTTTTGGGGCTGAAAAGGCAGATTGTTTTATCTCAACTCTCTGTGGGTGATCGGTTTATGGTGAAATTTGAAATTCGGAGAAAAATTTTTCTCAGTCCGTTTGATGGGGCTTTTTCGCGTTAATAGATGTGAATTTTAACACCTGCCTCTGTAAATGTTCCCTAATGAAGAAATCTACCTTTTCAGGAGTGTTTTAGGGTGAAAATATGTAGTTTATTGATTATTAGCGTTTTAGAGGATTTGGCTAAACACGTTAACCGAATCCGGTAAACGTATTAAATGAAATCGGTAAACGTGTTTACTGAAAAATTAAACACGTTAAGCCGACAAAATATGCTTGTTTCGCGTTTTGGGTGAACAGGCGTCGAAAATAGTGTTAATAAAACGGGCTGATTTAACAAATTCGGGACCCCTCCGAAAACAGAGGTGGAGGATGAAATAGAGAGAGATGTTTGGCGGAGCTTTTTGAGGGATGGAATATATAAAAATGACGTCTTGGAAGAGGGGAGATTTGGAGTGTGAAACAATTTATTGGGGCCTCTATTGTGTGGTACGAAAAAAAACATTACCTTTGCACAGCAAATCGGGACACCGGTTTCAAGCGAATTAGGTCGGGTAGCTCAGCTGGATAGAGCAACAGCCTTCTAAGCTGTGGGTCCTGGGTTCGAATCCCAGCCTGATCACAACAATAAGATGGAAAATGTCTTCAGAGGCTTTGCCTCATGAGCGCAGGTGGTGAAATAGGTAGACACGCTACTTTGAGGGGGTAGTGCCGGTTCCGGTGTGTGAGTTCGAATCTCATCCTGCGCACAGAGAAAAAAAGTAACAAGAGGTGCCTGAGCGCTAAGCATTCAGGCACCTTTTTGTATCTTTGCCCAAGTTACAAGCAACTATCTCGTAGAGAGAACCGTTGCTCTCACTTATCTTGCAAGAATGCTTACATTTCCAAAAGCAAAAATCAATCTCGGTTTAGAGATTGTCGAGAAGCGTCCGGATGGGTATCACAATCTCCAGACGCTGTTTTATCCTATCCCTTTGACAGATGTACTGGAAATATGTTCGGGAGTGGAGACTTTCTCTTTTGATGGAGGAGATGCGCTCTCCGACTGTCCGGTGGAGCAGAATCTCGTGGTCAAGGCATACAGGATGATGGAGTCGCAGTACGGGTTGCCACCTGTAAAGATCATTCTGCGCAAGCATATCCCTCATGGTGCAGGGCTTGGCGGAGGGTCGAGTGATGCAGCAAGCACGCTCGTGATGCTGAATGAGCTGTTTCACCTGAACTGCTCTCGTGAAGAGTTGGCTCTCATGGGAGCGAGATTGGGTGCTGATGTCCCCTGTTTTCTGTACGACTCTCCCACTTACGGAGAGGGAATCGGAGACATTTTGACCCCTTTTGATTCTTTCTCTCTCAAGGGGTATCATCTTCTTTTGTTGCTGCCGGATATTTATATCTCCACACCGGAAGCGTACTCCGGAGTCTGTCCGATGAAACCCGAGGTGGATTTAAGAGAAAGGCTGAATCTGCCTTTGAAAGAGTGGAGAGGAGTAGTAAGCAATCGTTTCGAGTCTTCTCTTTTCCCTCGTCATCCTCATCTTGTCGAGATCAAAGAGCTGTTGTACCGGCAAGGTGCCCTTTATGCTTCAATGAGCGGGTCGGGTTCTGCCATGTACGGCATCTTTGACAGTGAACCGGATCTCTACTCTTTTAAGACATGGCGAACATTTCTCATGAAATTATAATTACCAAATAACACAAACATTTTTATGAGCCGTAAAACATTTTTAGCAGCAATGCTGTGCTCTCTTTTCTTGGGGAGCGGTGCTCTTTTGGCGCAGGACACTAAAGCCAAACAGGAGATCAAGACTCCGAAGATCTCTTATGCCAAAAGATTGCAATATGCCGGTCCGGTGAATATATCCCGTCCGGTGCTCTCGGATAGTACAAATCTGTCCGGCAAGAGCTACGATGTACAGACCATGCTGTACTATTCTCCCCGTGTCAATCTTGCCAATGACACACGCACTCTTCTTTCTCCGAAAAGTGGAGAGAAGCCTGTATTCAGTGTGCCTGTGAAGAGAATAGCAGACCCCAATACCTTGCAGTATCATATCTTCAACTTCAATCTCCTTCCGGAAACTTACACCAAGGGAACGCTCTCGATAGAGTGTAACGCTCCTTTTGAAGTGTTGGTGGACAACGCCTCAAAGCTAAAAGGTGTCGGAGCAAAGGCGGTAAACGACAGCATCAAACCACAAACCTCGAAGATTACACTGCTACCCAAGACACACGCTGTTACGGTTAAGGTGGCACTCTCAAGCAAGGACTCTTTGGAAAACATAGAGCTTCGTGCCGGATTTACTCCCGATCGCGAAGACAGAATAGTAGAGGTACGCTCGGATGCCAAGCACCATCCAGATCCGAACTTTATGATCTACGGACGCACATTGGCAGGGTCTCAAATCTCTCCGAGTGGCGATTACGTCATTCTCTACTTCCGTCCATCTGCTGCAAGCAGAGCAGGAGAGCAGTCGTTGCTCTTCCATAAAGGAAAGAAGATAGCGGAGTTCGACGGCGTTGCATCCCGTGCACGCTGGATGCCTAAGACAGACAAACTCTACTACGATGAGACTACCGAGAAGGGACGTACACTGTATGCTTATGATCCGAAAGCAATGAAGCGTGAAGTGATTCACTCCGGCATTCCGGAAACAGGCAGCTACTTTATGTCTCCGGGAGAGACATCTTTGATCTTCAATGTATCGGAAGAGGGACAGAAATACAATAAAAACCTGGATCGTCTTGCTGCTCCCGGAGACAGACTACCCGGTTTCAGACACCGGAATTTTATTTCTATTTTCGACTTGAAGAGCGGAGTCTTCTATCCGGTTACATTCGGAAACAGATCCACATATATTCAAGATGTTGCTCCGGACGATTCCAAGCTGATCTTCTCCGTATCTACTCCTACGCCTACCAAGCGTCCGTTCAGATCCACAAGCTACTACGAAGTGGATCTAAGGACAAGAAGAGTGGATACGCTCTTCGTAAACGATACAGAGATAGCGAGCTTGTACTACTCCGCACTGCCTAATATGCTTGTGGCTACCGGTAGTGCCGATGCGTTCCATGGCGTAGGAAGACTTCTTCCTAAGGGGATGATCGTCAACACTTACGACACCCAGCTCTTCCTCTATGACCGTGTGAACAAGACGGCAAGACCGCTTAGCAAGAGTCTTGACCGCTCTATCGAAACCGTTTCGGTACCTACCAACCGCCCCGAAGCATACTTCATTGCAGAGGTGGGAGACCGTAAACTTCTCTACGTTAGCGATCTTAAGAGCGGTAAGATAACCCGTCTTTCCAAGAAAGAAGACTATGTGAAAAACTTCTCTGTATCTGCTCTCTCGGGAGATGTTACCTATATCGGACAGAGTGCCACATCCTCGGATCGCTTCTACACGATAGATGCCAAGAAGAGAAGAGAAGCCCTTTTGTACGATCTTGATGCCGAGAAAGGTAAAGATCTTATCCGCAGTAACATGGCGGACTGGGACTATATAGCTCCCGACGGCACCGAGATTCAGGGGCGTTTCTATCTGCCTCCCAACTTCGATCCGAACAAGAAGTATCCGATGATTGTCTACTACTACGCCGGAACATCTCCCGTAAACCGTATGTTTGAAGGTTCTTACTCTTTGGCAATGTATGCTTCTTTGGGATATGTCGTGTATAGCATGAATCCCAGCGGCTCTACCGGTTACGGACAGGAGTTTGCCGCTCGTCACGTGAATGCTTGGGGCGATCGCACCGCAGCCGAAATCATAGGCGCAGTAAAGGCTTTCTGTAAGTCGCATCCTTTCGTGAATGCGAAGAAAGTAGGCTGTATGGGTGCAAGCTACGGAGGTTTTATGACTCAATACTTGCAGACACAAACGGATATTTTTGCTGCTGCGGCGAGTCATGCCGGTATCTCGGCACTTTCATCCTATTGGGGAGAGGGTTATTGGGGAGTAGGTTATAGCAGTGTTGCAAGTGCGGACAGCTATCCATGGAACAACCCCGACCTTTATACCAAGCATAGCCCGCTCTTCTTGGCAGACAAGATCAACACGCCTCTTCTTCTGCTTCATGGAACAAAAGATACCAATGTGCCCGATGGAGAGAGTGTACAGATGTATCAGGCTCTTAAGATTTTAGGTAAAGAGGTAGAGTATGTACGTATCTACGGAGAAGATCATGGTATTATAAACCCGGAGAAACGTCTTGCATGGACCTCAACGATAATGGCTTGGTTCGCTAAACATTTGCAGGATGACCCTACTTGGTGGAACGATCTTTTCCCTGCGAATAACCTTTAATCGGGGCATCGGGTAAGCTCCCGAAACTAAACATAAAGCATCCGGAGAATGCTCAAAAGGCATTTCCCGGATGCTTTTATTTTTTTAGAATTTTAGCAGTTCTCTTAGAATTTATACCTTTGTGCCGAAAAAACAGGAGGGGAACAGCTTCTTTTCTTCTCTTTTCGAGAATAACGCTTAAATCATACACAATACAAGACATCTCTACACACTATGAACGTTTTACTTCGCAGCCTCGGCTTCGACTCCGGTAAGCACAGACTTCGCACAGAAGTCATAGCCGGGCTTACTACTTTTCTCACTATGAGCTATATTTTGGCGGTAAATCCGGACATCCTCAGTGCTACCGGAATGGACAAAGGAGCCGTCTTCACCGCTACCGCTTTGGCTTCCGCAGTGGGAACACTCCTGATTGCTTTCTTGGCAAAGCTGCCATTTGCTCAAGCTCCGAGTATGGGTATCAATGCCTTTTTTGCCTTCACGCTCGTCATGGGAATGGGTTACAGCTGGGAGGCCGCACTTGCCGCTGTTTTTGTCGAAGGGATTATTTTTATCCTGCTTACGGTGTTCAACATTCGGGAGCAGATTGTCAAATGTATTCCGGTCAATCTTCGCTACGCCATCTCAGCCGGTATAGGAATGTTTATAGCCTTTATCGGGCTGAAAAATGCGGGTATCATCGTTTCGCACGAAGCCACTTTCGTTACGCTCGGATCCTTTACCCCTGCTGCCACGCTTGCCTGCATCGGTATCCTTATCAGTGCGGCTCTCATTGTCCTAAAGGTAAGAGGTGCTCTCTTTTACGGTATAGTGATATGTACCATCATAGGTATCCCGATGGGTGTAACGGCTCTACCCGATACTTTCACCCCCGTATCCATGCCGCGCTCATTGGAGCCGACGTTCTTGAAGTTCGACTTCCGCGCACTGCTCAATATGGATATGGCTCTTACCATCTTTGCATTGGTCTTCATGGATATATTCAATACGGTGGGAACACTTATCGGAGCAGCTGCCAAGACAGAAATGATGGACGAGCAGGGTAATGTGAAGAATATCAAGCCGGCAATGATGGCAGATGCCGTGGCTACATCCGTTGGGGCGGTATTGGGAACATCTACCGTTACCACATTTGTAGAGAGTGCTTCGGGAATTGCCGAGGGTGGTCGCACGGGCTTGACCGCATTCACCACTTCCATACTCTTTATCACCGCTCTCTTCTTATCTCCTCTCTTCCTGCTCGTACCCTCTGCCGCCACCACGGGAGCATTGGTGCTTGTGGGAGTGTTCATGTTGAGTGCCATTCAGGAGATAGATCTCTCGGACATTTCAGAAGCGATGCCATGCTTTATCACCATGCTTACTATGGTGCTTACCTACAATATAGCGGAAGGTATGGCGCTTGGACTCATCAGCTTCACGCTGGTAAAGATGCTGTGCGGACGCTTCAAAGAGGTGAGTGTAACACTCTATGTGGTATCTGCCCTGCTGCTTTTGCGCTACATGTTGCAGACTCCTCTATTCGATACCATTGCTTCTCTTTTCCAATAAAATCCGTTTCAAATATCATAAAAGAGCTGCCGGGGATTTTCTCTTTCGGTGGCTCTTTTGTTGTTAATTGGTTGAAATATCGTAACTTTGCACCATGCAGAAGAATATTATTCTGCATTTATCTATAATAATATATGACATTTAACGAACTGGGAGTATCTGCTCCTCTTCTTCGCGCTGTGGAAGCGCTTGGTTATGATCAGCCTATGCCTATACAAGAGGCTGTGATACCCCACCTGCTTGGAGAGAGCAGAGACATCATCGCACTGGCTCAGACCGGAACCGGAAAGACGGCAGCATTCGGCTTGCCTCTCCTTCAAAACTTAGACACAACGCAACGCATCCCTCAGGCACTCATACTGGCTCCCACTCGTGAGCTTTGTGTGCAGATTGCCGGAGACCTTGCCGACTACTCGCAATACATGAAAAACGTGGGCATCGTAGCCGTTTACGGAGGTGCTTCCATAGAGCAGCAGATCCGCACCATCCGTTCCGGAGTGCAGATCATCGTAGCCACTCCGGGTCGCCTTATAGACTTGATGAAGCGAGGAGTGGTGAACCTCTCCACCGTGAGAGACGTTGTGCTCGATGAAGCAGACGAGATGCTAAATATGGGCTTCACGGAAAGCATCGAAGAGATCCTTGCTCAAGTGCCATCCGAAAGACATCTGCTCCTCTTTTCTGCCACCATGCCGAAGGAGATTGCAGCCATTGCGTCCGGCTACATGAAGAAGCCGACGGAGATCGTGATAGGCGCAAAGAACGAGGGCAACAAGAATATCCGCCACATCTATTACATGGTGGCGGCAAAAGATAAGTATCTGACACTTAAACGTATTGCGGACTACTATCCCAATATCTACGGCATCATCTTCTGCCGTACCCGGAGAGAGACGCAGGAGATAGCCGACAAACTCATACAGGACGGCTACAATGCCGACTCTCTGCATGGCGATCTGTCGCAGGCTCAAAGGGATTATGTGATGCAGAAGTTCAGAATCCGCAACCTCCAACTCCTTGTCGCTACGGATGTGGCAGCACGCGGACTCGATGTGAACGACCTTACACACGTCATCCATTACGGTCTGCCCGAAGATGTGGAAAGCTATACCCACCGAAGCGGACGCACTGCCCGTGCAGGAAAAAGCGGACTCAGCATTGCCATCTGCCACTCTCGCGAGAAAGGGCGTCTAAGGGACATCGAAAAGATTATAGGCAGTCAGATAGAACGCGCTTACGTACCCACCGGAAGAGAGGTATGCGAGCGACAGCTCTTCACGCTTGCGGATAAAATAGAGAGTACACTGCCCGATGATGAAGACCAGATGCTCTCTGCCATCCTCCCCGCCATCGTCTCCAAACTCTCGTGGATAGATAAAGAGGAGCTTATACGCCGCTTCATCTCTATGGAGAGCCACAGACTTCTCCAGTACTATCGTGCCGCACAAGAGGTGGAAGAGGTGCCCGACAAACCATTGCACGACGATCGTTCCAAAGGATCGGAGCGCAGAGGACGCAAGAAACAGCGCGAGAACGGCATCCCCGAACCGGGATATGCTCGTCTGCAAATCAACTTCGGACGCCGTGATAAGCTGTATCCCAACTCCCTCATAGAGCTTCTCAACGCCACCACAGGCGGAGCACGTGTGGAGGTAGGCAAGATAGATATTTACGATACATTCTCTTACTTTGAAGTTCCGGAACGAGATGCCAAGACGGTTATCTCTTCCATGAACGATTTTGAAGTGGGATCGCGAGCTATCATGGTACGTAAAGCGCAACCCAAAGGCGGTGCAGGAGAGAAAGAGTCCGGGCATGGACGAGACAGATCTTCCGCTACATCGCGCAAAGATATGCGCCGTGCCGGGAAGAGTGGCAACGGAAGACGGAGAAGATAATCCTTCCGAAGGAAACGATAGAAGAGCAGAAAGCAGATGCAGGAGCATTGCTTTCTGCTCTTTTTTGTGTGGAGACTTTTGTGCCTGAATCTGTTCAGAGAGTAGAACAAACAGGTTTAGAACTTTGGTTGAACCTTTTCGGAGGTCTGAAGCAGGGCGCGATTGTTGGGAATTGGGGTTTGAGTTGTGGAGATCAAGACGCGGTTTGCACAATGCAAGCTTTGATTTGCACAACTCAAGACTTGAGTTCGGGGAGTGAACAAGTTCAGAGAAAGTTTTATATCTGTTTATCTTCTTTTTTGTTAAGGCTTATCGTGAAGACCGAGACCTCTCCTTGAATATTTATACATTTATGCATACCTTTGTTTTATGGGGTAATAACCATACCCCTGATGAACAGACGGTATTCCGAAGGTCTTAACCCCGGATGCTTTTTGATCATTGAATAAGAATAAATAGAAATACATAATCAGATGAAACGGATTTTTACGAGTGTAGTATGCGTTTTAATGTTGTTCCTCACTATTTTATCGACAAGCTGCCGTAACGATCGTGCGGAGCTGGTTTCGCAAGAAAAAGGCAGAAAGCTCACTCTTACGGCATCCATGTCACAGAATGAAGCCGGAATGCGGGTTGGCTTGGAGAAAGGAGCAGATGGCAATACTCTCGCTGCTCGTTGGAAAGCGGGCGACAAGGTAGCATTTATCTTCGAGCAGACCGGGACGCTGACCGCTCCCGTGGAGGTAACCATCTCTTCCATCGAGCAGGATGGCAAGCTGGCAAGGTTGAGCATCGAAGTGCCGGAAATCATAAACGTACAGCAGGAGTACACCATTCACGCTTTCTGCGGAATACCGGGGACGGGTGCACGTGTACAGGATGGAGAGATCCTCGTGGACATATTGCCATTGAGGGAGAACAGGTTGGAAGATATGGTTGTCCCGGTAATTGCCGAGGAGGATGTCGATCCTGATGAGACGGATATAGAGTTGGACTTCTCTCATCTCGGCAGTATCGAGTATGTAGATCTAAAAAACAGTTCGGGAGAGGAGCTCAGGGTGTCCAACTGTCATCTTTATCCCGTAAAGGGAGATGCGGAAGAGTGGAGATATGTGCCCGGAAACGGAAAGATTCATTTCTATAAAGTCTCGGCAGAGAATGTGCTGTCCGTCGATGGCACCAAGCCCAACCCGATAAAGGAGGCGGGTTCTGCTGTTTCGATAGCACCCGGAGCCACTCACACTTTTGCGGTATGGCACTACCCTAAAAAGAGAAATATTCCGGAGTTCGGCATATCCATAAAGACGGACAACGGCGTTCAGCTCTCTGCAAACAGGAAGATAGCCAAAACGTTCTTCATGGCTCCGGGCAAGGCGTATCGTGTACGGGCAGAGTGGAAAGACAACCGCTTGACGATCTTGGGCGATGACGTGGAAGAGGATCTCCCTTTCATCACTCTGACGACAACGAAAGCCGTGGGCGAGAAGATAAAGATTCAGATGAATGCAGATGAAGCAGACCAAGCGAACGTCTGGATAGACCTGAACAACAACAAGGTCAAAGATGCGGGCGAGAACGTAACCGCATTTGACTCCGACCAATATTACACACTTGGCTCCCAAAGCATTACGGTGTATGGAAAGGTAACCGATTTTCGTTGTAGAGGAGAGCAGCTCTCCTCATTGGATGTGAGCAACAACACCGCTTTGGAACAGTTGTTCTGCTACAAGAACTCCCTCTCTTCGCTGGATGTTGGCAAGAACACCGCTTTGACAAGATTTGACTGCTACAATAACTTCCTCTCTTCGTTGGATGTTAGCAAGAACACCGCTTTGGAACAGTTGCGCTGCGACAATAACTTCCTCTCTTCGTTGGATGTTAGCAAGAACACCGCTTTGACTTATTTGGACTGCGAGGAGAACACCAACCTTAGCTCCTTGAAGATCTCGCGCAGCATAAAGGAGGAGTTATGGATCAGACAGTGTAAGCTGAGTGCGGAGACGCTGAACGAGATATTCCGAACACTTCCCGATGTAACCGGGCAGACCTCCGGCGAGAAGAAGATCTGGATCGCAAACAATCCGGGTACGGATGCGTGCAACAAGAAGATCGCCACGGACAAGGGTTGGACGGTATCTCTTGATCCTATTTCGGAGTAGCCTCTCACCCCCGAAGTGGCGGGGCGTAAAATATTATAAACAGATTGGGGCAGTGCCGGTGCGATAAGTGCCGGCACTGCTTTTTTTGTGCCGAAACGGAAAGTCGGGATTGGGAAAAGAGAAAAAGTCGGTTTCGGAGAGGATGAAAATTTCGTACGTACAAAAAAAAATTTATGTGCGCACGAAAAAAAATTTACGTGCGCACGAAAAAAAATTTACGTGCGCACGAAAAAAAAATTATGTGCGCACGAAAAAAAAATTATGTGCGCACGAAAAAAAAATTATGTGCGCACGAAAAAAAATTTCCATATAAACTTTTTGCCTGCGAACTATCTCACTGAGGAGCAGAGTGTTACCATTTAGTAGTGGATAGATAGGTAACGATTTAGAAATGAGCGGAGTGCTTTGAGGCACATTGTTTTGAATAGCCAAAGAACGCTCACTATTATCACTTGCAAAGGTACACATTTGCGTGGGAAAGTGAGCGTTCTTTCGTGATTTTTTTCTTGGGGAGGGCGAATTTATTTCCTACATCCTTCGTCCTCGTTTCTTTCTCTTGTTGGCTTCGTGGCGCAATCTTCGCTGAAAGGCAGTCTCGGCATAATCCTCTCCGTGAACTTGGAAGTCCAGCATACCGCCAACACCCGATGCAATCCCTTCGGCAACAACATCCACTACGCTCTCAACAAGGCTTGGTTCAGGACTTGGTGTTGGCTGTCGCTTTTCTTCTTGTAAAGGGCCTTTCGGCTGATAAATTGGAACAGAAGAGTGATAGGGAGCAGCATAGGACAGCCCGAATTGTTTCAGCAGCGAGTTATATCCGAACTCTCGTCCTATTTCCGAAGCCTTGAAGGTCTGCCCCTCAAAATGAAACTTCAGTCCATAGACGCTACCTTTCTTGTTTGTCATCTGTTCAACGGTTACTCCTTGTCGTCTCAATTCATATCGAAAATAAGCATAGCCGTTCACTCCGCCATTCGTATATTTTCCCAACAATCCGTAAGCCATCAAGCGTAGTTTTTCTTTGCTCGCCTCCCGTGTCTGATTGGCTCTCGGCTTTTGATACCGTTTCTCCGCCCGTATCTCATTGGCAATCGTCAGACCGTGCTTGCGACTCAGCTTTTCTGCCACTCGTGCTGCCTTGTTGCTCACAAAGGTTGTGTCGTAAACCGCCCCGTTCATATCCATCCGATTGGCAATGATATGAATGTGCAGATTGTCGGTGTCCTTATGCGTAACGGCTACCACCTGATGCTCCTGCAACTTCATCGCTTGGATAAACTCATACGCTAACTCTCGGAGTTTCTTCCAATCCATCTTCGCTTCATCTTTCGGAGCGATGCCGATTTCCATTCGCAGGAATTTGTTCCGACAACGAGTATTGAACCGATTGACAAGGTTCATCTCTTCGTATATTCTCTCTGCCGTATCTCCACAAAGGTTCTGAATTAAGAGCTTATTCTTGAGCTTCGTTTCTCGGAAGATATACTCCAATGCCGTCTTACCGTGTGCTATGGCTTTGCACTTAGCTATCATTGCGCTTGATATTCAGAACATCATACACCTCGTCCGCAATCCGATACCGAGGACTGTAAAATCGCTCGAAAGCGTGTAGTGAAATGCAAGAGAGGTTCTTGGCAATGGGAACCCAAGAGGAGTCTTTCGCCTTAATCAAGTTGGATATATGACTGAAGAAATAGCAGACCCGTTGCAAGACCCGAATGGCTTCCCGTTCGTGTTCTCCCAATTGGGGAACAGCAACAATCTCTCCCGTAAGCAACGCCTCTCGACAGAACTCAGAGAGTTTCTTACCCGTCCGTTCCGCTCGCTTTTGTATCCTCGTTTTCTCCTCTTCGGAGCAACGTACCCGAAGAAGGCAAGTCTTATTGGACTTCTTATTTCGTTTCTCTTTATCTGTTTTTGTTTTCATCTTTACTTGTTTATTAAGGCATCCGGGCCGGTGAGAACGAAGTGATTACGGCTCTCCCCTCTGAGCATAGCGATAAGGGGGCAAGCGCAGTTTGTGGCTACAAACTGACGTCTTGCACTACTACCGATGAATACCCTTTGGTCTGATACGATTGGCTTTCATCTCTACCTTCTTTCCCTTCTGAGAATGCCGATTGTTCATTTCATCACTGATGGCTCGGAATGCCGAGATTAGAGTTTGCGCCAGTGTTCTATGTCGTCTCCGTACTCTTCCAAGTGTTGGAGAGCAATGCGTTCTAAGAAACTTGAGACGTTGGCTCCATAATCACCTAATCGACAGACAACGAACTCCAAGCGTTCCCATGTGGAGCGACTAAGATAGGTTGCCTTTCGGTCGATGATTTTGTGAGGAACGAGAAAGGATTCCCGATAGCTTTCCAAGTTCTCTTTACGTTGCTTATGGCTGATACGTCTTTGAATGCTTGGTGTCGCTTGTTCCTTCTCTTGTTCGGAAAGCTCGGCTTTCTCGGCTTCTTTTACTTTATTCAAAGGCTCGGAAGGCATTTTCTGCTCGGAAACAGGGGGATGCAAAGAGCTTTCAGATTGTTCTGATTTCTCTGCTTGTATTCTCTCTTGTTGCTCAGAGAATGTTCTCGTGATATTTCTTGAAAGTATCTGAGAACTTTCACTGTTTAGATAGTGTGATATATCAAATCCTTCTTTCATAGCTTATCTTATTTTGTGTTTGACAATAACGGGCTTTCGCTGTTGTACTTCTTGTTGTTGCTTACTTTGGACTACGTGATACTCGTTGAGGTCTTTATGATGTGGGTAGAGAAGCCTGCTCATATCTTCCACCTCTATGCCTGTGGCACGAAGTGCATGAAGAGCTTCTCGCCCTGCTTCATCGTTGTCGAAGAAGGCTTTGACCGAACAGGTTTTTGCTTCTTGGAGGTAAGCCACGGCTTTGTGCAGATTGTTTACTGAGTTCAGGATAAGACAAGGGTCGGTTTCTTTTCCTTTCATCGTGAGAAGGGAGAGGAAGTCGATAAAACCTTCGAAAAGACAAAGTGCTCCATCGGATTCTCCGTTAATCAGAGAAATATCTTTCGGAGCGATACTCCCTTTGAAATTTCTATTATCTCGAAGCTCATAACCTCCCGAACGATTTGGAAAGCCGATAGTAGCGTACTCTCGTCCTCCGACGGTGTAGCGAATATGGCGGAGATAAGGGCTTGCTATGGCAAGGTCTATCTTGCGCACCTCTTGGAGATAGTTTTTCAAATGCAGGGGCAGCTCTTCACTGATGGAGAGGATACGCCTTGTATTTGATGGAGAATTGCTCGTTTGGGAAGGTATTGAACGATGAAAGGCGGAAGGCTCACGCTTTTGTTGGTCAGACAACTCTTCATCGGCAAGATGCGCCATAGCTTCATAGGCACTGCATCCTCTCATCAGCATCACAAGGTCGATGATGCTTCCGCCTTTACCTATTCCGTAGTCGTGCCAGAGGTTTTGCCGAAAGTCCACTTTCAGGCTGGCATTGTGGTCATTTCGATAGGGGGCATGATAAAGGGCATAGTGCGTGTATTCTTTGGCAGGAGCAATACCGCAGGATTTCAGGTAAGCCGATATAGGCTGCTGTTTGATGGTTTGAATGTCGTAATATCTTGGTTTCATAAGTCCATAGGATGAAATGATGAGAGAGGAGGAGAACGGTGAAAGGAGAAAGAGCGTGTTCTCACGGAGGTCGGGAGGGTTGAGTCTGTTTGCTCTTCGATGGACAAAAATAGATTTCTCCACTTTTCCCTTTCACTGTATATATATTCTTACAGTGAAAGAAGAAGAGTGAACTGTTTTTATTTTGTTGCCGATGGCTTTTTCCTTTCATTGTTCCCATTGCCTCTTTTTTCTTGATTTTGAACTTTCACCCGAAAACGGATACTGAAACCAAGTTAGAGAGCCGAGAATGAGAAGACAAGCTTTGCGAGTTTGTTGCTTTCGGCTGCTATACAATGCTCCGAAAAAGAGAAGGGAAAAGAGCGGAAATCAGGACAAAAACACCTCAAAAACGAATCGGACAAAGAGAGACTGCTCTCAAGCGACAGCATCGGATTGCATACCTCTACATCCTTTTGCATCGGGAGAGGAATGAGATGCATCTTTTATCGGGAAGAAAGCCATTTCATGCCTTATCAAGGCCACAAGTACGCACTTATCCGAAAGCCTTTCCTGTGTAGATATGTGCCTCTATATTTGCCTGCGAGTTCCCTCTATTTCCTCGGTTATCCCTGACTGAAAGAACGAATGGAGAAGCTTCCTACATTTGCATAAAAAGGCAAAAACAGAGTAACAAAAACAGCATTCCGATATGAGATTTACCGCCATTGATACCTCCGCTTGGAAGGAACTGAAAAAGAGCATCGAAGAGCTGGCTCTTTGCATGAGAGAACATTTCGGCACGAAGCCCGAAGTCCCCGATCTGTTACACAACGGAGATGTCTGTCGTATCCTGAATATCAGTAAACGGACGCTCCAGCACTATCGGGATACTTCTGTACTGCCCTTTATCCAAATCGGGCATAAATGCTACTACAAGCGAGAGGATGTGGAGGCTCTCCTCGCAAAGTCTAACCACAAGAAACAGTAACGATGGAACACGAGATTGTAAACAGAGAAACGCCCGAAATGAAAGAGCTCATTTCGGGCATCAGGGAGATGACAAAGCGGCTGAAAGAGATTGCTGAGACACATCGTCCGCTTTTCGGAGGAGAAATCTACCTCACAGGGCGAGAAGTCTGCGAACGGCTTTTCATCAGCCCCCGCACCTTGCAAGACTATCGAGACAAAGGCATTATCCCCTACACCCAAATTGCAGGGAAAATCCTCTATCATCTCTCAGACATCAACTGCCTACTGCAAGAAAATTATAGGAAATAGATATTTAGACACTTGATAAATATTGCGTAGTATCTTACCATCAGATTAACAATAACTTATAACACGGTTTAGGCAGCGATTTTTTACCTAGCTTTGTCATTAGGATGGAGAATTCTAATGACCAAGCTAGATATTAATGATATCTAAGAATAGAACGTGTAAAAAATATCCATCTTAGAAATTCTGTCACGATAGCAGAACAGTATGTCTTTTTTATACTAAAGCCCCCTTCCATTATTGAGTTTAGAATATTTTTGTGTTCTCGTGCTTTCTTTGAGCTGCAGAAAGCCTGCTTCAGCTAAAAGAAATAAACCCCAAAAGAACTACATAGAGCTATATTCCAAACCAAAGTTTGACGAATATCCGAAGAGAGTGTGATATAATAGGATTATGTGCTCTCGTAACTTCCATAGCCAAAGTTGATCATCCGAAGAATCACAGATATAAATCCTGTATTCTATATCATAATTGGAGAATATGGCAGCAACACGTTTTCTATGAAAATTTGATGTAACTATTGCTGCGGTATGAGCGTTATTCTTTTTCATCTCCTCCACTGAAAAAAAAGCATTTTGATAAGTGTTTTTTGAGTGTTTCTCTGTAATAATACAGCTGTCGGGCACCCCTAAATCTGTTGCCATTTTATGCATTAGAATGGATTCTATACAGTTGTTTTTAGATTCTCCCCCCGAAAATATTATGTGTTTTGCGGTGCCTTTCTTCCATAGGCTTACACCTTTTAACACGCGCTGTTTCATAATAGATGAAGGACTACAATCCTTGTTCGGAGCATTTCCAAGGACAATAATGACATCAAATTTGTCATTAAAAGATTGTGGTTTCTCAGGATGTCCAAAAAGAGGCAAAACAACAATAATGCTTAATAGGGAGAAAAAGCTCCCTAGAATAGCCATAATCTTTTTTTTTCTAGTAGCCATGAGTATAATTTTGTTCACAAAAAGCATAAAATGGTTTCTTGACTTCTTCAGAAAGGCTTTCAACTTTTTCGTACAAATATAAAATAGACTCTTCAAATTTTTGAGCAAAGGTTATATCAATTGATTTTATTTCAACTTGATCTCCGTCTGTGTAGAAGAAATCAATAGCCTTTAGTAGAAAAGAAGGTAGTATCTCTACTTCTATTTGTGTTCTGAATCTTCTTGCGTATGGTCTTGTCTCAAAACATAGCTGGGTTTCTTTTATAAAATCGCCAACATCAATCTTTTTTTCTAATCTCCAAATCATCTCTATTGCCTTAATTAAGAGGTTTTGTATTAGTAATGTATTACAATATTTTGAGTTTGCAATATCATGGAAACCATCATCTCCCAAAAGGGTTGGTTCAAAACTATTTTGTGCAATGATAAAATCTTCCCCTTCAAAGTTAGAGCTTATCATTGCCTCATCAATATTAAAGAATTCATCATTTATCCCAAAGCATCTGACGGACGGAAAATCTCCTAAATAGTTATTTCCAATGAACATTTGCAGAAGTGCTCGAAGATTTTTTGATTTTGGCACTCTTCCCCACAGAAAAGAACGTAATTCTCTTGAAGAAAAGTCACTTGCTAACAAAAACACTAAAACGTCACGAAAAACATTCCCATTTGCATCTTGCCTCTCAGACTGTATTTCCTCTATAAAACCCTCTATCTCCTCAATAGTGACATCCTTGTTCTTAATTTTCTCTTTAATAATTTGTGGATTATTATATTTCGCTCCACATCTACTAAAGATCTCGCAGAAATCAACATAAGAAAGCTTCTCTTTTAAGACAAAGACAGCATCTATGATAGACATAAAACGATAGCTCAAAAGAGTTTTTTGAAAGGCTTCTGTTAGCTCTGCTGCTTTTGTTGGAAGGCCTACTCTTTCAAAAAACAATTCATATATTTCGAGAAAATCCTTACACCAACGAGTGACATGCTTTCCATAATTACACTGCACCTGTTCTAAATTATGTAAATAATGATAGGATGCCTCCACTATCGAATAATTCTGTATGTTAACAATCGACCGTATTAAATAAATGTTAATCAATGTGCAGGTAATTTGGTGATTTTCGTTTTTGCAAGAAAGAGGAGAAGTATTACTTCTGTAATAAGTTAAATAACATGAACATATTCTGTAGTATACAGTCAGAGCGTTACAAAAAACAGAACTTGGTGTGTCTTTTACAAATTTATTGTGTGAAATCTCCTCTTCAATGGTCTTTATAACAGATAAGTTTCTATATTCGGCAAGTTGTTTTTTATAGTTATCAAAGAATCGATTTTGTGTCTCCTCAAAGAGAGTTTTAAAATTTTCCACCTTTCGAGCTTCTATATACTCTCTCCCTTTATTTATGGAGGATAAGTCTTTTAAGTCCTTCTCTGATATATCTTTTATATCTTTATCAAGCATAACAGAGGCAAAATACTCAAAAGTAATTTGCATAAAGCGATTTGCATAGTTAGCTTTTATCTCTCCTCCTCCTAGCGAATAAAAAAGATTTTCATGTCGATTTAGAGGATTTATATTATTATTAATACTTCTAACAAATTCATCTATGCACTCTTTTCGCTTTCTTTTTGACTTATTCCTTAAGTATTTGGGAAAAGTATTTGTCAAGAAGTTGGAGGGAATTAACTTATGCGTTAGCTTTATTAGAATTGCTAATATATGGGCTTTTCTCATGATATGTGTGTTGACTTATCTTCTGTGTGCTCCCATCCTGGACGACGTTTTTTTGTCTTAGGATCTGTGCACTTTGAACACATATATTGACCAGCGTGATCTTTTCCTAAGGGGTCTCCATCTTGTCCACAATAAGGGCAATAATGCTTTAAAGAATTAGGCATAGTAGACGATATTGTATACAGTTAAAAGAATAAGTATGACAAGGCTAAACAACAAGAATACCAAAAAAGAGAAGAGCCACTTCAGTGTTTTTGCCACCTTATCGTTTAAATCGGCGTTATGTCGATAAGCGACAGAAAAAGAATCTATTAATTGGTCATACATATATGTATCCTCCTTGTCTTTCAAAGAAAGCAACTTTTTTTCCCCCATGCAAGTCTTCATTTTAGAAGGATAAAAAATATAAAAAAGCATAATGGATGAATACACTATAAAAGACAGACTCCCCATTATAGCAAAAATCACAATTAGTACACGCAGGAAACATGGAGTATTTGCAAAGATATTTAAGAATTTCTCTTCATTAAAGAAATATCCAAAAAACGAGAGCAATACTCCAACAAAAGGGTAAAGATAGAAAGATAAAAGTTTCTCTGCCCTTTCCTCAAGCCTTTTTTTACGAGCAATCTCCTCTTCATATTTGAATAGTAAAATTTGCAAGACTTTATCACGTTGGCAATAATCCTTCTGTATTTTCATATCAAAAGAGTATTCATTTTAATGCAAATCTATCAAAAAAATCAATAGTATCTATGCAAAGAAAGAAAAATCTTCTTGCCAAAATCAGCACTTTAAAGCTATAGTCTTATTTACATAAAGCATTATCTGAAGCAAACATTTGAATATTAATAGAAAAGGTTCTCATCTTCCCTTAAATAAAACGAAAGATGAAAACTAGACTATATTTGAGGTAGAGAGACAATAAATTATTCTTGCGATTCCCTTTATTGTATCAATTTCTCCATATCCCTTGCAATCTTTTGGTCAGTGATTTGGGCGTAGATTTGCGTGCTGGAGATAGAGGTGTGTCCCATCATTTTGGCGATACTCTCCATCGGGATGCCTGCCTCCAAGGTCAATGTGCCAAAGCTATGTCTTGCGACATGCCAAGTCAACGGAGTGCGGATGCCACACGCCAAGCCTATCGCTTTGAGGTGGGCGATAAGTTGGTTTTTGCTCATCGTGTCGGGGAATACCTTGTGATTGCTGCCGTCGCCTGCTTTCAAGTAGAGTTCAAGAATCTGTTCCGCTATCGGATGCAGAGGTATCAGGCTCTCGATTTCCGTTTTCTGTCTTGCTTTGCGGATATATCGTTTCCCTTCGCTATTCGTTTCTATTTGTGAAACTCGCAGGCTCTGTAAGTCGGCAAAAGCCAAACCTGTAAAGACAGAGAAAAGAAACATTCTTCGGCTTAGTTCTGCCCCTTCATCCTGCAATGGGAAAGCCAAGAGCTTCGCCACATCGCCCTTGGAGAGGAAGCGAGGTTTGCGCTCCACAGTCTCATACTTCACGTTCTCAAACGGATTGAAGCGGATTGTCCCTTGACTGACGGCTCGATACATCAATCGGCTCAACCAGCAGAGATGTTTGTTTATCGTTGCAGGAGCATAATTCTCTCTCTTCAGATAGAAGCGATAATCATCAAAGAATCCCGTCGTAACGGCCGTAAGAGGCAGATCTTCTTCGCCTCGACTTTGCACAAAGTTTCTCAACTGCCTATCCGAATAACCGTTCTGCCGATAGGTGCTTTCGCTCTTGGATTTTTCAACTTCCTCGCTTTGTCGTTGCACTTCTGCCCGACTCATTGCCAAAAGTGTTGTCGGAGCTTTGCCCACACCCTGCAAATGATTTTTCAGCAGTTCCGCACTCACTGCTCCAAACCGATGGAGTAGGTTGTTGTACCCCAGTTCGATTTCGTCCCGAAAGGCTTGCAAGCGTTGATTCGTTTTCTTATCGGTTGTTTCACCTCGTTTTACGCTCCACTCGTGGGGAACAATGCTTTCGCCCGTGCTCATCACAACATTTGCTCCGTCGATGGTGATGCGACAAAGGATGCCTGTCGTACCGTCTGTTTTGACTTTATTCTTATTGATATAGAATAGGATTTTGAATGTACTGCGCATAAGTTTTTCGTGTAATTATATTGATGACGTAAATCTCCTCTCGATAGTCCGCTGAAATCTTACGTAAGATTTCTCGAAAACTCACGTCAGTTTTTCAAAATCTTACGTCACTTTTGGAGGAGGGATTATATTGCTTTCGGAAATACTTACAAAGAGAGTCGTAAATCTTCGGTGAAAGAGAAAAATCGCTCGAACTCATCGAAGAGCTTCTTCGGGGTGACGTGGGCATATCGTTCCGTGGTTTTGATGCTGCCATGCCCCAACATTCGGCTCACGGTTTCAATGGGGACACCTCGTTCCAACGTTATGAGCGTGGCAAAAGTGTGGCGACCGACGTGAGCAGAAAGTGGAATAGCGATGCCCGCCCGAAGTTGCAAAGCCTTGAGTTGAGCAAGGTAAGCCGAATAGGCAATGGGGGCAAAGAGCGTGATTCGTTCCTCTGATTGATACCGCTCTATCAAACGAACGGCTTCGGGCAGGAGCTTCACACGGCAAAGCGTGTCGGTCTTTTGTCTGCGGAACTTCAGCCACCATGCCCCTTCATCATCCGTAAAAAGATGCTCCCGACCAAGGGTAACCATATCGCAATAGGCAACACCCGTGAAACAAGAGAAAAGAAACAGATCACGAGCCGTCTCCAGTGCCGATTCGTGAGCGTCGAAAGTCAAAGCCCGCAACTTCTCCAATGATACCTTATCCAATGCACGAGGTACTCTGTTCTCGCCTCGCTCTATTTCGACCGTATCGAACAACAAGCGGTCGATAAGTCCCTCTTGATATGCCAAGCGGAGAATCTTCTTGGAATACAAGGCGATTCGTCTGTAACTGCCTTGCGACAGCCCCGACACGCCCTTGACATAATGTTCCAACTGCGAGAGGAAATCTTCCCCAACCTGACCGAAAGCGATGTCCGAAGAGTGGAACTGATGGAGGATGAAGCGTTGCAAATGCTTTCGAGTCGAGCGATAGGCATACAGCGAAGAAGCTTTGATTTCCACCCCGACCAGCTTCTCCATCTCTTCAAACATGCGGTCGTATCGTTCCAAAAAGGTCGTCTGACTCTGCATACTCCCCTGAAACAGCTCCTTGATGTCCGTTGCCGTAAATACTGTACTTCGTTCCCAAAGTCTCCGATAAGCCGAATGCACCGAGAGGAGCAAACGCTCTAACTTACCATTCGTAACCACTGCCTCATGACTCTTGCCGTTCAATCTGCTCTCACGAGCGTTCCACAAATCGGGGTCCTTGTCCAATCCGCTCTTTTTCAGGTAGAGCAACACCTTGAATTTTTCTCTTTGCATACGCTTCTGTTTTTATGGGCAAAGTTACCCGTTACCGAAGCGTTCTCTGTTACGCAAAACATTGTGTCATAGAGCATCAGCACCGTAGAAGAGAAAAAGTTCATGACCGACGAAACCCTCTTCGGTTATCTTCTTTTGCCTCACCGTTACCATTCAACGAATCTACTAATGATTTGGTAACGGAACTTCTGCATAAATCCACACCTTCTGCTCTTTACACCCCAATGCAAACCACTGCAACATTCCGAAAATCACTCTCATTCTCATCTACTTAGCATCCATCCACTCCTCATTGCCCTTTCTCCCAATAGTTCCGTAGGTAAGAAAAAAAATTTCCGTAGGTAAGAAAAAATATTTTCGTAGGTAAGAAAAAAAATTTCCGTAGGTAAGAAAAAATATTTTCGTAGGTAAGGAAAAAAATTTCCGTAGGTAAGAAAAAATATTTTCGTAGGTAAGGAAAAAAAATTTCGTGGCCAAGAAAAAAAATTTTTGTGGCCAAGAAAAAAAATTTTTGTGGCCAAGAAAAAATATTTTTGTGGCCAAGAAAAAATATTTTTGTGGCCAAGAAAAAATATTTGCGTGCGGACAGAAAAATATCTGTGTGCGGACAGAAAAATATCTGCGTACACAGAAAAAGTATTTTCTTTAGCATAAGAGTCGCGGCTTTATAGGCGCAAAAACATATTTTTGTGAGTGGAAAAATAATTTTTTATCATCATGAAAAATATTTTTTATGCTAAGGAGCATATTTTTGTCTGCGCACAAAAAAATCTTTCTGTACCAAAGAAAGGAGATTTTTGTGCGAAAAAGAGGGAATTTTTGTGCGAAAAGGAGAAAATTTTTGTGCGAAAGGAAATAAAATTTGATGCGGACGGAAATTTTCCCCGAAAAGGGTCGGGAGGAGACCGCTTGGGTTGCCGCAAGTGGGGCAGGTGGCTTGGCGTTGCGGAGATATGAAAATGGCAGCCTGCACTTGGAGGTGCAGGCTGCCATCGGAGGTCATAAAGCGGTGAGGATGTCAGGCTTCGGGAAGATCTTTGAGCGGCTTGATGTCCAGCTTCACCGGCTTGATCATGTTTTCCGGAGCAAGGATCGTGTCAAGATCTTCTTTGGTGAGGATGCCCATTTCGAGCACAAGCTCGTAGACGCCACGACCCGTTTCGGCTGCTTTCTTGGCAATCTTGGTGGAGTTTTTGTAGCCTATGATCGGGTTGAGTGCGGTAACGATGCCCATGCTGTTGTGGATGTGAGCCAGACACTTTTCGCGGTTGGCTTTCATGTCTCTGATGCAGAAGTCGCGCATGGTGTCCATCCCCCGCATGAGGTAGTGCCCGCTCTCGAAGGCGCATTGTGCCATGACGGGTTCCATCGCATTCAGCTCGAGCTGGGCGGCTTCCCCTGCCATGGTTACGCAGACGTCGTTCCCGATCACTTTGTAGCAGATCTGAGACATCACTTCGGGTATCACGGGGTTCACCTTGCCGGGCATGATGGAGGAGCCGGGCTGGCGTGCGGGGACATCGAGTTCGCCAAGTCCGCAACGAGGACCGGAGCCCATCAATCGGATGTCGTTGGCTATCTTGCTGAGCTTGACGGCAAGGCGTTTCATCGCTTGCGAGTAGCCGATGATGTGCGAGGTGTCGGAGGTGGCACCTACCAAGTGGTGTGCAAGCTTTATGTCCCATCCGGTGATCTCGCGAAGGGCTTCGACACACAGCTCGGCATAGCCCGGCTCGGAACAGATACCGGTGCCTATCGCCGTTGCTCCCATATTGACGGTGAGGAGCTGTCCGGCCGCATGGTCGAGGTTGGCGATCTCTTCTTCGAGGATGGATGCAAAGCCGCCGAAGGTTTGTCCCATCGTCATCGGCACGGCATCTTCAAGCTGGGTGCGTCCCATCTTGAGCACGTCGGCAAACTCACGGCTCTTCTCTTGCAAGGAGGCTATGTAGCTTTTGAGGTGCTCGATGAGGCGGAGGTGCATGGAGTAGATGCCGAGGTGAATGGCGGTGGGGAAAGCATCATTGGTGCTTTGGGAGGCGTTGACGTGGTCGTTGGGAGAGCAGTATTTGTACTCTCCTCTGCGGTGTCCCATGATTTCCAATGCTCTGTTGGCTATCACCTCATTGGCGTTCATGTTGGTAGATGTGCCGGCTCCTCCCTGTATCATGTCTATGGGGAAGGCTTCGGTGTGCTTGCCGTCGAGGATCTCTCTGCACGCCTGCATGATGGCGTCAAACTGCTGCTGGGTGATGATGCCTTGCTTGACATTTGCCATGGCAGCTCCCATCTTTGTGTAGGCAAGACCTTTGAGGAGGTCGGGTGTCTCGTTGAGACGGAAGGTGGAGATGTTGAAGTTTTCTATCGCACGGAGTGTCTGTACACCGTAGAGGTGTTTCTCTTCGATCTCTCTTGAGCCTAAAAGGTCGGACTCTATTCTGGTTTTCTTTGTATCAGCCATGATGAATCCCTCCCTTATTTTTCTTCTTCCAAAGAGTGTATGACAAGTCCGGAACGAAGCTTCGGCTCGAACCACGTAGTCTTCGGAGGCATGATGTTGCCGGTGTCCGCAATGTCTATGAGCTGCTGCATGGATACGGGATAGAGCGCAAGAGCCACTACCATCTCGCCGCTGTCTACGCGTTTTTTCAGCTCTCCGAGTCCGCGGATACCGCCCACGAAGTCTATCCTCTTGCTGGTGCGGAGGTCGTCTATACCAAGAATGTCTCTCAGAATAAGGTCGGAAGAGATCGTAACATCGAGCACACCGATGGGATCGTTGTCGTTATATGTGCCGGGCTTTGCAGTAAGCGAGTACCACTTTCCTCCCAAGTACATGGAGAAGTTGTGCAGTGCGGCAGGCTTGTAGATCTCTGTGCCTTTCTCTTCCACAACGAAGTGTTCGCCAATCTTTGCGAGGAACTGCTCCGGAGTGAGACCGTTGAGGTCTTTTACCACACGGTTATAGTCGATGATGGTAAGGTGAGAAGCCGGGAAGCAGACCGCCATGAAGAAGTTGTACTCTTCGTCTCCTGTGTGGTTCGGGTTCTGCTTAGCCTTTTCTGCTCCCACAAGTGCAGCCGCTGCCGATCTGTGGTGTCCGTCTGCGATGTAAAGGGCAGGCATCTTCGCAAATGCTTCTGTGATGGTCTCGATGTCTTTCGCATCGTCCACGATCCAGAAGTGGTGTCCGAATCCGTCAAGGCTTGCCACGAAATCATACTCCGGTGTCTTGGCGGCGTACTTGTCCAATATCGCTTGAAGCTCCGCATTATCGGGGAAGGTGAAGAATACCGGTTCGATGTTCGCATTGTTTACTCTTACGTGCTTCATGCGGTCTTCTTCTTTGTCTTTGCGGGTAAGCTCGTGCTTTTTGATCTTACCGCTCATATAGTCGTCTACGTGTGCACCAACGACAAAGCCATATTGAGTCTTACCGTTCATCGTTTGAGCGTAGATGTAGTACATAGGCTTTTCATCTTTCACAAGCCATCCGTTCTTTTGGAACAGGTTGAAGTTTTCAGCGGCTTTGTTGTAGACTTTCTCTTCATGCTCGTCTGTACCGATAGGGAAGTCTATCTCCGGACGGATGATGCGGTAAAGAGACTTTTCGTTACCTGCTGCCTCGGCACGCGCTTCATCGCTATTGAGTACGTCGTAAGGGCGAGATACCACTTCTTCGACCATTGATTTTGGAGGTCTGATGCCTTTGAAAGGTCTTATTCTTGCCATAATATCTTGATGTTTTTGTATTGTTTGCTTTAACGGGGAGAGATAGAAGCCACCATGGGGTCGCTTCTATCTCTTCTCTTTATGATATATGTCCCGTAAGATATGGGGTGTAATCTTACTTGTTCACTCTGAATGGAGCTTCTCCCGTAGAGAGGAACTTCACGATCTGGTTCGCAGCAGCTATGCCGGCATTATTGTTGGCCTCTGCTGTTTGCGCCCCCATCTTTTTAGGCGTTGTGAAGTATTGGCTTTCAAACTTCATGAACTCTTCGTGACGATCCGGGCAGATGTCTGTGATGTACTTGAAGTCCGGACGCTCGGCAAGGATCTTTAGAAGATCTTCTTCGTGGATCACCTCTTTACGTGCGCTGTTCACAAGCATGGCATTCTTAGGCATACTCTTAAGAAGATCATAGTTGATGCTCTTCTTTGTCTCGGCTGTTGCAGGGATGTGAAGAGATACCACTTGACAGTTCTTATATAGATCTGCGGCAGAGTCCAAAGCTTTCACACCATCTTTCTCTATCACTTCTTTCGGACAGAAAGCATCGAAAGCAGAGATCTCCATGCCAAAGCCTTTAGCTATACGAGCAACGTTACGACCCACATTGCCATAAGCATGTATACCGAGAGTCTTGCCCATAAGCTCTGTACCCGATGTACCGTTGAACTTGTTACGAACAGCGTACACCATCATACCCATTACAAGCTCAGCCACAGCGTTGGAGTTTTGTCCCGGAGTATTCATCACGCAGATGTTGCGTTCTGTTGCCGCTGCACAGTCTACGTTATCGAATCCGGCACCTGCACGTACCACTGTCTTCAAGTTAGGAGCAGCATCCATCACTTCGCTATCTATCACATCACTGCGGATGATGATAGCAGCAACATCTTTCACTGCGTTTAAGAGTTCTTGCTTTGAGGCATACTTTTCCAGTACAACAGGCTCCAAACCATTCTCTTTAAGGATACCTACGATACGGTCTCTTGCAGCTGCTGCAAAAGGTTTTTCTGTTGCAATAAGTACTTTATTCATTGCTTTATCCATTTTGATGGGTTAGATTTTAGCTTCAAAAGCCTTCATGGCATCCACAAGAGCCTTCACACTTTCAAGAGGAAGAGCATTGTAAAGAGAAGCACGGAAGCCTCCCACAGAGCGGTGTCCCTTGATACCGGACATACCTCTTTCAGTTGCAAACTTTTGGAATTCGGCTTCAAGCTCTTTGTATTCGTCCTTCATCACGAAGCAAACGTTCATAAGCGATCTGTCGCATTCTCTTACAGTGCCGCGGAAGATCTTGGAGCTGTCTATCGCATTGTACAGAACGGCTGCTTTTTCTTCGCACATCTTTTGCATTCCTTTCACGCCACCCATTTCTTTGTACCACTTAAGGGTTTGAAGAGCAACATAGATAGGGAATACAGGAGGAGTATTGAACATAGACTCTTTGTCCACGTGAGTCTTATAGTTAAGCATTGTAGGAAGAGGTCTGTCCACCTTGCCAAGAGCATCAAGCTTAACCACTGCGAATGTAACACCGGCAGGAGCAAGATTCTTTTGAGCACCACCATAGATAAGGTCATACTTAGACACATCCACCGGACGAGAGAAGATGTCGGAAGACATATCCGCAATAAGAGGTACATTTACATCAAGGTCTTTGTGTAGCTGTGTACCATAGATAGTATTGTTGGAAGTAACGTGGAAGTAATCTACGTCAGAAGGTACGGTGTAGTCCTTACCAAGTTCAGGATACCAAGTGTAAGTATCAGCCTTAGAGCTTGCAAGCACTTC
The DNA here is from genome assembly GCF_000765975.1 of Porphyromonas canoris. Lineage (NCBI taxonomy): Bacteria > Pseudomonadati > Bacteroidota > Bacteroidia > Bacteroidales > Porphyromonadaceae > Porphyromonas > Porphyromonas canoris. Next base: position 254,067 of record NZ_JQZX01000008.1, read on the forward strand.
GACATCGCCCACAAGTTTTGCTTCCTTGATGGCGTTGCTTGCCCATGTACCTGTATCGATATAAGCAGCCTTTGTCTTCAAGAAGTTGAGAGGAGCCATGTAGAACTGCAAGCTTGCACCGCCACCAAGGAATACAACGTCGTATCCTGCCGGAGCTTCGATAAGTTCTAGGAACAGCTTGCGGCACTCTTCTATTACGGCAGTAAACTGTTTGCCACGGTGAGATACCTCGATAAGAGACAAACCTGTGTCTGCAAAAGATCTTACTGCTTCTGCTGCATTCTCAATCACCTTCTCGTTCAAGATAGAAGGACCTGCTGAAAAGTTGTGAATTTTCATAACGTTTTGTTTGTGTTATAAGTTTGTAAATGAATTATTGTTTTCTCTGTCAGATCTCAGTTAGTGGGTTGTTGAGCCACAAGACGTTGCTCATTAGCATTAGATCCCGGTGTCCAAAACGGTCCGGCTTGTTCCACTTCGGGCGGAGCATAGCTGTCTTTATGAAATCCTCCCTCATAGGCATGCGGATAGTGATAACCCTTGCCATACCCTATCTCTTTCATCAGAGCCGTGGGGGCATTCCTCAGATGCATCGGCACCGGATGCGGTTCATGTGTGCGAACATACTCCAACGCGTTGTCTATCGCTACGTATGCGCTGTTGCTTTTAGGGCTTGTCGCAAGATATATGGTCGCTTCTGCAAGAGGGATTCTACCTTCCGGCCATCCTATCTTTTCCACTGCATCAAAAGCCGACTGTGCTATGAGCAGAGCGTTCGGATTCGCCAATCCTATATCTTCAGCGGCTGCAATCACCAGTCTGCGAGCTATAAAGCGAGGATCTTCACCCCCTTCTATCATCCGTGCAAGCCAGTAGAGAGCAGCATTCGGAGCACTCCCTCTAATGCTTTTGATGTATGCGGAGATAATGTCGTAGTGCAGCTCTCCTCCCTTATCGTAGGCTGCTGGATTCTGTTGCAGATAAGAGGTAACGCGGTTATTGTCTATGACGATGACCTCATCCTCTTTCATCCCCGGCATGGTAGTAAAAAGCTCCAGAATATTCAAGAGCTTCCGTCCGTCTCCGGCGGCATAGGTGTGCAGGGCATCCCTTTCCCGTATATCGAAAGTGTGTTTCGCCATCTCCTTATCCTTGGTGATGGCTATATCTATGAGAGCATCCATGTCCTCTTTACCAAGAGGTTCCATGACAAACACCCTGCATCTGCTCAGCAGAGGTCTTATCACTTCAAACGAAGGATTCTCGGTAGTGGCTCCGATAAGTGTGATCACACCGGTCTCCACCGCATGGAGCAGGGAGTCTTGCTGGCTTTTGCTGAAGCGGTGTATCTCATCTATGAACAGTATGGGAGTGCCTTTGGAAAAAAGGCCTCTGCTCTGACGCGCACGCTCTACCACCTCCCGTACATCCTTCACGCCTGAAGAGGTTGCACTGAGTGTGTAGAAAGGCAGCCCCAATTCGTTTGCAACAATATTAGCCAAGGTTGTCTTACCCACTCCGGGAGGTCCCCACAAAATAAATGAACGAAGACAACGCGCCTCCAACATCTCTTTTATAGGAGATCCCGGGGCTACAAGATGCTTCTGACCGACGTAGTCTTGCAGGTTTTTTGGACGGAGTCGCTCCGCCAAGGGGGCATTTGTCATGTGGTCTTCGTCTTTAGGTAGTACGAATATAGGGGTTATTTTGATAATGCCCAAATTTTGTTTCATTTTGCGCTTTTTTGTCTCGAAGCCTCTTCGTAACACAGCTAATACAGAGGAATTGATAAGGAGAAGACAGACCCCGAAACACCCCTTTTTTGTTCCCGTTTTCACGCTCTCTTTTATCCGTTTTGCAACCGCTTTTAGAATAAAAAACAGAGACACGGAACAGCTTTGCGGAAAAGTCCTGTGGTTATACAGCTATCTCTTTCAGGATTAACATTTTTGTAACCATATCTTAGAGACTTTTTAATTTCATTGCCCTAACTTTGCGACGTGATCGAGGAAAAATAAAACCAATAACTAAGATGAAAAAGATTTCTATTTTACTTGCCTGTTTGTCTCTATACTCCGTGAGTATGGCGCAGCAAGAAACGGAGCAGTCTCGCATAGCGAAAGTCGAACAAAAGATGCAGGAGCAGGAAGAAGCTCTTACACTTTTGAAGAAGCTGAAAGTAACAGGATATGTACAGACCCAATGGCAACACGGAGAGAAAGATGCCGCTCTAAAAGTGGGAGCCAAAAACGAACAGAAAGAAGATACATTCGATCGCATCGGAATACGTCGCGGTCGCATCAAGTTTGCATACGATACCGGGCTTACCTCTTCAGTATTTCAGCTCGATATTACGGAAAAGGGTGTCGGGGTCAAGGATGCCTATGTCAATCTCAAAGATCCTTGGATGAAGAGCAGCTCGTTGCGCTTCGGGGTTTTCGACCGTCCGTTTGGGGATGAGATCGGATACTCTTCCGCAAGGAGAGAGTCCCCGGAACGTTCGCTGATATTCAATACTCTCTTCCCGGACGGACGAGATTTGGGAGCCATGCTTACCCTGCAAGCTCCGAAGGGTTCTCCGCTTAGTTTCTTGAAGTTGGACGCCGGACTTTTTGCCGGGAATGGTCTTAAACAGGAGACGGATAGCCGAAAAGACTTTATCGGACACCTTACCATGACAAAAGATTTAGGCGATAACCTCCGTGTGGGATTAGGGGCATCCTACTACAATGGAGGTGTTTATCAAGGTACGGATAAGGTGTACACCTTTAAGAACGGAGCCTTTGAGCTGAACGAAGACAACGCTAACAAAGGCAGATTTGCCAAGCGCGAATATTATGGCGTGGATGGTCAGTTTCTTCTGCTTTCTCCGCTCGGAATGACGCATTTGCGTGCGGAGTATCTCATGGGAACACAGCCGGGATCGGCGTTAAGCTCGCAAAGTCCCAACGCCTCGACACTTCCAAGCCACGACACATTCATTAGAACATTCAGGGGCGGATACGCCGTGCTGGTACAGGATTTCGGTTCATTGCCTCTGTCGGCAGTGTTAAAGTACGAATGGTATGACCCTAACACCCGAATCTCCGGCAACGAAATAGGAAAAGGTAACAGCAGTCGGGCAGATCTTGCTTACACCACCTTTGGAGCCGGTCTGCTCTGGAAGATCACCGGCAATATCCGTATGCAGGCGCACTACGATATGGTGAGCAACGAAGTGAGCAGTGCTCTCGCCGGGTACGAAAAGGATAGAAAAGACAACGTCTTTACGCTCAGACTGCAATATAGGTTTTGATACCTGAGGGTCTTACGACTCTCGGTTCCATGCTCGAACATCGGCAGCATACATTCCGTATGCTGCCGATGTTTTTTGTTCCCTCTTCTGAAACTTGGTGTAAACCTTTCCGTAAGTTTCGTTCATCCTATTCACATCTTTCTCCAAACAGCTTTAGAAATCTTTTTCAAGGCTTGCCGTGCAGAAATCACGCTTTGAGGCGTGGAAATCAAGGCTCGGTTTTTGAAAATCAAGCCCCGATTTGGAATATCATAAACGTTCAAAGCGACTTTTTAATCCGTTTAGAGGAAGATACAAACCTGTTCAAATCTGTTTGTGATCGGCCCTTTTTCGGTTGCTGTCCGCTTTCCGTTTTTTGTCTCTTTACTCCATTCCGAACCGCTTAACCAAAATGTAACAGAAAGGCAGATGGTGCGTAACATTCGTTCGGTAGTTTTGCAGTGGAAACAGTGAGATATATACAAATTCAAAAAACAGAGAGACATGAAAAAAACAATCTTAGCATCTCTTGCGCTTTTAGCGTTTTCATGGAGTGCCAATGCTCAGCGAGTGAAAGGATCGGACACGGTACTTCCCCTATCCCAAAAGATAGCGGAACAATATATGAAGCAAAACAGATCTGCCACAATATCTGTAACCGGTGGAGGTAGCGGTGTGGGTATATCCGCTCTTCTTGCCGGTACTACGGAGATAGCACAAGCATCACGCAGGATTAAGTTTGACGAAAAACAAAAACTTCAAGAAGGGGGCAAGAGCGCAAAAGAGGTAATCATCGCTTATGACGCACTCGCGGTGGTTGTTCATCCGGGCAACAGGGTAGACAGGCTCACTCGTGAACAGCTCGAAGGGATATTTACCGGAAAGATTAAAAACTGGAAAGAGGTCGGCGGAGAAGATCTGAAGATCGTGCCATACTCTCGTGAGACATCCTCCGGTACTTATGAGTTTTTCAAAGAGAGTGTTCTGAAAAACAAAAACTACATGAACGGCATCATGAGCATGCCTGCTACGGGAGCCATCGTACAGTCTGTAAGCCAGACCAAAGGAGCTATCGGCTACATCGGGTTGGCTTATCTGAACAAGGATGTAAAACCGGTTCGGATCTCCTACGACAAGGGCAAGACATTCACCGCTCCCACGATAGAGAATGCCAAGAACAAGTCTTATCCGGTGGTGCGTCCGTTGTACTACTATTACGAAGCAAAGTCTGCCTCAGCATTGAAGCCCTTTGTGGACTACGTTCTCTCTGCCGATGGACAGAAGATCGTATCCGAAGTGGGCTTTATCCCCGTAAAGTAAGAGGCAAGATCGTATAGCTTACAGCATGAATATGAAGCAACTGAGACGATTTTTTGAGAAAGTAACAGAGGCAATACTGGCTTTTAGCGGTGCTATCACAAGCATCGCTATTGTGCTGATAGTGGTCTTTCTCTTCAAAGAGGGGTTGGGGCTGTTCTCCTCGCCCTCTGTGGAGAAAGGGTATGCGCTTTATCTTCACTCGTCCAACGGCGTAAAGGATCTTTCCGTAACGGACATAAAGAATATTTTCGACTCCGAAGTGGTCTTCTGGGCAGAGCTTGGCGGTAGGGACGAAGAGATTATGATCTTCAGATTTGACGAGATATTTTCGCTCTATTCCGATGAAGAGCTGGGCGAAAACTACGAACATCTTCCCGACAAACTGGCTCAAGTGATCCGTGAGAACCCCAATATCATAGCTTTTCTTCCCGAAAAATATGCTCCCGTAAATGTGCCGGAGGTGAAAGCTCTACCCTATGAGAACATCTCTCTGTCCGATTTCTTTGGCGGAAAAGAGTGGATGCCTACGGCAACTCCTGCGCCTCTGTTCGGTGTGCTACCGCTTTTGTTGGGAACGTTGCTCGTCAGTATCGTGGCTATTCTTATAGCTCTGCCTCTCGGACTTGGTGTGGCTATCTACCTTTCCGAACTGGCAGGAGAACGGGTGCGCAAGCTCATGAAGCCTACCATAGAGCTGCTTGCCGGGATTCCTTCCGTAGTATATGGCTTCTTCGGATTGGTGGTTCTCGTTCCCATTGTACAGGATACGCTCAATCTTCCGGTGGGAGAAACCGCGCTTACGGGAAGCATCATCCTTGCCATTATGGCGCTTCCGACCATCATCACAGTGGCGGAAGATGCTCTGCGAAACACACCCAGAGCGATGCGTGAAGCGAGTCTTGCTCTTGGGGCAACCCGCTGGCAGACCATCTACAAAGTGGTGGTGCCTTACTCTGTATCGGGGATCTCCGCTGCGGTGGTGCTTGGTATCGGACGCGCCATAGGAGAAACCATGGCGGTACTGATGGTTACGGGAAATGCGGCGGTAATGCCTGCTTCTCTGTTGGAGTCGGTACGAACCATTCCGGCAACCATTGCGGCAGAGCTAGGAGAAGCGCCTGCCGGAGGGGCACACTACCGGTCGCTCTTTTTGTTAGGCTCTATTCTGTTTGTCATCACCATGATTATCAGTGTGGCAGCCGAAGTAATATCCAAGAAACAACATAAAAGCGTATGAGAATGGATAAGAAATATACGGAGCGCATAGCTTTTTTGATATTCAGACTGTTGGGATTGCTGGTGGTCTTCACCCTGTTTTGGATTCTCGGTTTTCTTGTTTACAACGGACTGGGAGTGATAAGCTGGGAGTTTCTGACCACTGCTCCTGCCGAGGGTATGACCGAAGGGGGCATCTTCCCGGCGATAGTGGGGACACTCTGTTTGGTGGTCGGGAGCATGATTTTCTCCTTTCCTCTCGGTGTGATGTCTGCGATATATACAACGGAGTATGCCGGAAACGGAATGGTGGTGAAGTTCATCCGGATCATGACCAATAACCTTAGCAGTATTCCTTCCATCGTATTCGGTCTGTTCGGAATGTCTCTGTTCGTGAACACTCTCGGTTTCGGAGACTCCATTTTGGCAGGATCGCTTACGCTCGGACTGCTGGTACTGCCTTTGGTTATCCGCACTACGGAAGAGGCACTCAAGGCTGTTCCGCACTCTTATCGCACCGGTAGCCTTGCTTTAGGGGCAAGCAAACTCCAAACGATATGGAAGATTGTGCTTCCGGCTGCATTTCCCAATATATCTACCGGTCTTATCCTCTCCATCGGAAGAGTATCGGGAGAGACTGCGCCCATACTTTTTACGGTGGCTGCGTACTTCCTTCCCAAGCTCCCGACCGGGATATTCGATCAGGTCATGGCTTTGCCGTATCACTTGTACGTGATAGCGACGAGCGGTACAGACCTTGAGGCTTCTCGCCCGATAGCTTATGGTACGGCTTTGGTGCTTATAGCGATAGTGGTGTGCATGAATCTCCTTGCCTCTTTCTTGAGAAAACATTTCGGGGCAAAAGTAAAAACCAACTAAAAGAAACAAGACAATAACGATGATTGAAGCAAAAAACATAGACTTTTTCTACGGAGACTTCCAGGCTCTTAAAGGGATAAGCATGAAGATGGAACCCAATACCGTAACCGCTTTTATAGGACCTTCGGGGTGTGGTAAATCTACTTTTCTTCGCCTTTTCAACCGCATGAACGATCTGATAGACGATACTCGCCTCACCGGCGAATGCCTTATAGATGGGAAGAATATATACGATAAGTCTTTGCTCATAGACGAGTTGAGAAAAAAAGTGGGCATGGTATTTCAGAAACCCAATCCGTTTCCGAAGTCTATCTTTGAGAATGTGGCGTATGGGCTGAGGGTAAACAGCATGGGAGATAAGAGGTTTATCGAACAGCGTGTAGAGGAGTCGCTCCGGGCTGCAGCCCTTTGGGACGAAGTGAAGGATAAACTCAAAAAGTCTGCCATGGAGCTATCGGGCGGACAGCAGCAGCGTCTCTGCATCGCAAGAGCCTTGGCGGTGTCGCCCTCTATCCTGCTTATGGATGAACCGGCATCGGCTTTGGACCCTATCTCTACCTCAAAAATCGAAGAGCTTATACACTCTCTGAAGAGAGAGTACACGATAGTGATCGTAACGCATAATATGCAACAAGCCGCACGGGTAAGCGATATGACCGGCTTCTTCATGCTGGGCAAGCTGATAGAGTACAGCGAGACAAAGAAGATGTTTCTAAGCCCTAAGGAACAGGCTACACAGAATTATATCACAGGGCGTTTTGGTTAAACAGAAAGAGAATAACAGCTATGAAACATACCGAACAGGAGATGCTCGCCCTGAAAGAGGAGGTGAGGCAGATGTGGAGACTGACACTGTCGCAGCTTGAAAAGGCTAAAGAGGCATTCTTAAACAGTAATATCGAGACCGCTCTGGAGGTTATGAGCAGGGAGAAAAGGTTGGATGCGTTCGACCTGAAAATAGATAGCGACTGCGAAAACTATATTGCTCTTTACAGTCCGGTCGCCATAGACCTTCGTCTTATACTCTCTCTGATAAAGATCAGCAATACTCTCGAACGCATAGGAGACTTTGCGGTGGGTATCGCAAAGCATGTCATAGATAATGATTGCAGTGATGTGGATCCGAAAATATTGGATGAACTGCAGGTGGAACAGATGTTTGACATTCTCATCGGCATGCTTAGCGACAGCTATGTAATACTGGAGTCTGAAAACACAAAGGTGTCCGGCAAAATTCTTGCTCAAGATGAGGCGGTGGATGCTATCTATCACAACGCTCTGGAAAGCCTTGCAGAGGAGATTCGGAAAAGACCCGACTTTGCCCGTTGCGGTCTCAAGCTCTTCCTGCTGATACGTAAAATGGAAAGAATAGGCGATCATTGCAGCAATATTGTCGAGGAACTCGTTTTCTATGTAGATGCAAAGGTGCTGAAACATAGCGGTCAAAAGTTTCCGGAGGAGTGATACGATCCGCTCTGTATAGCGGAAAAAGGCTAACTTTGAAAGGAGAAAAAAGTTGTTTATGACAGAGAAAATACTCGTAGTGGATGACGATAGAGACATCTGCGACATCCTTGAATTTAACATCAAAAGTGAAGGCTTTGGCGTGGAATGCGCTTACTCGGCAGAGGAGGCTCTGGAAAAGCTTGCCGACGGGAGCTGTTCGCTGATCCTTCTGGACGTGATGATGGGAGGAATGTCCGGCTTCAAGATGGCAGAGAAGCTACGCTCCGAAGGCAATCCTATCCCTATCATATTCCTCACCGCAAAGGATACGGAGAACGATATGCTTACGGGTTTTTCTGTCGGTGGCGATGATTATATCTCCAAGCCATTCTCTATAAAAGAGGTGATAGCCCGCATAAAAGCGGTCTTCAAACGTACCAAGACGAAACCGGAAGCGGCGGTTACGCAGAAGAATAAACTCTCTTTCGACCGGCTTGTAATAGATCTTGCCACAAAAGAGGTCTCTATCGAGGGCGAAGCGGTATCGCTAACCAAGACAGAGTTTGAGATATTGGCTCTATTGGCGCAAAAGCCTGACAGACTCTTCTCAAGGGAGGATATCATAGATACTGTATGGCATGAAATGACTTACGTAACGGAGCGAACGGTGGATGTGCATATCACCCGGCTGAGAAAGAAGCTGGGAAAATATGGTGCCGTAATAGTGAATCGCTCCGGGTATGGATACCGATTTAATACCGGAGTTGTCTTATGAAACTGACCTATAAACAGCGTCTGTTCTTCTACATATCCGTTCTTTTTCTTCTCTTTTCTGCGGGAGTGATTCTCTTTGAACAGGCACGAGACCGGAGGTTTAGAACGGAAGCGATGCAGGAGAGACTGCGTACCTACACGGAAATAGTCAATTCCGCTCTCGTGGCAGATGGCAACAACGATCTTCGCCGGCTCGATTCGCTGCTTGCTCTTTTCCCTCAAACCATTCGTCTCAGCCTGATAGACTCGGAGGGGACTCTCTTTTACGACAACTCCTTTCTGGATCTCTCCACACTGACAAACCACCTTTCCCGACCGGAGATAGCGCAGGCAAAAGAGAAAGGAACAGGTACGGATCTCCGCACTTCTGCCTCTAACAGCCGGAAGTATCTCTACTACGCCAAAAGGTTTGGCGATAGATACATCAGAGTGGCACTGCCTTACGACATCGAAGTGGAGCAGTTCATGCAGGCGGATCACACCTTTTTCTACTTCGTGTTGCTGCTTTTTGTCGTTACCCTTGTGGGGGTCAATATGGTGAGTAATCGCTTTGGGGCATCCATCCGTCGCCTAAGAGACTTCATGACGGAAAGCGATAAAGGTGCCGCTCCAAAGCTCAACTTCCCGGATGATGAACTTGGAGAGATCGGTAGTAAGATAACGGAAAACTACCGCCAACTGAGAGAGAGAAAGGAGATAATAGATTTGGAACGAAGCCGACTGCTTCAACACGTTTACAGTTCAAAGGAAGGAATATGCTTTTTTACCCCTGACAAGAAAGTGCAATTCTTTAACGGACTTTTCATTCAATACCTCAACATCCTTACGGATGAACCTACGGGCGAACCATCCATCCTGTTTACGGCTCCGGAGTTTGCCGGAATGCAGAGCTTCCTGAATGAGAATCTTTCCGAAAACTACTTTGAACAGAAGCTCTCAAAACAGGGTAAAAGCTTTGCACTACGCCTTAACAGATTTGATGATGAAGGCTTTGAAGTGATACTGAATGACATAACCAAACAGGAGAAGACACGGCAATTGAAGCAGGAGATGACCGCAAACATCGCTCACGAACTGCGTACCCCCGTTACAAGCATTCGGGGTTATCTGGAAACGGTAATGGAGCAAAACCCGAACGAGGAGAGGAGACACTACTTTATCTCTCGCGCTTTTGGGCAGGCGATGGTGCTGTCCGAACTGATTCAGGACATCAGTCTGATCACCAAAATGGAGGAAGCACCGCAGCTCTTCAAGCAGGAAGAGGTGGATCTCAATCTCTTGTTGGAGAGGCTGAAGAGCGATTTGGCTTCTGCTCTGGAGCAGAAAAGAATGTCGGTGAAGCTGCTTTTGCCGGAGAAAATCTCCGTCTACGGCTCCCGAAATCTCCTCTATTCCATCTTCCGAAACCTCACCGATAATGCCATCAATTACGCAGGAGAAGATACCACTATTACACTTTCTCTTTACAATGAGGACGATCGCTTCTACTACTTCTCGTTTTCGGACAATGGTTGCGGCATATCCAACGAAGAGCATCTCCCTCGTCTTTTTGATCGTTTTTACCGCATATCGGAGGGGCGAACACGAGATACGGGAGGCTCCGGACTCGGTCTCTCGATCGTGAAGAATGCCATAGCATTTCACAAAGGAAGTATCACGGTGAAGAATAGAAAGGGTGGCGGGCTGGAGTTTCTCTTCCAGCTGCAAAAGTAAATCCCTCTCGTAAGTTGCTTACTCCTTTTTTGCCGGTCTTACAATCTTCATCAGCTTGCTTCCCATACAGCTACTGATGTCTGTGGTAACAAACTTACCATTCCAATAGAGCGAGAATATGGTGGCAGGAGAAGGGGCGTCTTGTGCTTCTTGAAGGGTGTCGAGCTTGACGATTTTCAACGGTATGCCCTCCTTTCTTGCCTCTTCTGCCAATACCGTAGCCACATAATACTCGGTGAAAGGACAGCGATTGCTGTAATAGGCAACTAGTCCGGTGCGTTCGTCATCCGGTAATCCTCTCTTTACAGACTCCTTGAAGCAAGGATCGGGAGCGGTATCATCTGTTTTCAAGACAAGGAGAGAGAAACCCTCCGGAAGTGTCTGCACGGTCTTAAAGCCCTGCTTGAGCAACCACTTTGTATCGCTCATGAAGTGATACTTTTTAGTTCCGACCACCGTTACCAATCCGTATTTGCCTTGCTTTCTTGCGTCATCTATTGCGGACTGAAGGAGTCTTTTGGCGTGTCCCTGCCCTTTGTACTGCCCCGATACCCACAGACAGTTTACCATGAGGTAGTTTTCTGCACTCACGGGTAACCATGCTTGCTCGGCAGGCACATACTCTATAAACACTTTGGCTCTGGCGTCTAACTTTCTGAAGATATAGCCTCGTTCCAGCTCCTGTTCCAGCCACATCTTTTTCAGTCTGTACCCTTCTTCGCACTTCTTATCGGAAAACGCGCAACAGATGTGTTCGGTGGGGAGATTTTCTTTGGTGATCGTAATGTAAGATGCTTCCATTATTTTGATGTTTATGTGCTGTTTGGGAGAGGAGAGGACGGCTCTGCAGAACGTGGAAATACGCTTCGGATTTTACCGCATATGATTTTCTCTTTTCCCAAACTCTAAAAGTGATATTCTCCAATAAAGATAACCATTTTTCGTGGACGATCTTTTCTCTCTTTTTGCTCCCTTTTTTCGGGGCTCTCGGAAGAGTGTTTTTATATATTCCATCCCCAAAAATGCCCTCTTTTTTCTCTCTCTCTATTTTGATCGGAAGGGTCATTTTCAGAGCACGACCGAACTGTTAAATTCACTCCATTTTATTAACACAAATTCCGATGCTCGTTAAGCCAAAACGCTAAACGAGCATATTTTGTCGGCTTAACGTGTTTAATTTTTCAATGAACACGTTTAGTGATTTCATTAAACACGTTTACCGGATNTCGGCTTAACGTGTTTAATTTTTCAATGAACACGTTTAGTGATTTCATTAAACACGTTTACCGGATTCGATTAACGTGTTTAGAATTTTTGCTTATAGTGCTGACTATTAGGGTTTTGAGTATTTTGCCCTATTTTTGTCATTTTTCGGTCGAAAAACAAGTTAGGATTCATTTACAGATAGGGGTATTAAAATTTACACCAATTAACGCGAAAACAGGGCTCGAAAACGATCGGGAGGAGAAAAGTTCGGAAATTCGCGATTTCTCATAACGGCTTAATATATAGTAGGATAGAGGCTTTTCTGTTCGCCGAACATGGATGACAGGACAAAATCTCTCTTTGTCGGCAGCCGGTTTCACGAACTCCATTTTTATATAAAAGCTCCCACCGGTAAGACCTGCATTTTCTCTCTTTTTCTCGTACCTTTTGGGGCTGAAAAATAAGAAGGTCTCAAAGGAAATTCCTCTGAGACCTTCTCATCGTTTGTTCTATATTTCAGAACTATTTTGTCTGCTGAACGGTTGCGTAGATAATCTTACGCGCATCAGCCTCTCTTAGCTTTTGTTTTACCTCAGTTACGATACCCATCTTAGTAGACTCGTCTGTTTTCAAGACTGTCGTCATAAGGGCTGCATCCTCTTCGTTCTTTGCTGCTTTTTCTTGAGCAATAAAGTCGAAGATATCATTTGGAGAAGCAAACTCATCATTCAACTGAATTTGAGTTTCAGTACCGTACTTTGCTTGATACATAGACATAGGCTTACCCATGTAGATGTATGTTGCAAGCGACTTCTTCTCCAACTTTGTTATTTCTGTTGCAGCAGGTAGCTTCACCTGAACCATCATAGTTACTTCACGGATAGAAGTTACCATCATGATGAAGAATAGGAATGCAAATACCAAGTCAGGCAATGACGCAGTGTTCAATTCGGGCATTTCTCGCCCGCCACCTTTTAGAAATTTACTCATAACTTAGATATTTATTTTTTCTTGCCTCCGTACTCTTTCGGATTTGCTTCGGAGATTTTTTGTGGATAAAGTTCTACAAGAGCATCAAGCTGTTCCGGAGAAAGCTCTTCAAGTGTCTTGCCCCACTTGTTACGGGCAAAGTCTGCACGCAACTCGTTATAGGCTCTCACAAGAATATTCTGAACAGTGATGTAGTCCGCATACTTTGTGTCCACATTATTAGTTACCGATATCACATGACTCTTGGTTACTTTCATAACGCCAAGCAATGGAATCTCCTTGTCTTCTCTTTCAGGAAGAGTCGGATCATCATTGACGTTAAGGACGAACTCTTTTACCTTTTCTCCCAAACGGCTAAGCTCGATCTCTTCACCGTTACAGAGAACACGTCCGTCTGTGTTCACCAATACTTTAAGCATATTCCTTCTGTTGATGTCCAACTCTATATCTTTTTGATCAGGGGGAAGCGCAGGCGGAAGCGAACGCAAGATCCCTTTATCCGATCCCATAGATGTTGTTACCAGGAAGAATATAAGTAACATGAAAGCGATGTCGGCGGAAGAAGATCCGTTAATTCCGGGAGTTTTTCTTTTTGCCATAATTATTCTGCTTTATATGTTACGTCTTACTTCTTTATGAATAGGTTCTTGATAGCACCAAATAATACTCCGAGGATAGAGAGGCAGATAAGTGCATACGTAGAGTATAGAAGCATATCGGTTCTCTTCAACCAAGTCGGAATGTTATACTGTTGGAAGTCTTGGCTCAAAGGAAGCGGATCTGCACTACCTACTGCATAAGTGATACCCAATAGCGCTGCAAAGAGTACCAATATAACTACTGTGCGTATCGCTTTCTTGGGTGAGTTTTTGAAACTGCTAAAGAACGCTGCTAACCCGAATAGTAGTGTTGCAAGCACGGCAATGATAGCCAACGCGTATGTCCAATACAGCAAAGCTCCGGTATAGACGGGCTCCGGTTTGGCAGCCGCAGGGTCAACAACTCCACCGAAGTAGAATAGCCCCATGACTATCACCGAGATAGCTGCCACTACAAGGAGAGTTATGCTCGATGTTTTTCTTATTTTAGTTACTGCCATGACGGTCTATTATATTATCTCTTAAACTTTAGGTTATACTTCACGATGAAGTCAACAATACGGATAGAAGCATCTTCCATCTTGTTTACAATGCCTTCAAACTTAGAAAGAAGGTAGTTGTAGAATACTTGAAGGATAAGAGCTACTACAAGACCACCGATAGTGGTGATAAGAGCGATCTTCATACCGGAAGCTACAACTGTCGGAGAGATGTCGCCGGCCTTAGCGATGTCATCGAATGCTTGAACCATACCAACCACTGTACCCAAGAATCCAAGAGATGGAGCCATTGCGATGAAGAGTGTGATCCAAGAAAGGTTCTTTTCCAAAAGACCTGCTTGTACACCACCATAAGAAACGATAGAACGTTCTACTACGTCCAAACCTTGGTCGATACGAAGAAGTGCTTGATATGCAATAGATGCAACAGGACCGCGAGTGTCGCGAGCAATATTTTTAGCTGCTTCTACATCTCCTTTATCTAGAGCCGATTCAACCTCTGCAAGGAATTTGTCATTGTTTGTGTCGGCAAGATTGAGATAGATGATTCTTTCCAATACAAATGCCAAACCAAGGATAAGAGTGATGATTACCAATGACATAAATGCAGGACCACCCTCAATGAACTTTGTCTTAAGCTCTTGGTGAAATCCGCCTTCTACCATTTCTGCTTCAAGAGTAGCAGGAGCGGCGTCTTCTGTTGGAGTATCCACAGTTTGAGTGGTTTCCTGTGCTACTTGATCTTGGGCACTTACTACCTGAGGTAGGGCTAGAGTAAAGAAACCCATCAATGCGATACTAGCTAAAAATCTTTTCATTGTGCGTTTGTTTTTAGATTAGAGATTTAAATTATTTGTTGTTTATTCCTTTATTTCACTGTGGGTTTACTCATTCAACCCTTTGCGGAGAGAAAGGGATTCGAACCCTTGATACGTTTTGCGTATACACGCTTTCCAGGCGTGCCTCTTCAGCCACTCGAGCACCTCTCCTTGTTATCTGTGCGATGTCTCACACCATACAGAGTACAAATCTATGTTTTTTAATTGACATACGCACTATTTTGGGCTATTATTTCTTTCACATCCAAAAAGGAAATGTTAAACAAGTCCAAATCAAAACAGTGTTGTCAAGTCTCTAAGTTAAATAATTTAACCGAATTGACCAATAATTGTGCGGATACTTCTGCTTCCGGTTTTCGGTATATTATTGATAACTCACTGATAATCAGATGCAAGTATGAAGGCTCATTTCGTTTGCCTCTGAACGGAACGGGAGAAAGATATGGCGCATCCGTTTCTATTACCACTCTTTCGAGCGGAATGGAGCGAGAGAGAAAGTCGCGCAGGTCGGAGTTTTTGAATGTTACCACTCCGCTTATTCCGACAAAGGCATTGGTCTCGCTGTCTATACGTTTCAGTTCTCCGGGAGTGCCGGTAAAGCTGTGAAATACACCGGAACATCTGCCTTCTCCTGCCTCTTTATAGATGTCTATGGCATCTTCCACCGCACTTCGGGTATGGATACTGAGAGGGAGGTTATACTCCTTAGCCCATTCGATCTGTGTGGCAAATGCTTCCTGTTGATGCTGTTTGAAGGTGGTGTCCCAATAGTAATCGAGCCCCACTTCGCCCACTCCGTAGTAGCGGGACAGGGTTGGAGCTTGAAGCTCTGCCCGGACAAACGCCAGCTCTTCTTTGTAGTTTTCATCCACAGATGTGGGATGAAGCCCCATCATCGGCAGTAAAACCTCCGGGAACTGCCTTACAGACTCTTCGAGTTCGGGGAATGAACTTCTATCTATATTAGGAAGAAGCATCCGGCTGATGCCCGACCGCATCGCTCGCTCTACGACATCGGGAAGATCCTCTTTGAATGCTTCTCCGTAGAGATGCGTGTGTGTATCTATTATGCGAGATGATTGCATTGTTATATCTATGTTTTTGCTGAGTCTTGGTGCAGGGTGTTCATTGGTAATGAGGCATCTGTTTTCTTCTCAAAAGATGAGGCTTTGAGACATCTGCCGAACCTGTTTATTTCTACCTCTGAACGTTGATAAAAGCTGCACCGAACGGGTTAAAAAGTTGTATTCAAAGTTTGAATCCTGAAAAACAAGTGCTGAATTTTGCAAATCAAAGCCCGATTTCGGGAAATCGAGTCTTGATTGCAAAATTTTTTTATGTTTAAGAGAAGATTTGAACAGGTTAAAAAGAAGATTTGAACCTATTCAGATCCGGTTTCGGGCTTATGGAGGAAAGTGCGTTGTCGTTCTCTCTGTCTCGACGGATTCCCGATGGTGTTCATTCGGAGGCTCTCCAAGAGGATCAGTGATTTCTCTCCGAAAGCGATCGGATCATCTTTATCAATTCATCAAGAGGTGCTCTGTTGGGTACATCAAGCTCTTCGGAGAGAGAGACTGCCTGCTTGGAGAGCCCTTGTATCATGTCTCGGATCAGCTTGTCTACCTCATAACGCACATAAAATTCCTTTACACGCTCTATCCGTTTGCTCTTATCTTCGGTTGCAAGAGCAGCTTCCCATGCTTTGGTTTCTCCTCTCGACTCTGCGATTTTTGCCGTCTGAATCATCAAGAACGTCTTTTTGCGCTCTATGATGTCTCCACCTATCGGTTTGCCGAATGTTGCTTCGTCTCCGAAAGTGTCCAGATAGTCGTCTTGGAGCTGGAAGGCAAGACCGGTGGTTACTCCTATTTGATAAAGAAGCCGGGTATCTTCTTCGGATGCTCCGGCGGCTATTGCACCCAAGCCGAGTGCGCCTCCCAAGAGGACGGATGTTTTAAGCCGGATCATCTCCATGTATTCGTCCACGCCCACTTCGGTTGCGGCTCTTTTCTCAAAGTCCATATCGTACTGCTGCCCCATGCATACCTCTCTGGCTGTCCGGCAAAACATCTCCTGCAAACGGCGGAAGTCGGATGCTTGAGAGCGAGCTAAGATTTCGTATGCCAATACCAACATGGCATCTCCGGAGAGGATCGCGGTGTTGGCATCCCACTTTTTCCAGACGGTTTGTCTGTGTCTGCGTGTGGCGGCATCGTCCATCAGGTCATCGTGCAGGAGGGTAAAGTTGTGAAACACTTCCACTGCAGCTGCCACGGGATAGGCTTCCGTGTCCGGATGCTTGCCACCCATCATTTCGTAGGCTTGCAGTACAAGTCTCGGACGGATGCGTTTTCCGGGTACTTCCAGAGTGTATGAGATGGGGAGGAAGAGGGTTTGAGGTTCTTCTTCAGGGATCAGACTTAGCAGATATTCCTCGAAAGGGATTTGGGAAATTGAAGATGTCATAAGTAGTGAATATTATAGTTGTGGGGCAATGAGCCTGCAGACAGAACACCACATCTTTCTGAATATAGAGAGTTGGCTCCATCTGTTTAGAGGCTCTTTATGGGCAGTCTTCATATCTCTCTCTATATCCGCCACGAGAGACGAGGCAAGATCGGAGTTGTATATGATACCTGTTATTTCAAAGTTGTGTTCAAGGCTTCTGGCATCCAGGTTGGCAGACCCGACGATGCATATCTCTTGGTCTATTACCATAATCTTGGAGTGGTTGAAACCCTTTGTGTATCTCATGATTTTGATGCCGGACTTCACCATTTCTTCCGTATAGGAGAGCATCGCAGGCGTAACAAAACGTACATCCGCAATATCCGGTATAAGGATCTTTACCTCTACGCCGGCAAGAGCCGCTCCTATGAGTGCTCTGTTGAGTGGCTCCGGAGGAAGGAGATATGGCGTTACGATGTGTATGCTTCTCTTTGCCGTCAGAAGTGCTTTTGTCATTACTTGTTGCAAGATGAACCACTGATCGGTGGGAGAAGTGGGGAAGAAGAGAGCCGGAATGCTTGGAACGGAAGCCGATGAGTCCGTTTGTGTTTCTGTGTCGTAGATGCTTTTCGGGAGGAGTCGCCGTGTTGCGATGTACCAGTCTACCATGAAAGCATTCTCCAGAAGCTTTACACCGTCTCCCTCTATCCGGAAATGGGAGTCTTTCCACACGCCCGATTTTGTGCCATGTATATATCTGTCGGCAACGTTCATTCCCCCGAAATAGCCTGTTTTACCATCTATCACCACTATCTTTCTATGGTTGCGGTAGTTGGCTTTATTGGTTAAGAAGGGGAAGACTACGGGCAAGAACGCTCCCACTTCCACGCCTCCCTGTTTCAATTCTTTCCAAAAAGATCTTTTGGTTTTAAGGCTTCCGAGGTGGTCGTAAAGGACTCGCACCATGACGCCTTCGGCTGCTTTCGCAATGAGAGCCTCCTTGAGACGATGCCCGATATTGTCATCCACAATGATGTAATACTGGATATGGATGTGGTGCTTGGCTTCTTTGATGTCTTGCAGAAGTGCTTCGTACTTGTTTTTTGCCTGAGTGAAAAACTTAATATCCGAGATGGTCGTGAGAGGTACGCCCAACTGCTTCTCCGGAATAGAGAAGATACTTTTGTAGGAGTCGTTGTCTACTTCTACCTGCGGAGGGAGTTCCCCTCTTCCGGGGTAGTCCATAGACATTATTCTTTGAAAGCGACGGAGCGGAATAAGAGGCTTCCCCCTGAACTCTATCCCAAAAAAGAAGTAGAGAAAAAGACCCACGGGAGGCACGAGTATAAGCACAAGAATCCAGTTTACCGCCTTTAACGGCTGGCGGTTTTGGCTGATGATAACGAGAATGACACCGAGAACCAGAAAGAAATAGAACAGCTGCCAAAATAGATCCAACGAACTATTCGTATCAAATAAAAAGTAACTCATACGCGCTCTACTCTGTTATTTCATGGGACAAACAGTATGCTGAAATTGACCGACCCGTACACCTTATGGCTGTAAAAGCAGGGATGAGAAGAGAAAGAGATTGTACCCGGATGCTCTATAATAATGGTACTGCCGCTGTGCACTGTCCCGTGCTTTATCAACAGGTCCGGTATCTCCTCTATATTGTCAAGAGCATAAGGCGGATCGGCAAAGACGATGTCGAAACTCCCTCTTCTGCTCTCGATGAAGCGAAAAGCATCGGACAATATCGGGCGATACGCAGGGTCTTTCAGGGTATCGGCGAGCTTCTGAAGGAAGAGATAGTGTCGCTTATCCTTTTCGACCGCCACCACGGAGCGGCATCCTCTCGACAGGAATTCCAATCCGATGCTCCCCGTACCTGCAAAGAGATCCAAAACACTCTTTCCATCCCAATCGAAGATATTTTCCAGAACATTGAACAAATTCTCTTTGGCAAAGTCCGTTGTAGGACGAGCTTTGAACCCGGAAGGTACTTCAAAGCGACGTTTGCCATATTTTCCGCGTATTATTCTCATGTTCTTATTGCAGATAAAGGTGGCATATCTCTTCGGGAGAGGTGTGTGCCGTGTACTCTTTTATCCTTTCGCCGAAGTAAAGAGAGAGGGTCGGGCTGTCTGCTCCTTCCGCCCAAAGCGTCAGCGAATCGTTATGTGCATTCATTCCCAAGCCTCTCCATATTCGTGTCAGATGGTATATGGCATCTTCTGCACGGGGAGCAATGACACTGTTTCCAAGTAGCAACTTCCCCTGTTCCGCGGCTGCAACGTTCAGACTGCCGCCGGAAAAAGCGGCGTGTACCACCTTTGAACCGGTCGTCAGAGAGGCTTCCACCGATTGTCGGATAAGCTCCGCAAGGATATGATGATAGCTTGGATTGGAAAAAGAGCGCAGTCCGAGGCTGTAAAGAGGTTCGTCCATGGAGAAGCTCATCGCCATTCCGCCGTTGTGCGGTATGCGTAAGATCAGCTCTTTTTTCTCTTCTGCGTCTTCCGTCAGAGCGTGTTGAGTAAAGCCCAAAGTGCTTTTCTGAGACAGCTCTTCCGGCATCAGCATTACCTCTAAAGGCTCCACGAAGATTTTTGTGGAGTGGAAAGGCAGTGAGAGGGGAGTGTGCAGGAACAGCACTTCCTTTACTTGCTCCGAAAGAGAGAGCGATAGCGTGCTTTCGGGAAAAGGAGTGCTGAAAGAGACCAAAAGAGCCGAGCTCTCTTTGTCTCTCGCATAAAAAGAAAGTCCATCCGTTGTGATGCGGATGGACGTATGAAGTTGTTGAGACTTTTGTGGATGTATATCCGCTAACTCTACCATATACCAATGTATGTGATAAGCAATCTCATTAGAATTCTTTTTCCCAGTTTCCTGCGTAGTTGTTGACTTCAACAAGAGAACCAACCTTTAGACCAGGGAACTTTTCCAACTTTTCAGTTCTGTCTTTAAGGTTCTTAAGCTGATGCTTATCGAGGTCTCCCAAGTATACATCGTAGTCCACAGAGGCTTCAAAGATACGGATGTCGAAACCGGAAGCGGTCTTAACACTTGCAGTATCCATTTTGAAGCTGGCGTTTGTTCCCGGAACTATGCCGATGGAAGAGACGTCAAAATTTTCTCCGAAAAGAGCAAGCTTCGCATTTGCCCAAGTGGTATCACGAAGGAAATACTTGTTTTCTCCATACACAAGACCTTTTTCTGTTGCTTCTTTCCAGTTTCCTGTTGCACGAGCTTTGGCTGTGATGGCGGCTGCAGATGCTTCTGTAAGACCGTCTTCACGTTGTTTTTCTGTAAGTTCACCCTCTTTCAAAACAGTAGGAATACGTCCATTGTTCAGGAAGTCTTCCAGCTCCGCAAAATTAGCGGCATGTCTGTTGTATTGTGTCTTAAAAGAGATCTGTGCTGTACGAATGTCTATCAGTCTCTCGATAATAGGTTTCTCACGTTCGGTCTTTTTCTTTTTGAAGTTGATAGGCGTGAGAATACTCATAGCAGACACGTAAGCCAAGCCAACGATGGCGGCTACCAATAAAATTTTGACTATTACTTTCATGCGGCGTGTATATTGTTTATTTTTGTTCTTTCCGAGGGAGTCTCTTTTTTTGACATCCAAAGACAAAAGTAGTAAACTTATTCCAATCCTTAAAGGGTCTTGAATTAAAAAATAGTATCCTATGATTTTGCCTTCCGGTTTTGGCTTCCAATTTAACCATTTTTTTGGACATGAGATGTCTTCTTCTCAAAAAAAGGCTCTTTCCTCACTGCTTTCCTATTTTGAGAATGCGCCGGATGGAGCTCTTTTTGTTCTCAAAGGGTATGCGGGGACAGGCAAGTCCAGTCTTGTGGGAGCTCTTTGCAGGACGCTGCTTTTCTACTATAAACCGGTGGTTTTACTGGCTCCGACCGGAAGGGCGGCAAAGGTCCTCGGAGGATATTGCTCTGCATCGGCATACACCATTCACAGGGTTATATACAGGCAGAAAAGGGTTTCGTTTTTGGAAGAAAGGTTTGACAAAGACAGAAACAGCTATCCGGAGGGAACGGTGTTTATCGTAGACGAAGCTTCGATGATAGGGAACGAAGAGGATGTGTCCGGGATGTTCGGATCGGGCAGACTGCTTGAGGATCTTCTGGATTTTGTATTCTCCACACCCGGTTCAAAGGTTGTCTTCATCGGAGATGATGCTCAGCTTCCTCCGGTGGGTACTACCATCAGTCCGGCTTTGGATGTCGAATTTTTGAAGGCTTACTGTTCGGAGGTTCACTCCGCCGTGCTTACGGACATCGTTCGTCAGGCTGAGCAGAGCAATATTGTCCGTTTGGGTGCACTCCTTAGAGATCACATCCTGCTGTTGCAACAGGAGCTTTCGGCTACGGGAAGCACGGAACACGTTCCGCCACTCTCGCCTATACCATTCGTTCCACAGAAAGACGGAGATGTGTCGATACTTAGAGGGGAGGAGCTGCCTGAGGCTCTGGATCGCTCCATGAGGGATCATTCGGTGGACGATGTAGTGGTCGTTACTCGCTCCAATAAGGATGCCGAAGCGTTTAATGTAGAGATACGCCGTCGGCAGTTCGACTATGAGACCGCTCTTGTTCAGGGTGAGCGTCTCATGGTGGCGCGGAACAACTACTTCTATTTTCCCGGATGCGAAGAGGAAAAACAGAGACGAACCCCCACCCGATTCTCTGCAAATGGAGAGGTGCTTACCGTAAAGCGACTCGGAAAAGTGCGAGAACTCTACAACTTTACCTTTGCGGACGTGACACTCGAAACCGAAACGGAAGAGCAGTTTGAAGCAAAAGTGATCATGGACAGTCTGCTCAATGCTTCTCCCGCACTCTCTCCGGAGCAGCGGCAGGAACTGTTCGATGAAGTGCGGCAAGACTATCCGGAGCTGACCACTAAGGCGCAACTCTATCCGGTGATGCGACAACACCCCTATCTGAACGCTCTGCAAGTGAAGTATGCCTACGCCATGACGTGCCACAAATCGCAGGGAGGGCAGTGGAAAGATGTCTATGTCTACATCGGTTATCTTACGGAGGAGATGATGTCGCTGGATTTCTACCGTTGGCTCTATACGGCTGTAACGAGAGCTACGGGGCATCTCTACTTTGTCAATCCGAGTAAACTGCTGTTCGAGATAGAGGAGTAAGTGTTGTCAGACTCGCTTCGTCGGAGAGGAAGATGTGGGGGATAAAATGCTTCTCCGGATTGGGAAAATTTTCCAAAAGAAAAGAGCAGAAATATTGTTCCGGATAGAGGGCGAACGGCTCTCTATTTTTATATATTCCATCCCGAAAAATGCCCACTTTTTTCTTGCTCTCTATTTTGATCGGAGGTGTCGTTTTCATAGCACGACCAAACTGTTAAATTTGGGTTGTTTTATTAACACAAATTCCGATACTTGTTAAGCCAAAACGCTAAACAAGCATATTTTGTCGGCTTAACGTGTTTAATTTTTCAACGAACACGTTTAGTGATTTCATTAAACACGTTTACCGGATTCGATTAACGTGTTTAACCAAAATCGTTAAGACTCTAATAATCAGCCTTCTATCTGTTTTTGCTCTAAAAAGCACCTAAAAAGGCAGATTTCTCTATTAAGAAATATTTGCGAGCATGGGTGTTAAAATTCACACCAATTAACGCGAAAAAGCCCCATGAAATGGACTGAGAAAAATTTTTTCTCAAATTCGGGCTCATTTGTAACGATTTGTTTTGTAGTATTTTATGACTGATAGAGGAATTATTTCTGTTTTTAAGTCATCTCTGAGAGGTTCAAATCTCTATTTTGGAGCAGCTCTATTTTTATATAAAACATCCTCTTCTGCCCCCTTTTATTCTTGTGAAAAAAGTGCCTATGTGGTACGGTTGAGGGGTGATTATATGGGGTTGTGTAACCGGCTGTGAAAGCATGATATTTTTGATGCCAAGAGGGAAGAGCCGAGAGGTGTAAAGAGAGGGCTTTTTTGTGTTAATCGACCCTGCTTGAGGTGCTATCGAGATATAGGAGAGAGGGAGGCTTTGCTGTTGATAGCAGTATCTTAAAAGATTGGAGGGAATAGACGGATATTGAGAGGTGCAAGGCCTTGACGCTGCTTACAATGCTTCACAAAATTGAAAGCGACAGTCCGGGTATCGAGATGTGCGAAACGGCTCTCTTTTTTCGTCTCGTTTGGAGATTTTGAGATGGCTTTTCCAAGAAACAGATCTGGTTGGGGCACCATTCTTGGCTTTTAAGAGGAGGCTCAATAATGGTAGTGCAGTGCGCTAAAAGGGGAGATTGCAATGGATTTTTCACAAGTCAATATCTCCCTTAATGTGTTGTGTTTATCACCGGTTTGGGGTTATTTGTTCTGCTCTTCGGTAACATTTTACTCTTTAACAAGGTTGCTCTCCATCGGTTGAGGCTTCTCCATTTTTCTTTACGATAATGCTTTCTCCTTTGAGTAGATGCTCTTTTGTCTTGGAGTAATGATTACGCTCTTCTCTCTTTAGCACTGTTTTGTCTTTTAATGGTAGATTTCTCGTATTTGGTTAAGGGCTGTCCGTTTCTGTTTTCGGTTGTCTCTTTTCCTTTGATAGATGCTCTTTTGTCTTGAGCAAAGTTCTACATTCTTCTCCTTTTAGCTCTGTTTTATCTTTTGATGGTCGATTTTGTGTGTTTGGTTAAGGGTTGTCCCTTTCTATTCTCCGCTGTCTTTTATCCTTTGATGGATACTCTTTTGTCTTGGAGTAATGATTACGCTCTTCTCCCTTTAGCTCTGTTTTACCTTTTCATGATAGATTCTGTGTGTTGGGTTAAGGGCTGTCCGCTTCTGTTCTCGGTTGTCTCTTTTTCTTTGATAGATGCTCTTTTATCTTGGACTAATGATTGCGCTCTTCTCCTTTTAGCTCTATTTTATCTTTTGATGGTAGATTTTGTGTGTTGGGTTAAGGGTTATTCATTTCTGTTCTCGGTTGTCTCTTTTTCTTTGATAGATGCTCTTTTATCTTGAACTAATGATTGCGCTCTTCTCCCTTTAGCTCTGTTTACCTTTTCATGATAGATTCTGTGTGTTTGGTTAAGGGCTGTCCGTTTCTGTTTTCGGTTGTCTTTTCTTCTTTGAGTAGATGCTCTATTGTCTTGGACTAATGATTACGCTCTTCTCTCTTTAGCTCTGCTTTGCCTTTCAATGGTAGATTTTGTATGTTGGATTAAGGGCTGTCTGTTTCTGTCCTCGGTAGTCTCTTTTCCTTTGATAGAGACTCTTTTGTTTTGGACTAATGATTACGCTCTTCTCCCTTTAGCTCTGTTTTATCTTTTGATGGTAGATTTTGTGTGTTTGGTTAAGGGTTGTCCGCTTCTGTTTTCGGTTGTCTCTTTTCCTTTGATAGATGCTCTATTGTCTTGGACTAATGATTACGCTCTTCTCTCTTTAGCTCTGCTTTGCCTTTCAATGGTAGATTTTGTATGTTGGGTTAAGGGTTGTCCGTTTCTGTCCTCGGTAGTCTCTTTTCCTTTGATAGAGACTCTTTTGTCTTGGACTAATGATTACGCTCTTCTCTCTTTAGCTCTGTTTTGCCTTTCAATGGTAGATTTTGTATGTTGGGTTAAGGGTTGTCTGCTTCTTTTCTCGGTTCTCTCTTGTCTTTATAGTAGTGTTCTCTTTTTTGTTCGATTGCGAAATGCCTATTCTTATTTTCAGTTGTTTTCTATGCTTTAACGGCAGAATTTTTATAAATATGGGAGAAAGCGAGTCTGTTCTATGCGTGTCGGAGGATATATAAAGAGGAACGGCGGTAAGTGAAACCACTTACCGCCGTTCATTTTATTTACTTAGTCGGGATCAAAGAAGTATTAGTTCTTCACCTCAACTCTTCTTGCCTTGATAGAAAGAGCGTCCTTACCTGTAAGAACAGGGTCTTTACCTTGACCTGCAGTAGTGATACGAGATACATCTACACCCTGTTTAGCAAGATATGATTTAAGGGCTTCTGCACGGTTGATAGCAAGTTTGTTGTTAAGAGCTTCAGTACCTGTGTGGTCGCAGAAACCTGTGATAACAAATTCTACAGTTGGGTTTTCCTTCAATGTAGATACGATTGTTGCCAATTCGTTCTTGTACTTTCTAACATCGATTCTGTGTGAACCTCTGTTGAAGTGTACTGTTGGAAGGTCAAACTTAACTGCTGCAAGAGCTGCCAAACGAGCTTCTTCTTCTGCCTTTCTGCGAGCAGCTTCTTCTTCAGCTCTCTTACGAGCAGCTGCTTCAGCTTCTGCCTTTTCGCGAGCCAAACGTTCAGCTTCTGCTTTTTCGCGAGCGATGCGCTCAGCTTCAAGACGTTCGTTCACTCTGTCTGTAGCCATCTTCTTGATAGCTGAACCAACAGGAGCGTAAAGGATATTGTCTTCCTTGTTTGTGTTACCGATCTTGTAAACAACGCCAAGAGCCACTTGACCTACAACACCATAACGAAGTTTAGTACCTGTATTGTCGATACCGTCGAAGTTGTTGTTGTTTTGGATCCAAGCAGTACCTGCCTTAAGCATTACGTCTACATGCTTGCTTGCGCGAACACGGAAGTCAAGATCTCCACCAAGAGCTAGAGTGAGGTCGTTCTTGAGATCCGAAGTGTTGAACTTCGCATTGTCGCTAACCTTGTGAAGTGTAGGAGAAAACTTGTAAGCATAAACAGCAGGGCTTAGGATAAGAGCCACCTTGCGGTTTGCACCAGGGGCGAATAGAGGAGCCACGTTGAAGTCAAAGTGCAAACCTCCACCCATGTGTACGATCTTAGAATAAACATCCTTGAAAAGCATAGACTCAGCAGGAGCTTTGCTCATATCGCCATAGAATGTCTGACCGTTAGGCATTACTCTGTATTGCATTTCTTCTTTCTTTGCGCCTGCAGGAGCGTTTCCGTACTGACCTGTAAGGCTAAGACCGAAGAATGGATTGAATTGGTAACCCAATTGCAAGCCACCCATGTAACCAAAGTGGATCTTGTCGTGAGCAAGTGTTGCCATATCTCCACCTTGAGTAAATGGTAAACCACCATAGATACCTATACTCCAGTTAGAGTAGTTTTGCTTAATCTCTTTTTTAATCTTTAGAGCTTCTTCCTTAATAAGTTCTTCTTTTGTCTGTGCTTGAGCACCTACTGCTAAAAACAACGGAAGAGCAAGATAAAGTCCAATCTTTCTCATTACTTTGTGATGTTAAAAAGTTATTGTTTGTTACCTTCTTATCTATTTTTAGGCGATAATATATTCTGTATTTTCCTAACGGATATAGGCAAAATCATTGTCCATCTTAGGTTTGAAAATGCCATACTTTGACGCAAAGATAATAATTACTTCTTAAACTCAGTCTAATGTTATAAAAATAATGCCTTTAGCCCACTTCTTTTTGTCTTTTCGGGACTATTTCAAGGGTATTCGAGGGTGTCCCGGAGTATTTTTGTCGCTCCGTTCTTTCGGACTGTCGCTTTGTCTGCTCTTGGAGAAACTTTTCGGTGGAGATACTCTCCTATTTATATATTGGTATTCGGAGTGTTAAAGATTGTTTGCTTGTAATCTCTGCTCAATATAGAAATCATTTGTAACGTTTTTACTAATAGTATTTTGGGGTGGTTTATTTTATTTTGGGCGTCCCCTTTTGTCATGTTAAATAATGATTTTTGGAGCGGAATTGTTTGATTCTTTTGCAGTTAAAAGGTATATTTGTCGAAAAAGTAGTGCTTTTGAAGTCGGTTAAAGTAAGGACATGGCTGAAAATAGCTCTGCTTTCGTGGTTATGAATAGATGGTTTAACAGCACAAATTTATATGCGACATTTGAATTACCGATGTCTCCTTACAGCCGTGGCATGGCTTTCATTCCATGGACTTGTGTCGGCTCAAGCGCCACCGGGAGGAAATAAGGTTAATCAGGATCCGATAAAATCTATCGAGACTGCCATTCAAAAGCAGATGGGAAAAGACTCTCTTGCGATGGCAGATAACCTTAAAACTAAAGACATTAGAAGAACAAAAGAGCTCAATAAAGCCATAGAAGAATCTATCGCAATGGAGCTTGAAAGAGAACGACTCGATTTTCCCGCAATGGATATTTACGGTGAAAACTCTTGGCACTCGAAGTCTGTAAATCCAATAATCGGAACAGCTATTACGGCAATTCCCGATACGTACGACATAGATTGTACCCAATTCACTTCTCCTTTAGGAAACGAAAGTATGCGTGTAACTTCACGCTACGGATATCGTAAAAGATACCGCCGTATGCATTACGGAATAGATATTGGTCTCAGTATTGGAGACTCTGTTCGTGTTGCATTCGATGGAAAGGTTCGCATGGTGAACTATGAAAGGAAAGGATACGGACACTACGTTGTGGTAAGACACCCTAATGGCTTGGAAACTGTATATGGACACCTTTCTCGCGCCATTGTAACGGAAGATCAAGTGGTGAAAGCAGGAGATGTGATAGCTCTTGGAGGCAATACCGGAAGAAGTTCAGGTCCTCACTTGCACTTTGAAACACGTTTCATGGGTATTCCTATCAATCCGGAGCTTATCATAGACTTTTCAACGGGAGTTCCTCACAGTGATGTCTTTACTTTTGTAAAAGGAAGACATAAAGCGGGAGGTAATGCTTTGGCTTCATCTCGAAAGTCTTCGGCATCCTCTACAAGCAAGAATATTGTCGTACACCGAGTGAGAAACGGAGATACTTTATCCGAGATAGCCTCCAGGTACGGCACGTCAGTAAATAAAATTTGTAGGCTTAACGGTATAACGCCAAAAACAACTCTCAAGATTGGTAGAGCGTTGCGTATTACGGCGTAAGTACCTGTTTGAAGCGACATTTGTTATATATAGAGCAATACCATTTAAGTTAACAAGGTTGAGTCTTTACTGAAAAGATTTCTACCTGAAAAGAAGAGCTACGGTTGCAATCTCTAAGATTGCTTAGCTGTAGCTCTTTTTGTGAAGAATAGAGCTATGGCAAAGTATGTTTCGGAAGAGAATGGATATCAACCACTGCCGCCATTGATCCTTGTCGGATTTATGGCAGTAGGCAAGAGTACATTGGGTCGGGTCTTAGCAGAAAAGCTCTCTTACCGATTTATGGATACGGATCTTCTTTTGGAGAATCGCTTTCGGACAACCATTTCAGACCTCATAACCTCCCATGGAGAAGCTTATTTCAGAGAGAGAGAATACGCCATCGTGCAGGAAGTGATGGCGCATGAGTGTTCTGTGATAGCGACCGGGGGAGGAGCTCCCTGCTATAAGGACTGCATGAAACAGCTATTGGACAACGGAGTGGTGGTTTATCTGGAGTGTCCTTTGGATATTCTTTCTGCCCGTCTGTATCGTTATCGCCATACCCGACCCGCGGTGGCACTCAAAACTGCCGAGGAGATTGCTCTGTTTGTGAAAGAAAAACTTGCACTTCGAGAGCCTGTCTATCTGCAGGCAAAGTATCGGGTGGATGTCGGCAAGCTGGAAACGGCAGAAGAGGTTCAGGAATGTGCCGATCGGATATTGGAGTTGTATCACCGGGAGATTGCGAATAGAGAGTAGATGGCATCCGTAAAGCATATTCTGAAAATAGCATCCCCCGTATTTGTATCCCTCATTGCGCAAAATATTGTAGGGATAACCGATACTGCATTTATGGGGCGAATAGGCGAAGTGGCTATGGGTGGATCCGCCATGGCAGTCATGGCATATTATTGCGTATTCACTTTGGGCTTCGGACTTGGAGCCGGAACACAGATTTTGGTATCCAAGCGATTCGGAGAAGGTCGGCGGGACGAGATAGGAAGAGTATTCGGACAAAGCTCCCTTTTGCTTCTTATTGCTGCTCAGCTTTCCTTCTTTATCTGTTACATCTTTGGGGAGTCCATGTTTTATGCGCTCCTTAAAAGTCCGGACGTTGCAGACGTTGCCACCGAATATTGGCAGTGGCGTATTTGGGGCTTTGTTCTTGCTTTTCAGTCCACCACATACCGTGCGTTTTACATAGGTATAGGGAAAACGAAAGTGCTTACCTATAATGCTTTCATCATGGCAGTGGTAAACATCGTGCTCGATTACGTCCTTATCTTCGGACACTTTGGTGCTCCGGCATTGGGTGTAAAGGGGGCTGCTTTGGCAAGTGTCATCGCTGAGGGCTCATCTCTGCTGTTTTACTATTTCTATTCAAGGCTGAGCGGTCATACGGGGGAGTATTCTCTCCACTACACCGCCATACGTCTGAATATAAAGCTGATCCGGCAGATTTTCAGACTATCCTTTTATCTCATGTTGCAAGGACTCGTCAGCCTCATGGTCTGGGCGGTTTTCTTCATCTTCATAGAGAAGTTGGGAGAGCGAGCACTGGCTGTCGCGGCTGTCGCAAGGAGTATCTACATCTTCCTGTATATACCGATAAGTTCATATTCTACCGCTGTCCACACCATCGTGGGGCAGACCATCGGACGGAAAGAGGAGGATAAAGTTCCGGGGCAGGTCTTCAAGATTGCAAGGCTTTCCCTGCTTACGATGAGTGTGTTTGTCGTCATCATCAATCTTTTTCCGCATATCGTCACGGAGATCTTTACGGACGATCTCTCTCTTATCGCCGATGCCGTCCCGACCCTAAGAGTGATTACCATAGCTTTGCTCGGCAGTTCCGTTGCCAATATGTTCTTTGCTGCAGTCTCCGCTACGGGCGCAACCAAGAAGGCGATGCAGATAGAGATGGCAACCATCCTTATCTATCTCGGGATGGCTTGGGTATTGACCTACTACTTGAATGCTCCGGTTCACTGGTGTTTTACCGTAGAGGTCGTATACTATATTATAATAGGAGTCTTCAGTTCGCTTTTTATTATACGGGAGAGGTGGAGACACCCAAAATGGCGAATGTTCCTCGAATAGCATTTGTCTGCTTTCATAGAATTTCTTATCCCGAAACTTTTTTGTATATTTGTAATGAGGGGATGTGGAGAACTCTTCTCAGATGAGAAAGTAATGTTATTAACTAACTTAAATACGACGTTAGCATGAAAGGCAATGGTGGAATGAAATTCCTTATCGGTTTTGCAATTGGAGCAGCAGTAGGTGCTGCCGCTGCATATTTTTCTGATGAAAAGAAACGTAATGACTTTATAGATGATGTATCCGACTTTTCAGACTCTGTAAAGAGCGGAGTAAAGGATGCTTACTACGGAGCTCGCATAAGAGGAAGAAAGGCTTCTCGTGACCTTCAACGCTACTTGGCAGATGTGAAAGACTCTGCAGAAGGAATGTATGAAGAGGTAAAAGACAAGGCTCTCCGTGCTATGAAGTCTTAACTTCCGGCATATACGGAAGATATTTTCAGATCCGATAAATCTCGGATCGTCGGGTAGGTCTTCAATGATCTGCGTTATGTGTGGCTTTGAGATGAGGTGTGGTCATCGTGTCGTTGCGGAGAGCTTAGAGGCTCTACGCTCGTCTTGATGGGGCAGATCTTTTCAAAGCCATATTTTTTTAGGTCTGTACTTTCCGGGGGATAGGGGCAGGTCTTCAGTTATAAATTTGTCGAGTTATAAAGAAATGCAAAAAACATTCTTACAGATCATAGAGGAAACAAAAGAGGACTTCTTGGCCCTGATCTTTTCTCGCATAGAGCTTATGAAGCTGTCGGCTGTGGAGAAAGGAGTGCCTGTGGGTGTCATTGCCGTTTACGCCACTATCGTGCTCACACTTCTCCTTGTGTCCACCACGCTTTATCTGGCTGCGGCCTCTTTTGCACTGAGTCTGCTCTTCACGGAGCTTTATGCCGAGCTGCTCAAAGCACTTTCTCTTGGCTTCACCATCTCAGGTACGATATTCCTCATACCGGCTCTTTACATGGCTTTTCGGTGGAGACACTACACGGATAGATATTCCGAGAAGTATATCCATGTCGTTCTGGATCATTTGGATGAGCAGAATGCCCAAGATGCCATCAAGGATGCCATAGAG
Organism: Porphyromonas canoris; assembly: GCF_000765975.1. Lineage (NCBI taxonomy): Bacteria > Pseudomonadati > Bacteroidota > Bacteroidia > Bacteroidales > Porphyromonadaceae > Porphyromonas > Porphyromonas canoris. The sequence continues at coordinate 285,284 of NZ_JQZX01000008.1, forward strand.
GAGAAAGGAGGTAAGGCATGAACCGTAGCCGTCCGATACAAGTCTCTTCCGCAGAAAGGCTGCGAATCAAAAGAGGATTTTACAAGAATGAAATTCGTTCTGCCGAGATGCGTCTCCAGAATAATATAGGCTATCTTTCCCAAAACATCGGATGGATGCTCTTTGAAGAGGTCAAGGGAGTAGTAGCCGAAAGAGTTCCGGGAGGTGGTAAGCTGCTCGGTTTTCTCGGACTGTTCGATCGTTCGAGAGAGAGAGCCAGCATACGAACCATAGATCCCAATGCCCGGCAAGAGGAGCAGCAACAACCCTCTGCACTCTCTTCGCTTCTTTCCGGAGTGGTCAGCAGCCCGATGCTAAGTGCTATCCTTCCTCTGGCAGCCGGTTACATACAGGGTCGGGCTTTCAATCTGGGATTGAAGGCTGTACGCAAAATTCTTTCTCTTCCTTTTGGTCGCAAAAAGAAGTAGTTCAAGCAGATATTGGAGACCATAGAGGGAGTATGGATTGGAAAAATATTCATATATTTGTATTGCCTTAGACGAGAGACTCCAATAGTGGGTCTCCGTTATTGTAATGCAGATATATGAGGTTTTAATAGATTTTTTTACATTCAAAAAATACGATAACTGAAAATGATTAAAGTAGGTATTAACGGTTTTGGCCGTATCGGACGTTTCGTTTTCCGTGCTGCTCAAAAAAGAACAGACATTCAAGTTGTAGCCATCAATGACCTTATGCCGGTAGATTACTTGGCATATATGTTGAAATACGACACTATGCACGGAACATTTGAAGGAACAATAGACTTCAACATGGATAAGAACATTCTTATCGTGAATGGTAAGGAGGTTCGCATAACAGCGGAACGCGATCCTAAAGACCTTAGATGGGCAGAAGTGGGAGCAGATTACGTAGTAGAATCTACCGGTCTTTTCCTAAGCAAAGATAAGGCACAAGGACACATTGATGCAGGTGCAAAGTATGTAGTGATGTCGGCTCCTTCAAAGGACGATACTCCTATGTTCGTTTGCGGAGTAAATCATAAAGAGTATGTGAAAGGTACTCAGTTTGTATCCAATGCTTCTTGTACAACCAACTGTTTGGCTCCGGTGGCAAAGGTTCTCAACGATAAGTTTGGTATCGTAGATGGTCTCATGACCACAGTACACTCTGTTACTGCAACACAAAAGACCGTTGATGGTCCGTCTCTAAAGGACTGGCGTGGTGGTCGTGCTGCTACCGGCAACATCATCCCATCATCTACAGGAGCTGCAAAGGCAGTAGGTAAGGTAATCCCTGCACTCAATGGCAAGCTTACCGGAATGTCTTTCCGTGTACCTACACTCGATGTTTCCGTAGTGGATCTTACTGTAAACCTCGCAAAGCCTGCGAAGTACGATGAGATCTGCAAGGCTATGAAAGAGGCTTCTGAGGGCGAACTCAAGGGCATCCTTGGCTATACAGACGAAGAAGTGGTATCTTCAGACTTCCTTGGAGACGTTCGCAGCTCTATCTTCGATGCTAAAGCGGGTATCGCTCTAACAGATACATTCGTTAAGATTGTTTCCTGGTACGATAACGAGATCGGCTACTCTAACAGAGTGCTCGACCTTATCGCACACATGGCAACAGTAAACGCAAAATAAAAAGATGTCGAGACGACATTGATGCTTTGATTTTAATCATAAATTAGAGAAGGGGCTGTGCCGGCATTTGTTTGGCATAGCCCCTTTTCGCATACATTAAAATGCGTAGAGTTCAAGGCGATAGGGGTGAGGCTCGACAGAGCATACCGGAGTACCTGACCGATGCCGAATATCGCAAGCAACGCAGTGATCTGTACCTTATAATACTCTATGTTTTTCTCTCTATTCATCATGACACCCCTTCCGGATGCTCTCCAAAGTGTCGCCGGTGCATTTGAGCCAGAAGCGCTTCCTTATGGTCTGCTTCTCTTTTCTTTTTCTTCCCCGAAAGGTGTCGGATTCATGGGATAAAAATGTTATTCTCTCGGTTCCGACAGCCCTTGTTTTTGACCCGTTTTTGGGGATGTTTTATATAAAAACAGAGCGGTAAGATTCTCTCTCCATGCCGATGATTTTCTCTTCTGTTTTGTATCATTTCAAATCCGTGAGTCTTTAATTCGTTTGTTATCAGACAAGTATGAGAAATCGCGAATTTGGAGAAAATTTTTTCTCAGTCCGTTTCATCGGGCTTTTTCACGTTAATAGGAGTGAATTTTAACACTTATCTCTGTGAACGTTTCCTAATAAAGAAATTCGCCTTTTCAGCTGCATTTTGGGGTAAAAATGTGTAGGTAATTGATTATTAGTATTTTAATGGTTTTGGCTAAACACTTTAATTGAATTCGGTAAACGTATTAAATGAAATCGGTAAACGTGTTCATTGAAAAATTAAACACGTTAAGCCGAAAGAATATGCTCGTTTAGCGTTTTGGATGAACAAGTATCGGAATTTGTGTTAATAAATCGGGCTGATTTAACAAATTCGGCACCCCTCTGAAAACAACCCCTCCGATCAAAGTAGAGAGCAGGGAAAAAGAGAGCATTTTTCGAGATGGAATATATAAAAACAGAGCTTGAAAATGGGGTTAAAAAGCAGCAAAATCTCTCCCGATACATTTTTGTCGGTTCTCTTTTTTCTTGTATAAGATGTTTTGTTGATGGGCTTTTCCGTTATGGAAATATATAAATAATACTTGATTATAGTTAGATAAACCATTTTCTTCTCCGTTTTGGGGCAAAATGATATACTCAATAATGGTTAGATCTGCCTATATATCAAATATTTGTTGTATTTTTAGAGAGAAAAAGAGAAAAGTATAACGAATAAATCTTATATAATAAATGAACTTTGACATAGCAATAATTGGTGGTGGTCCTGCCGGTTACAATGCCGCTGCAAAGGCTTCCGCCGGAGGTCTTAAGACCGTACTCTTTGAGAAGAGTGAGCTTGGAGGCGTTTGCCTCAACGAGGGTTGCATCCCGACCAAAACACTTCTCTACTCCGCAAAGACACTGGAGAGCGCAAAGTCTGCTCTCAAGTACGGCATCAAGATAGACGGGGAAATCTCTTTCGATTATAAGCGAATCATCGCTCGTAAAAACAAGGTCGTCAAGAAGCTTACAGCCGGTGTGGCGTTCAAGATGAGCTCTTCGGGCGTTGAGGTCGTAAGGGAGTTGGCAACCATTGCAGGGGAGTCGGGCGATGAGTTTATCATCAAAAGCGAAAGCGGACAGGAGTATCACGCAAAGTATCTGTTGCTTTGTACCGGTTCGGATACCTTTATCCCTCCCATTCCGGGCTTGGATGGCGTGGAGTATTGGACCAGCAGAGAGGCTCTCGAATCCAAAGAACAGCCTCGTTCCATCGTGATCATCGGAGGCGGTGTCATCGGTATGGAGTTCGCTTCATTCTTCAACAGCATGGGTTCCGAAGTGTCTGTAGTGGAGATGATGCCGGAGATACTTGGAGCGATGGACAAGGAGACTTCGGCAATGTTGCGCGATGAGTATGCCAAGAGAGGTGTCAGCTTCCACTTGAATACGAAAGTTGTCGAAGTGTTTGACGGAGGTGTCAAAGTAGAAAAAGATGGAGAGACTTTCACCATAGAGGGCGAAAAGATCCTTGTAAGCGTGGGACGCAAAGCCCGTTTGCAAGGCTTCGGTCTCGAAAATATACCGGTGGAGACCAACCGTGGCGGTGTTGCCGTGAACGAGTATATGCAGACCTCTCATCCGAGAGTCTATGCCGCCGGAGACGTTACAGGCTTCTCTCTGTTGGCACACACTGCCATACGCGAGGGAGAAGTGGCAATAGGACATATCCTCGGAGAGAATGTTCCGATGTCCTACAAGGCTATTCCGGGCGTTGTATATACCAATCCCGAAATCGTCGGAGTGGGCAAGACCGAAGAGGAGCTTCGTGAGAGCGGAACCTATTTCCGTGTATTGAAGCTGCCTATGGCTTATTCCGGTCGCTTTGTGGCAGAAAACGAGACCGGAAACGGACTTTGCAAGGTGTTGGTAGACGAGAATGAGACCATACTCGGATGCCATATGCTTGGTAACCCGGCATCGGAAATCATCTTCGGTATGGGCATTGCCATCGAGAACGGAGAGACTCTCTCTTCTCTCGGAAAGCATGTCTATCCGCACCCGACCGTTGCCGAGATTATCCACGAAGTGCTGCACGACTAAGATAAGAGGAGTCAGATCGCACACGGATGCCTCACAAGTTTTCCCGTTTTCAGTTTGCACTGCTGCGCGGATCAGAGCCGTCGCTCATTCTTGCTCTGGAAGAGTGGTTGGTGAAGCATTCGGAGATTAACATCATACTTCTTTGGCAGACTCACCCTTCTGTTGTGCTCGGAAAGTATCAGAGCGTAGAGAGGGAGACTCGAAAGGCTATCCTCGACAGCCGAGGGGTGAGTCTGTACAGAAGATTTACGGGAGGTGGAGCGGTTTTTACCGACGAAGGCAATGTGAACATCAGCGTTATAGGGTCGTGCGAGACCTTTACCTTTGATGACGCGGTGCTCCTTCAGCTCTCTTTTTTGCACCGTCTCGGCGTGGATGCCAAGGCAGATAACAGAAGAAGTCTGCTTATCGAAGACCGTAAAATATCGGGCTCGGCGCAGGCTGTATATAAGCAGAGGCAGATTTTTCATGCTACTCTTCTGGTCGAGACAGACCTTTGCAAGCTGGAAGAGATGCTTCGCCCTGAAAACACAAGCACGGAAAGCGATCCGCACCCAAGTGTCCGGAGTCATCGCTCTCCCGTCACAAATATCTATACCAACTCCGGAAAAAGCTATACGATAACGGAGGTTGAAACACAATACCGGGTGTTCTTGTCGGATCTTGGCTGTAAAGAGACAGACCTGAGCACTCTGCTAAAAAAATCCGACCTGCTGGCACTCGAAAGAGAAAAGTATCAAGACCGCTCTTGGGTCATGTTCGGGACAAAAGATCAAAGCAGAACCAAAAACAGATAAGCAAATTATATTAACACTCAAAACTCAATTTATTATGTCTCTATTTGATATAAAAATGCCCAAGTTGGGCGAAAGTATCACAGAGGGTACTATTCTCACTTGGAATGTGAAAGTGGGCGACACCGTGGAGGAAGACGATATCCTCTTTGAGGTGAACACTGCAAAAGTAAGTGCCGAAATCCCTTCTCCCGTAGCCGGAGTAGTAAAAGAGATTCTTCATGTAGAGGGCGATACCGTGGCGGTAGGCAATATCGTGGCACGTATAGACCTTTCGGGCGAAGCCGTAGTAGGAGAAGAGAGCAAAGCTGCCGCTCCTGCAGAAGAGGCAAAGTCCGCATCTTCTCAGCCCGAAAGCCCGAAAGCCGAAAAGCCTGCCAAGAAGAGCGGAGATCGTTGGTACTCTCCTATTGTGCTTCAAAAGGCAAAAGAGGGTAAGGTATCTGCCGAAGAGCTGGACTCTATTCAGGGAACAGGCTTCGAGGGCAGAGTATCCAAGCATGACATCATTGCCTTTATAGAGAAGAAGAAAGGCGCACCGGCTCCTTCTTTTACCAAGCCTGCAACTCCTGCCGCACCTGTTGCCGCCGCACCGCAAAAGGCAGCACCTTCTGTTCCGGTAGTGGCTGGTCCGGAAGATACCGTTATCCCTATGGATCCCGTACGCCGTATCATTGCGGACAGAATGACCGAATCCAAGCACATATCTCCGCACGTTACCAACGTTATAGAGGTCGATGTTACCAATCTGGTGCGTTGGAGAGACAGGGAGAAAGAGGCATTCAAGAAGAGAGAAGGTATCAGCCTTACATTTATGGCACCTATACTCGAAGCTACAGCCAAGGCTTTGAAAGACTATCCACGTGTCAACTCTTCCGTGGATGGCTATAACATCATCGAGCGTAAGTCTATCAACATCGGTATGGCGGTATCTCTTCCGGACGGAAATCTTATCGTACCGGTGATTAAGAACGCAGACCGCATGAGCATTCCGGGCTTGGCGAACGAAGTATCTGCTTTGGCAAACAAAGCGAGAGCCAATAAGCTCGGAATGGATGAGATTCAAGGTGGAACATTTACCATTTCCAACTTCGGATCTTTCAAGAGTCTCTTCGGAACGCCAATCATTAACCAGCCTGAGGTAGCCATACTCGGCGTGGGAACGATAGAGAAGAAACCTTCCATTTTGGAGACTCCGGACGGTCCGGTAATGGCAATCAGAGATAAGATGTATCTTGCTCTCTCTTACGATCATAGAGTAATAGACGGTATGCTTGGAGGTAATTTCCTCTATCGTATAGGGCAATATCTTGAAGAGTGGAACGCATAACAGATCATAACCATGAAGAAATATTTTACTATAACCAATACTGATAAAGAGCTTCTAAAGAAGTGGTATCACCTCCTGATGCTGGGTCGCGCTTTGGACGATAAGGCTCCAAGCTACCTTTTGCAGTCGCTCGGCTGGTCTTACCATGCGCCTTACGCCGGACACGATGGCATTCAACTTGCCATGGGACAAGTATTCGACAAAGAGAAAGACTTCTTTTTCCCCTATTACCGAGATATGCTCTCCGCTCTCTCCGCAGGTATGACAGCGGAAGAGATTATCCTGAACGGTATTTCCAAAGCTACGGATCCGAGCAGTGGAGGAAGGCATATGTCCAACCACTTTGCCAAGCCGGAATGGAACATCCAAAACACTTCTTCTGCCGTTGCAAACCATGACCTTCATGCCGTGGGTGTGGCAAGAGCGATGAAGTACTACGGACAGAAAGGTGTGGCATTCACTTCTCATGGTGACTCTTCCACTTCCGAAGGTTACGTTTATGAGGCTATCAACGGAGCTTCAAGGGAGCAACTTCCGGTCGTATTCGTTATTCAGGACAACGGCTATGGCATATCTGTTCCGAAGAAAGATCAGACTGCCAACAGAAAAGTAGCGGATAACTTCACCGGCATGAAGCACCTTCGCATCATTCACTGTAACGGTAAAGACATCTTCGATTCCATGAATGCCATGACAGAGGCAAAGAATCATGCGCTCGAAACAAGCTGTCCGGTGATTGTGCAAGCCAACTGTGTACGAATCGGTGCACACTCTAACTCTGACAAGCATACACTATACCGCGATGAAGATGAGCTTGAATACGTAAAGGCGGCAGACCCTATACAGAAGTTCAGACGCATGCTCCTTAGATATAAGAGAGTGTCCGAAGAGGAGCTGTTGGAGATTGAAGAGCAGGTCAAAAAGGATGTAAAGGAAGCCAACAAGAAGGCTCTCCGTGCTCCCGATCCCGATCCGGCATCCATCCATGACTTTGTACTGCCTCCTGCATACGAGTCCACAAAATACCCCGAAGGTCTTCACAACAGCACGGAAGGCGAGCCGATCAACCTTGTTACCGCACTCAACCAGACCCTTAAAGCAGAGTTCCGCCACAATCCGGATACGTTCCTTTTCGGGCAGGATATGGCCAACAAAGACAAGGGAGGCGTATTCAACGTATCCAAGGGTATGCAGCAGGAGTTTGGCGAAGAGCGTGTATTCAACGCTCCCATCTGCGAAGACTTTATCGTCGGAACGGCTAACGGCATGAGCCGTTTCCGTAAAGACATCCGTGTGGTTATCGAAGGAGCAGAGTTTGCAGACTATTTCTGGCCTGCGATGGAGCAGTTTGTGGACACCACTCACGACTATTGGAGAAGCAACGGAAAGTTCTCCCCGAACGTTACCATACGCCTTGCCTCCGGAGGATATATCGGTGGAGGTATCTACCACTCCCAGAACATCGAAGGTGCTCTATCCACTCTTCCGGGAACGCGAATCGTTTATCCGACATTTGCGGACGATGCTGCCGGACTTTTGCGTACCTCCATGCGCTCCGAAGGGTTGACTGTCTTCATGGAGCCTAAAGCGCAGTACAACTCTGTAGAAGCACAGGCACACGTGCCGGAAGACTTTGAAGTGCCGTTCGGTAAAGGGCGTATCCGTCACGAAGGAAAGGATCTCACCATCGTTACTTACGGCAACACTCTTCTTCTCTCTCTGCAAGCAGCCAAGAGACTAAAGGAGGAAGGTGTCGGAACTGTTGAGGTGATAGACCTTCGTTCTCTTGTTCCTTGGGACAAAGAGATGGTTCGCAAGTCCATAGAGAAGACCGGCAAAGTCCTCATCGTACACGAAGACAAGGTCTTCTCAGGCTTTGGAGCGGAGATCGCGGCTACTATTGCATCCGAAATGTTCACGCTGTTGGATGCTCCGGTATCTCGTTTGGGTTCTACGTTTACACCGGTTGGTTTCAACCCTATTTTGGAGAGAGCCGTTCTGCCTAATGCGGATGGCATCTATCGTGAAGCTAAGCGTCTCATTGAATTTTAATACAGAAACAAGTTATGGAAAAGATAGGATTATTTTACGGAAAGAGTGCCAGAAAGACCTCCAAGGTAGCTGAGATATTGGCAGAAAAGATAGGAAAAGACAAGGTAGACCTTGTCCCTGTGGAGACTGCAAGCAAAGAAGACCTCAACCCATACAAGTATCTCATCATGGGAGGTGCTACATGGTTCGATGGCGAACTTCCATCTTACTGGGACGAAATCCTGCCGGACGTGGAGACACTCTCCATGAAAGGAAAAAAGGTGGCTATCTATGGTCTTGGAGATCAGGCGAGCTATCCGGAAAACTTTGTGGACAGCATCGGTCTGCTTGCAAATCTTGTCAAGCATTGCGGTGGTGAGATCGTAGGTTATACCTCTACGGAGGGTTACGAGTACGAGCGTTCGCAAGCAGAAGAAGAGGGTCAGTTCATGGGCTTGGCTCTCGATTTTGAAAACCAGGAAGCTCTCAACGAAAAGCGCATCTCGGACTGGGTGGCTCAGATCCTCAAAGAGTTCGGCATCTGATAGAGACCCCGACAGCGAAGAGCCCCTTTCGGACATCGCTTTTGAGCAAGGCTCTCTCCCAAGAAAGCCGCTTACGGAGCTTAGGCGATCTTGCCGATGCTTCACGACATAAAGGCTTATAACAGACACAGACACTGCAACACGAAATGGTTGCGGTGTCTGTCTTTTTTTCAGACTGTTTTGCCAATATTTGGGAGACCGAAAACGGCTCTGCCGGAAGAGCCGTTTTTATATATTCCATCCCGAAAAATGCTCACTTTTTTTCGGCTCTCTATTTTGATCGAAGGGGGTGTTTTCAGAGGGGTGCCGAATTTGTTAAATCAGCCCATTTTATTAACACCATTTTTGATACCTGTTAAGCAAAAACGCTAAACGAGCATATTCTTTCGGCTTAACGTGTTTAATTTTTCAATGAACACGTTTACCGATTTCATTTAATACGTTTACCGGATTCGATTANTAAACGAGCATATTCTTTCGGCTTAACGTGTTTAATTTTTCAATGAACACGTTTACCGATTTCATTTAATACGTTTACCGGATTCGATTAAAGTGTTTAGTTAAAACTGTTAAAATGCTAATAATCAGCTCTCTACGCATTTTTACCCCAAAATGCCTCTGAAAAGACAGACTTCTTTATTAGGAAACGTTTACAGACAGAGGTGTTAAAATTCACACGAATTAACGCGAAAAAGCCCCATGAAACGGACTGAGAAAAAATTTTTTCCAAATTCGCGATTTCTCATATTCGTCTGTTGTCTAATAGGTTATAAGAATAGAGAAAATTATCCGGACTGAATCAGGCGAAAAAAGGAGGCGATTGAGGGGGCAGACAGACCGACTGTTTTTATATAAAAATTCCCGCAAAATGGATTTGAGAATAGCCTGCTCCGGGAAGAGAGATACTCTTTTCGTCTCTCCTTTGGATAGCTGTACGGAAAACGTTATTTTTGTACCCAAATACAGTAACCTATATCATATCGTTATGGCTATTATACACCAAGAAGTTTCTCGCACGTTTGGCGAATATCTGCTTATCCCCGGATTGACGGAAAAGACCTGTACACCGGACAACGTATCCCTGCGTACTCCTCTTGTGAAATATCGGAAAGAGGATGGAGAGAGCAAGATTAACCTGAACATCCCTTTCGTTTCGGCTATCATGCAGTCTGTCTCCAACGATACGCTTGCCATCGAGTTGGCTCGCAACGGAGGGCTTTCTTTCATCTTCGGTTCCCAACCGATAGAGTCTCAAGCGGAAATGGTGAGAAAGGTAAAGAAGTTTAAGGCAGGATTCGTTACCAGCGACTCCAACCTTACACCCGATCACACCCTGCAAGATGTCTTGAACCTGATAGCCAAAACAGGACACTCCACCATCGGGATCACTCATGACGGCACGCCCAATGGTATCCTTAAAGGTATTGTAACCAGCAGAGATTACAGACTTTCGGTGGATCCGAGAGACAAGAAAGTGGCAGACTTCATGACGCCATTCTCTCAGCTTACCGTGGGAAAGCTCGGTATCACGCTCTCCGATGCCAATAACATCATCTGGGGACACAAGCTCAATACACTTCCTATAATAGATGACGAGAACAGACTCTGCTACTTCGTCTTCCGCAAAGACTACGATAACCATCATCAAAATCCTAATGAACTCTCCGACAAACAAGATAAAACACTTCTTGTAGGTGCCGGTATCAACACTCGCGACTATCAAGAGAGAGTGCCTGCACTGGTAGAAGCCGGAGTGGATGTGCTGTGTATCGACTCGTCCGACGGCTACTCCGAATGGCAGAAAGAGTGTCTGGAGTGGATCAAGAGCAGATACGATGTGCCGGTAGGTGCCGGAAACATCGTGGATAAAGAGGGTTTCCTCTATCTCGTGGAAGCAGGTGCGGACTTTATCAAGGTCGGTATCGGTGGCGGATCCATCTGTATCACTCGCGAACAAAAGGGTATAGGTATGGGGCAAGCCACTGCCGTGATGAACGTGGCTGAGGCAAGAGACGAATATTTTGCTTCCAAAGGCATCTATGTTCCCATTTGCAGCGACGGCGGTATCGTACACGACTATCACATGACACTTGCTCTTGCAATGGGTGCAGACTTTATGATGATGGGAAGATACTTTGCCCGCTTCGATGAGAGCCCTACCAAAGTGCTCAAGGTGGGTAACAACTTCGTGAAAGAGTACTGGGGAGAGGGTTCCAACAGAGCTAAAAACTGGCAGCGTTATGATGCCGGCGGTGATGAAAATCTTAAGTTTGAAGAGGGTGTGGACAGCTATGTGCCTTATGCCGGTAAGATGAAGAGTAATCTGGATAAGACTCTTGCCAAGATGAAAGCCACGATGTGCAGCTGCGGATCCACCACCATCAAACACCTGCAACACCATGCCAAGATTACGCTGGTATCTTCTACTTCCATAGTGGAAGGCGGTGCGCACGATGTGATACTGAAAGAGTAAGTGAAACAATTATACAGAGAGCAAAGAGAAAAGATGTTTTCAGGAATAGTAGAAGAGGCAGGACGCATCGTTGATATTGTCCACGAAACAGGTACAGAGAATGTACACCTCACCGTAGCGTGTTCTTTCGTAAACGAACTGAAGATAGACCAGAGCATTGCCCACAACGGCGTTTGCCTTACGGTGGTGGAGCTTACGGATGAGACCTATACGGTAACAGCCATAAGCGAGACACTCAAACGGAGCAATCTGGGTGATCTTCGTCCCGGAGACTTGGTAAACTTGGAGCGATCCATGTTGATGAACGGACGTCTTGACGGACACATCGTACAAGGACACGTAGATACCACCGGACTTTGCAGTGCAGTGGAAGAGGCAGACGGCAGTACTTATTATACCATAACATACAGCGTACCCAAAGATATGGCTCTTCAAGGCTACATGACGGTAGAGAAGGGCTCGGTGTGCGTCAATGGCGTTTCCCTGACAGTGTGCGACTCTACTCCGAACTCGTTCCGTGTAGCCATCATCCCTTATACCAAGGAGCATACCAACTTCCGTACCCTTGCCGAAGGGCATAGAGTGAACCTGGAGTTCGACATCATCGGAAAGTATTTGGCAAGACTGCGCTCTCTGGAGTAATATCCCCCGACAGTATGAGTAAAGATATTTATACCCTCATTCGGGAACGGAAGAGTCATAGAAAGTATGACCCCGAATTTGAGATCCCTGATGAGGTGCTTGGCAGAATCGTTGAGGCAGGACGGCTTTCCCCTTCTGCCTGCAACGGACAGCCTTGGCACTTTGTCGTTGTCAAGGATCGGGAGCTGAGGAAAAGCGTCAGCGACGCACTGCGGACACCTCTTACTCCGGGTATGAATAAGTTTACCACGGACTGTTCTGCCTTTATCGTCGTGGTACAAGAGCGTACCAACATCGCAGCCGGTATAGGTGCGGTGATCAAGAGTACGGATTACAGCTCTTTCGATGTAGGAATAGCCGTGGGCTTTCTCACCTTGGCAGCAGAGCATGAAGGCTTGGGAAGCTGTATCATAGGCTGGTTGGATAAAGGCAAACTAAGGCATCTGTTGAATGTCCCAAAAGGAAAAGATATTCCCCTTGTAGTGGCTCTGGGGAAAAGTAATGATAAACTCTCACAAAGAAAAAGGAAGCCGGAGCAAGAGGTGATCTCTTGGGACACATATAAGAAGAAGTAAACGGCTTTCGTTGTTTCGGCTAAAAGTAGAAGATTCAATTATTTCTTGTAACTTGATAAGCGGTAAGCAAGAAATAGATATTATCACTAAATGTATTACTATGGCAGTTCCAGAATTTAAGTATCAGGCGATGTTCCCACTCGGACCTGAGAAAACCGAGTATTATAAACTGACAGATCAGTACGTGCAAGAGGTAGATTTTGAAGGCACAAAGATGTTGAAGGTAGATCCGGAAGCCCTTACACTCTTGGCACAACAGGCTTTCCATGATGTTTCGTTCTTTTTACGTCCGGAGCATCAAGAGAGTGTTGCTTCCATTCTTTCGGATCCGGAGGCTTCGGAGAACGATAAGTTTGTCGCTCTTACATTCCTTCGCAATGCAGAGGTAAGTGCCAAAGGGCAGCTTCCATTCTGTCAAGATACAGGTACAGCCGTAATCCTCGGCAAGAAAGGACAGAATGTCTTTACCGGTGTATGCGATGAGGAGTATCTTTCTCGCGGTGTGTACAACACTTATACCCAAGACAATCTTCGCTATTCTCAGAATGCGCCGTTGGATATGTACAAAGAGGTCAATACCGGATGCAATTTGCCGGCTCAGATAGACCTTATGGCAACGGAAGGCGGAGAGTATAAATTCCTTTGTATTGCCAAGGGTGGCGGCTCTGCTAATAAGACATACCTCTATCAAGAGACCAAGGCTCTTCTCAATCCGGATACGCTTGTGAAGTTTCTTGTGGATAAGATGAAGAGTTTGGGTACAGCTGCTTGTCCTCCTTATCATATAGCTTTCGTGATTGGCGGAACATCGGCAGAAACAAACCTCAAAACCGTCAAGCTGGCAAGTGCAAAGTATTATGACGAGCTTCCGACCAGCGGTAACGAAGGCGGTAGAGCTTTTCGCGACATAGAGTTGGAGAAGACTTTGCTGCAAGAAGCATATAAACTCGGCTTGGGAGCGCAGTTCGGCGGAAAATATTTCGCGCATGATATTCGTGTCATAAGGCTTCCACGTCACGGTGCATCCTGCCCTGTAGGAATGGGTGTAAGCTGTTCGGCAGACCGCAATATCAAGGCAAAGATCAATCGTGAAGGTATTTGGATCGAAAAGTTGGAGACTCATCCGGAACGTCTTATCCCGGCAGAGATGCGCGAAGGACACGAAGGAGAAGTGGTGAAAATAGATTTGAACAGACCGATGGCAGAGATCCTGAAAGAGCTTAGCCGTTATCCGGTCTCCACAAGACTCTCTTTATCGGGTACCATCATCGTGGGTCGGGACATCGCTCATGCGAAGTTGAAAGAGCGCATAGACAGCGGTCAAGGATTGCCCGAATATGTCAAGAACCATCCGATATACTATGCAGGACCGGCAAAGACCCCGAAAGGAATGCCTTCCGGATCTTTCGGACCTACAACGGCAGGGCGTATGGACTCTTATGTGGATCTCTTCCAGAGTCATGGCGGAAGCCTTATCATGATTGCGAAAGGTAACCGTAGCCAACAGGTTACAGATGCTTGCCATAAGTACGGAGGCTTTTATCTCGGCAGTATTGGCGGTCCTGCTGCAATCTTGGCACAGGATAGCATCAAGAAAGTAGAGTGTTTGGAGTATCCGGAATTGGGTATGGAGGCGATCTGGAAGATAGAAGTAGAAGACTTCCCGGCCTTTATTCTCGTGGACGACAAAGGCAACGACTTTTTCAAAGTGATCTCTCAAAAGTGTGAGGGTTGCGCTTTGAAGTAATCCTTATACCTCGTTGAACGATCGCATAGATAGCAGATACCATGATGCCGTCAGGGCATTGTTGGGAGAGTTATCGGGCGATGTTTCAAGAGAGATCTCCGTTAAGGATTGGCTGTTGTGCCTGTCCGGGTTTTTGGAGATCGCCACTATCGACAGCGGTCTGACCTTTGAAGGGCATTACGCAAGGCTTGTATACCTTCGTCATGACCCGGTATTTAAGGGCTGTTTACAGCTTTGCAGACGCATCGTGAACAGGTATATCAATTTTTTGAAAAGAGATCCGTCCGAACTTGTTGAAGATACGGAGCGACGTGCATTAGCTGCATTCATAGGGCACTATTGCGGAGAGACAGCTCTCGGAACGGGTTTTATGGATAAGGAAGCGAACTCGCAGGAAGTACCCGATGTACTTCCTTCGGGTTCGCTTCCCTCTTTTTTATATCTGGTAGTAGAAGAGATCGGAGAGACGAGTGTGAATGGCTGGGCGTATGGAGAGAATAAAGGTGTGTGGGAAGAGTATTATCTCACCTTTCTTTACCGTCATACTTACCAGCATGGAGCTTATGACCGTTTGGGCGCACAGGTAGAAAGAGGCAGTGTGATACATCTTTACGACATTCGGGAAACGGCGGAGGGGTTGGTACCACTGTTTATAGTCGTAAGACCGGATATTATTCTGGATGTAACTTCCATAGCCGAATGTTTCGTCTCACACGATTTCTCCGATCCTATGCTCTTCTTGCTTGCAAGGCTCAAACCGCAAAGCCACCCGTGGTATCTGCTTCGGGGAGCTGTGGCGAATAAGTTTCTCGATGATCTTGCGACCTCTTCGGAGAGTGTCTCATTCACTTCTTCTTTTCACGCTGCATTCTGTGCAAATGCGCTCGGATTTGCTTATGCCCGGCTTCCCGTAACATTTGGTGAAGAGGCACAAAGCCAATACGACAACATCCGTAAGAGCATCCGGCTTCTGCGGAAAGAGCAGTTTGAAAGCGTTGCTTTGGAAGCAGAGATTCATGCACCCCTTTTCGGAATGAGGGGACGTATAGATATGCTCTCAAGAGACGGCAGCAGGCTGCTGGAGTTAAAGAGCGGAAAGCCCGGAAGGGGAGGGCATCCTCAACCGCCTCATGCCATTCAGACCATCCTCTATAACCTCATGAGCGAAAAGGCATTCGACTTTCCTCCGGAGCAGAGACAGAGTTACCTTTTGTACGCCACTACGGGCGATTTGTTCCCGATACCGGCTACCCGAAAGAGTGCAATCCTTGCAATGGGACTTCGCAATAAGATGGTCGGCATCCTGCTTCTCGGTTCAAAAGATGAAGCAGGCGGGCAAAAACTTTGGGAGATATTGGAGCAATACCTTCGTTTGAATGCCGACTCTTCGGAAAATCCTCCCTATGTCCGGGACGAATGCAGAGGTTTATTGCTCTCCATGGGAGGCAGTCGGGATCCGCTTTTACACGCCTATCAGAGAGCTTATTTCGGTTTTTTGATGCGGGAAGAGATGGCTGCTTACACCAATCAACACAGCAATATGCTTCCCGACGGCACACACACGCCCCCTCACTCGCTTCCGCAGTGGTGGAATGAAAGGGAAGGAGAAGCGTGGACTAACCTTATATTGATGAAGAACAGCTGTACGGATGCCGATCATCCCCTGCTTATCTTCTCGTGGGGAGGCGATAAAGGGACAATGCCGGAGGTTGTACCGGAAGCAGGAGAGGTTCTAAGGCTCTATCCTGTATCTTCCGGAGCGGAGGCTTATCCCTGTTTGCGTTGCAGTGTTACCGATACTTCGCCGGAAGGATTGACGGTAAGACTGTTGTACGCTCAACCCGATGCCGAACTTCTGCAACTGCGAGAAGGAAACAGCTATCACTTGGAACGCATCGGAGGTCAAAATATCGGAATGGCGCACCAGTACAGAGCAATAATGGCTTTGGGGCGTACCACCTCACGGCGCAGAGACCTTATCCTTACCCGTGCAGCCGGATTGGAACGGAGCGCAGAGCCGTCAGCCTGTAAAAACGATCTGGACAGAATCGTACAGAAAGCACTCCGGGCAGAAGAGTATTTCCTGCTTGTCGGACCTCCCGGTACGGGAAAGACCTCTCATGCGTTGCGGACAATGGTCGAAAGATTGCTTGCCGAAGGCAAACGGATAGTGCTGACAGCCTATACCAACAGGGCGGTGGACGAAATCTGTTTTGCCTTAGAGGAGATACCGCAAGCGGCAGGATACATCAAGGTAGGCAGGGAAAGCATCACACCCCAATCCGTAAAACCGCATCTTCTTTCCGAGCGTACGGCTCACTGCCGATCCCGAAAAGAGATTCTCGATATTACGGAAAGTTGCCCCGTTTTTGTGGGCACGACGCTCTCTCTTCTGGGACACGCTCTGCTGTGGAGCAGGAAACCGTTCGATGTGCTTATCGTCGATGAAGCTGCCCAACTATTGGAACCTCAACTTTTGGGTCTGCTTACCGCCACTGTCGATGAGGATGGAGAGAGAAGAGAAGCGTTCAAAAAGTTCATTCTCATCGGGGATCACAAGCAGCTCCCTGCGGTAGTGGCGCAGGACAATGAAGGGCTTACAAGCATAGATCCACTACTGAAAGAGCACCGGATGGAGCAGCTCTCTCATTCGCTTTTTCAGAGACTTCTGGAGCATGCCAAGCGCAACAACCATACCCATCTGTACGATGCCTTGACCCTTCAAGGGAGGATGCACCCGAAGATAGAGGCTTATCCCTCATCCGCTTTTTACGACTCTCTGCTGAAACCATTGGGGTTGCCACACCAGCGAGAAGCACTGCTGCCGTTTGCTCTGTCGGAAGAGGAGGAGAGCCTCACCGCCATACTGAAAAGGGAGAGAGTACTCTATCTCGACACTCCGAGAGAACAGCACTCGGAACATAAGGAGAACCGGGCAGAGGCGGAGCAGGTCAAAAATCTGGTACAGACGCTTCTTGTCATGGCTCACACGGCAGGTAAGCGCATTGTCCCTACTCATCCCAAAGAGGCTACCGATCGGCTTTTGAGCCTTGGCATCATCACGCCATACCGCCGTCAGATCCTGACCATCAGACAGACGCTTCGTTCGCTTTCGGATGATGCGTTGCTGGTTTCGATGGTAGGTAAAGACTCTTTGCAGTATCTGCTCGATCATCTTGTGATAGATACGGTGGAGCGTTTTCAAGGCTCGCAAAGAGACATCATTCTATACTCTGTCTGCACCAATCAACCGTTTCAGATCTCTTTCCTTTCCGCCTCTTCGTTTCGGGATGAAGCCGGAAAAGAGATAGACCGCAAGCTCAATGTGGCACTCACAAGAGCCAGACATCAGATGATTTTGCTGGGAAACAGAGAGATACTGTCGCTTAGCAGAGGTTACAGCGGATATATCGAAAGAGCGGCGGAGGTACCCCTCGAAGCACTCTCAAAACGGGTAAAAAAGTAGCTCTTTTCGGGAGCTTTTATATAAAAACGGCTTGACACTCTATCGCCGAAATCGCTCTCTTTTTTCTTCTGATTCTCTCCGGATAATTTTCTTTATTCTTCTAATTCGTTCTATAACAAACGAATATGAGAAATCGCGAATTTGGAAAAAATTTTTTCTCAGTCCGTTTGATGGGGCTTTTTCGCGTTAATAAGTCTGAAATTTAACACCCTCTTCTGTGAACGTTTCCTAATAAAGAAATCTGCCTTTTTAGGGATATTTTAAGGTGAAAATACTTAATTGGCTGATATTGAGTATTTTAGTTTTTTGGCTAAACACTTTAATCGAATCCGGTAAACGTATTAAATGAAATCGGTAAACGTGTTCATTGAAAAATTAAACACGTTAAGCCGAAACAATANTAATCGAATCCGGTAAACGTATTAAATGAAATCGGTAAACGTGTTCATTGAAAAATTAAACACGTTAAGCCGAAACAATATGCTCGTTTAGCGTTTTGGGTGAACAGGTATCGGAATTTGTGTTAATAAAATGACCTGAATTTAACAATTCGGTCGTGCTCTCAGAACGACACCTTTGATCCAAATAGAGAGAGGGAAAAACGGAAGGTATCCATCGGTATGGAATATATAAAAATGCCTCTCTGTCAGGAAGCTATTATTTCTTCTTTTTTGCCGGTTCCCATTAGGGGTCTGCTTCCCGGCTATCCGGAAAAATATTAGTATCTTTACCCATTATTTATAGATAATTGAGATGACGGTTATTACAAGACTATCCGGAAAAATATTGCTGTGTCTGCTCTTCTCGTTTGGAGTGATAAGCGGGGTGGATGCAGCTTCTAAGAACTACTACTATTTCACTTCACCTGCAAAAGTATGGGAGGAACAGCTGCCACTGGGTAACGGACGGATCGGACTCATGACCGATTCTCGCCTCAGCCATGAGACTATCACGCTGAACGAGATTTCGATGTGGTCTGGCTCTAAAGAGAATACGGATAACCCCAAAGCCTTGGAGTCGTTGGAAGAGATTCGTCGTCTGCTCTTTGCCGGAGAGAATAAGAAAGCTGAAGAACTCGTTTATCGCACCTTTGTTTGCGGAGGAAAGGGGAGCAATTACGGGAGAGGAGATATTGCCCCATACGGATCTTATCAGCTCTTTGGACGTCTGCATCTGAGCCACTACGGGATAGAACCCCAAGTGACAGACTACAAGAGAGTACTGGACATAGACAACGCACTGGCTGAAACCACCTTCTCCTCCGGAGGAGTGCAGTACAGCAGAAAATACTATACCTCTTTTGCAGACGATGTTGCAGTCATCGAACTGACGGCATCGGAGTCGGGCAAGCTCTCTTTCGACCTCGCCTGGAGCCGTCCACAGCATGCTCATTTCCGTCTTACCAAGAGTGGTGCCGTGATAGAAGGGGTACTCCCGGATGGTACAGGCGGCTATGGTAACAGATTTTTTGGAGAAGCACGTGTCGTTTTGCCCGAAGGCGGATCCATCTTCCCCAACAACGGCTCTTTGGAAGTACGTCAAGCCACTTCCGTACTCATCCTCATTGCAATGAACACCTCTTATGGTGGAGTGAACGAAAAGGAGAGGGTCACCAAGAGACTGGATGAAGTGGCAGCAAAAGCCTCGCTCGACTTTCTCAGAGAAGCGCATACGAAAGCATTCAGAGAGAAGTTCGGACAGACGGCAGACCTGTCTCTCGGAGAGCATCCCAACGAACAACTTCCGATGCCGGAGAGATTAAGACTGTTCCATGAAAACCATGAAGACCTTCCGTTGGTTGCGTTGTATCAGAAGTTCGGACTCTATCTTTTGGTCTCTTCGACACGTGAAGGCGGTTTGCCGCCTAACTTACAGGGGCTTTGGGCAAGCACCATAGCAACGCCTTGGAACGGAGACTACCATTTGAATATTAACCTGCAGATGAACTACTGGCCGGCAGAAACAGGCAATCTTTCTCCGCTTCACCGGACTCTTTCGGACTGGACACTGGATCAGGTAGAGAGTGGAAAGCGGACTGCAAAAGTGTTCTACGGAGCAAAGGGATGGGTTACTCACATTCTTGGCAACGTATGGCAGTTCACCGCACCGGGAGAACACCCTTCATGGGGTGCCACAAACACATCTGCGGCATGGCTCTGCCAACACTTGTTCAGACATTACAGATACAACCTCGATAAGGCTTATCTGAGAGAGGTATTCCCTGCAATGCTCGAAGCATCGCGCTTCTTTGTGGATATGTTGGTTAAAGATCCTCGCAACGGCTACCTTGTAACAGCCCCCACAACCTCTCCGGAAAATTCATACTACACACCGAAAGGGGAGGTCGTACACATATCTGCCGGATCCACAATGGACAACCAAATCATACGCGAGCTGTTCGGGAATACCATAGAGGCGGCTCGGATACTCGGTATCAAAGATCCGCTACTGAAAACAATGGCTCAGAAGAGAGACAGCTTGATGCCTACGACAATAGGTGAAGACGGCAGAATACTCGAATGGCTTGAGCCATACAGAGAGGCAGAGCCGCATCACCGCCACGTCTCACACCTTTACGGACTCTATCCGGGCAGTGAAATCAGCTTGGAACACACGCCGGATCTGGCGGCAGCCGCAAAGAAAAGCCTTGATGCACGTGGTGATGTGAGTACGAGTTGGTCTATGGCGTGGAAGATAAACTTCTGGACAAGACTGCACGAGGGAGATAGGGCATTCAAGCTCATTACCGAACTTCTTCGCCCTTGCAGTGTGCAGGGTATGGACTATAAGGGGTACAGAAGCGGCACGCTGCCTAATCTTTTCAGTGCGCATCCGCCTTTCCAGATAGACGGAAACTTCGGAGGAGCAGCAGGTATCATGGAGATGCTGTTGCAGAGCGAGTCCGGTGTGATAGAGGTAATACCTGCACTGCCCTCTTCATGGCGTAAGAGCGGAAGCTTCCGCAATATCAAAGTGGTGGGAGATGCCCTTATCTCTGCCGAGTGGAAGGATGCCAAGATCGTTGCTTTTACGCTGACGGCTTCTGCTCCTTATACTCATAAGCTGAAAGCGGACAAGGGATTGGAGACACTCCGACTGCAAGTGAAAGGAAAAGGTTCGGCTAAACGCCAAGGCGGTTACTGGATACTGAACCTCAAACCGGGCGATACGGTCTCTGCCCGCTAAAGATGTAGAGAGAATGGGAAAGAATAAGCTTGCCAAGTTTGCCGATATGGCTGCCCTGCCCAACGTGTATGAATATCCTTTCGGAGTGCTTCGTACCGGCGTGCAGTTCCCTTTCCGTGGAGAGTGGAGAGCCAAAGTGTTTGAGAATGATGCTCCCATTGTTTTGGAATTGGGCTGTGGCAGAGGTGAATATACCGTGGAAATGGGACGGATGTTTCCGGATAAGAACTTTATCGGAGTGGATATCAAGGGAAATCGTATGTGGACGGGAGCAACCACAGCCCATAGAGAGGAGCTTTCCAATGTGGCTTTCCTCCGGACGGAGATAGAGTTTATCGAGACATTTTTTGCTCCCGGAGAGGTGGATGAGATATGGATCACGTTCCCTGATCCGCAGATGAAAAAGGTGCGGAAAAGACTTACCTCTGTCCGGTTTATGCAGATGTACAAGAGAATCCTTGCTTCCAACGGAGTGGTACACCTGAAGACGGACAGCCGGTTTCTCTATACATTCACATCCGCAATGGCTCGGCACAACGGCTTGGAAGTGATCCGTTCCATAGAAGACATAGACAAAGAGGTGGACGAAGAAGATCCGTTGAGAAAGATTCGTACCTACTACGAAAGCCAATGGAGAGAACGAGGATTGACGATAAAGTATATCGTACTCTCTCCGGCACTGCTCACCGATCACTCCGAAGACCCTGACATAGAAATAGAGCCGGATAGTTACCGTAGCTTTAACCGGGAAAGAAGAGGCTCTCTTAACTTAAAATCGAATATATGACACTTAAATTATACCCCAATCTAATATTGGATGCCTTGCGGAATGTCCGCTATCCGGGCAAGAGCGAAGATATTGTCAGCGCAGGAATGGTACAGGCTGACAGCATACACATAGCTGGTAATAAGGTTTCGTTTGAAATACATTTCCCGAAAGAGAATGACCCTTTTGCAAAGTCTCTTGTTCGGGCAGCAGAAACAGCCGTCAATACTTATATCTCTCCGGATGTAGAGGTAAAAGGAAATGTAACAGCCGTTTTCCCTAAAGTGGTGAAAGAGGAGAAGCCTCAACTTCTTCCCGGTGTGAAGAATATCGTTGCCATATCTTCCGGTAAGGGAGGAGTGGGGAAAAGTACGGTTACAGCCAATCTGGCTGTTGCCCTTGCCGCTTCGGGCTATAAGGTGGGCGTGTTGGATGCAGATATATTCGGTCCAAGCATGCCTAAGATGTTTTGCTGCGAAGAGGCAAGACCCTGCTTGGAGAATATCAATGGTAGGGATCTTATCATCCCCGAAGAGAGTCATGGCGTCAAACTGCTCTCGATAGGATTTTTTGTTAATAAAGATGCTCCGGTGCTTTGGCGCGGAAGCATGGCGTGCAATGCCCTGAATCAACTTATAACAGAAGCGCATTGGGGAGAGTTGGATTACTTTCTCATCGACCTTCCTCCCGGTACCAGCGATATTCATTTGACACTTATACAGACTCTCGGCATCACGGGCGCAATAGTGGTTACCACGCCTCAGGATGTGGCTCTTGCGGATGCACGAAAAGGGGTGAATATGTTTTTGGATGAAAAAGTCAATGTTCCGCTCTTGGGTTTGGTAGAGAACATGGCATGGTTTACACCCGAAGAGCTACCGGAGAATAAGTATTACATCTTCGGTAAAGAGGGAGGTAAACGCTTGGCAGAAGAGGTCGGAACCCATCTTCTTGGACAGATACCTCTCGTTCAAAGCATTCGTGAGGGGGGGGACAGCGGTGTACCCATTGCTGCCAATCCCGATAGCATTGTCGGACAGGCGTTCCGCGAATTGGCTGCCAAGGTAATCGAGAGCGTAGAGGAACGTAACACGACTCTCCCTCCAACGAAGAAAGTTGAAGTGACGCGCAAGTAATAACACAAACACAAATACTTATCGCAATGCAACAAGAACAAGCACAATTCCGGATAAGTAAGGTGGTGCAGAGTATCAATCCCTCCTTGCTTCTCTTTTTGGCGGCTTTGGCTGCTATCATTTTTGCCAACTCTCCCTGGCAAGCACAGTATTTCAGCTTTCTCAATAATCCGATCAAAGTAAATATCGGAGATTACGGACTCTTTGAACATCACGGGAGACCGATGACGCTGCAAGAGTTCGTGAACGATGCTCTTATGGCTATATTCTTCTTCGTAATAGGCCTGGAGATTAAGATGGAGCTTCTTATAGGACAGCTCTCAAGCATTAGAAAAGCGATGCTTCCGGTGGTTGCAGCCATAGGAGGAATGATAATACCGGTACTTGTTTTCTACGCATTTGTTCACGATGGAGGTATGGCAATGAGAGGTGCAGCCATACCTATGGCAACGGATATAGCTTTTGCTTTGGCTGTTTTAGCGGCAGTCGGCAAGCATGTCCCTCCTTGTCTGAAAGTCTTTTTGATGTCTTTGGCTGTGGTGGATGATATTGGCGGTATCATCATTATCGCTCTTTTTTACAGCGGACAGATACATCTAACCTCTCTGTTGATAGGGCTTGGTCTCTTGGTGGTAACCTATATCTTGGGACGTAAAGGGATGGACAAGGCATATATCTACTATTTCATTGGCTTCATTGTCTGGACTTTCTTCTTGCATAGCGGTATTCACACCACCATTTCCGGAGTATTGTTGGCGCTTACCATACCTTCTAAGTGTACAGTTCGCCTGCCTCAACTCAAGGAGAGTCTATCGGGTTTTGTTCAAGATTTCAATGGTCAGTACGAGATAGAAGCCGAGCGTGCTCAGAAGCTTTCTCACCGTCAGCTGGTTCGTTTGCGTCTTTTGGAAAAAAAAGTGGAGCGTTCTATCTCTCCGCTTCAGTTCATTGAGCACGATTTAAGTCCGGTGGTAAGCTATATTATTTTACCTTTATTTGCTTTTGTCAATGCCGGTGTAACATTCGGAGGAGTTACCATGTCGGATCTTTTGGGACTGCCTATTGCAATATTCTGCGGGCTTTTTATGGGAAAGATGTTGGGTATCTCTCTCTTTACTTATATACCGAACAAGATCGGGATATTGAAATATCCTGAGGGAATGACGACACGAAATCTTATCGCTATATCTATTTTTGGAGGCATCGGCTTTACGGTTTCGCTCTTTATAGCCTCTCTTTCTTACTCTCCCGAAACAGCAGAAGGCGTAAATCTTCTAAACCAAGCAAAGATCGGAGTATTCTCCGGTACCATAGTCTCCGCTCTTGTCGGATTCTTTGCCTTAAACTTTGCTACGAGACATCTGAAGAAATAAAGAAAATCCCCGATTTGAATCCAAATCGGGGATTTTTTATTTATGGCAATGTGTTGCAGCGTATTCTAAAAGACCTTTTCGAGCATCTCTCTACATCTGCCAAACTGTGCATTCTGTCTTTTCAGACGATCTATCAGAGCAGATAGCCTGAACAATGCCTCTTCTCCGGTATTTTGTCTCATATAAAATGGTAGCTTAATCAGAGGATCCGATGGCAGGTGTACAAATTCCCAAGGATGGAAATAGATATTGAAGTACTGTTTGTCTCTGTACGTGTAGATGCAGAGATCGTTGAATATATCCATCGGGAGATTGTGAAAACAGAGCCAAAAGAGAGGAAAACGTACTATTGGTGTAACGGATGCAGGCAGAACCAACAGCTGTTCGGGTGAGATAAACGGACGTGTCGGTTTACCTAAGTTGTTGTACCGTCCCGGCATCCACGTCGGATTCAGAGAGGAATCGTACTTATAACCTGCATTTTTGAGCGCATACCCCGATACATTCTGCATACGAGGCATACGGAATCCTACCACATCGTATCCGGTAATCTCTTGCAGCTTTAAGCGGGACGAGAGAAGATCATCTACATGGAAAGAGGAGTGATAATAGCCGTGTGAAGCCAGCTCGTGTCCTTCTTCCGTGATGCGTTGAACCAGATTCGGACGTTCCATTGCAAACGTTGCCGTACAAAAGAATGTTGCTTTTACATCCTTCTCTTTTAGTAGAGAAAGGATAGCTTCAGTACCGCGAGCCGATATTTCTATCTGCTTTTCAAATGGTATCGGATGACCAAACTCTACGGGAGCATCGAACTCCTCTATATCGAAACTTAAGAAAACCATCTTGATTGGAATACTTTAGGAAGGACACGAAGCTCCTTAAGAAGGACTTTCATGCCCATTCGGGATAAAACTACTTCATCTCTTACCTTTGCCGGAACGCCTTCCACTTTCAGGCGTTTTTTCACAGCTATCGAGATGAACTGTGTATCGAAGAGGAAAGAGTCTATATTCGTTTCCAGAAAAGCCTCTTTCCCTTTCCGGTTGAATCCTTTCAGACCGCCTTGTGTGTCTGTATATGGAAGACCGAGCAGTACTCTATTGACCAGATGAGAACCGTATGAGAGCAGTTTTCTCAAGGCAGGCAGACGATGCTGATAGCTTTTCCGCCTGATGGCAATCACCGCATCAGCTCCCGAAAGAAGGCTTTCGATAACATTGGTATAAGAAAACGACTCGAAAGGGAAGTCATAATCTGTGTACAGGATCAGGTCTGAGTCCGACATTTCTACACCTGAACGGAGAGCAAAACCTTTACCCCTGTTGACCTCGTAAGAGACATACCGCACGGGCCAAGGCAGATCGGCAATCTGTTGTTTCACCTCTTCGCTGTAATAAGAAAACGATCCATCCGGAGATATAATAAGAGAGATCTCCAACCTGTCCGAGTATTGCTCGGAGATAGAAGAGAGTTGCGTGTACACTGCTTTCACCCACTCTCCTTTCGGTTTATATGCCGGGAGAATGATGTCTAACGTCTGTTTTTGCATATCAAAAGTGGCTCAAGGGTCATTCTTGCCCATAGGATGAGGGCAAAGATAACTCCAAGATTATTGTGGTCAAGTATTATTCTTCGGATTTTTACGGGACATATCACATCTATGGGGCAGATGACATAGAAGAAGAAAAAGAGAGCTGTGAATATCTTATCCGTTTTGGACATGTATCCTTTGGCATACACCCAAAGAAGATACCCCGTCATACCTATTATATAGGTGTGTCTTTCGGTGGAGTTCCCCCACACCATCAGCGTCATCATTACCGTTCCGAGCAGCATTGCTCCCAGCATCGGGCGCAGGCTGTCTCTTCTCTCCCTCTCTTTTGTCTGCATCAGACAGAGAGCTATACAGACTGTCGGTAAGAGTGTAGCAACAATGAGTATCGGTAGTGTATATTCGTAGATCTCCGGTAGTCCGGCTTTAGCAATGAAGCGGTAGGCTACTTCAAAACGTTCGGGAGCTTCCCGTATGGAGATTGCCTCAAACCATGAGCGGTAGTAAGGCAGAAGTCCGTCCACTCCAACCTTTAGAGCAGGAAGAAGTAACGCTATCACCGAAAATACCATTCCGTGTCCGATGTTTTTCCAAAAACGAGGATAGAAAAAGAGTAGTACTCCGGCAAAGCCGATATACACTTTTGTGAAAGCCCCTATGACCAACAGAAGCACTGCCGGAAGGTATCGCCCCTCTTCCATCCATTTGTAAATAAAGAGAAACATAGCAGTGGTGAGAAGGTTGAACTGGAACGACATGATGGATGAAACCATAATTCCCACAAGCAGGAAGAAGACTACGGCAAGTCGCTTACTATTCCAAACTTTACAGCTATACAAGGAGTAGAAGAATGCCGAATAGCTTGTGAGATTCCAGAGAGAAGCTCCCAGCCACCAAGGAAGGAAGGCAAACGGAGTGAAAAGCATCGAGAAGAGCGGACCGTACAAGTATCTGTCGAGCCCGTTTCCGGCAACCCCGGTATGATCCCAACCGGAATAGGGATTGATGCCTGCCCAGAAATCTTTAGACCCATAGGCAAATATCTGAAAGTTGTTTGCCTTTAGGGAGACCAGCTCGGTAGTGGAGAAAATCAAGGTAAGCAGTAATCCGAAGAAGAAGATGCTCTGCGGCTGCAAGAGTAGAGTCTTGACGCTCTTTTTCTGTGTCATTTGTTATCAAATGGTCATTAGAGTTCTCACAAAGATACCATTTCCGCTCGAAATTGTGTTTTCACTCCTGCCTTCGCTCATGAAAGGAGAACTAATGAAAACGGAGATGTGTTGCGCAAACACACCTCCGTTTTGAGTTATAACACATCAGGGACGAACAATTATAGAGAGCTCCAATAGTCGTCGGACTCTATAATTTCGATCATGATTTTTCTATCCTGCTTACGAGTGCTGTCCGGCTTCTCCTTCGGAGCCAATGCCACTCTCTTACCAAGCCCTCTGTACTTCAGTTTATCTTGAGGAACACCTCTGGAGATAAGGGCATTGACAACAGCTTTCGCTCTTTCATTGGAAAGTTTATCGTTGTACTCATCGCTACCCACATTATCGGTGAACCCGGATATAAGGAATCGTTTATTGTTATTCTGGAGCATGAAAGCCGCCGTTTGATCCAAAGACTGCTTAGAAGTATCGTCTATAACACTGCTGTTAAATGCAAAGAAGATTCCTTCCAGAAGCATAGGGATAGAGGTTGAAGGGAGAGATGCCGGAGCAACTTTTACTTCTTTTTCGACGATTTTCTCTATCACTTTTTCCACGTATCTTACCTCCGTTTTGGGCTGCATTATCTTAGGCTCTCCACCGATACGCATCTTTATACCTACACGAGCATACCAAAGTCCGGATCTGTCCATGTGTTCAAATGCCTGATAACCGCCTTCCATATTTAGCCCCCAATGATCGTTAAACCAAAGATTGATACCCACACCTCCGTGTATGGGTATAAGATGTTTTCTTTGTATCTGATGAGGAGTCTTGTATTCAACACTTTTTCCATCAATTTGAATCTTTGGGTTTCCCTTAGAAAAACCATTGTAGAAGTATCCTGTCCCTATTGTCAGATAAGGATCAAATAGTGGATTCGGACGAAAATATTCTCCGAGCCTATAGCGTATTCCCAAATTGGTCAGGAATGCAAACTCTTTGTCATAACTTACCGACTGGGTAAGATCCACAGCCCAATGGCGCCCAAGCTCTTTTCCGATGCCTATATGTCCTCCGAAGAGCACGCTCCTCTTATCCATAGAGATAAAGTAGTGATGAGCTTTTTTGGAAGCTTCTGCAATATCTATTCTGGAAAGTCCGAGAGCATTACCCCCAAGGGAGATTTCCCATGCTTTCTTTACGGATTGCTGTGCGTAACCTCCACTCACGATAAGGGTAAAAAGAAGTATCCGTAGTATTGTCTTCATGATTATTCTTCGCTATAAGTTACTTCGATCGGAGCCACTTTCCCCTCATATAGAGGGTTAATCTTTAGTTTGTATTGACCCGGGTGAGCTGGATCTTCAATAAGCTCTCTGTGTATGTTGTCCAAGCCATTCCAAGCTATGTTTCCACTTTTGCCGGAAGAAACAGACCAGTTGTATGAGACATATATTCTGGATCCTAACCGGACATTCTTTAGCTCAAATGTTGGTGCACCAAGAGTCGGATGTTTTTCGGATGTGTCTGCATAATCTTCCCCTCCATAATTGGCTTTGATGAAGAACACTGTTTTTGCTTTTGCCTCTTCTTGTGTGAACGGCGGATAAAGTACAGTCATTCTTTCTGGTTTAATGGTAACCTTTCTCTTGCTTTGAGGGAATATAGCATCAAGATTTATGGTACTCGTATCAAGCTCTCCTGTTACTCTTTCAAACAATACGGTATCATCATCTTGTACGATCTTTTTATGCAATACAAGTTTTTTTATCTGAGGAAGATTTTGTACCGGCGGCACTTCAACGATAATTATTCCCTCCAAAACTCCCAAATACTTACCTAAGTCAAAGTCTACGGTGTAATACTCTCTCTCTCCTCCCCAAAGGTTACTCTTGTCGAGGATAAGATCCGAGTCTACTATTTTCTTCTTAATGGTAAAGTTGCCAAACATCTGATCTATGGTAAATGGTACCGAAATCTTATGTCCACCACCATCTAAAATAAATGAAGTCGGATCTTCAGGATTCGATATTCTGTATCCGGTAGCATAGTTGCCAAATCGTGGTCGACTATCGTCTATGAGATGAGCCGGAACGGGTTCCCAAGGAGAGCCAGGCTTGCGATGAATTTCTATAGCAGAATTGATTTGAAGAATATTATGTCCCATAACATAAAAAATGGAACGAAGCCTAACCCTTGCATGAATTCTGTTTGGAACAAAAGTGTTTCTAGCAGCTCTTCTTGTTTTACCTTTATATTTAACAAATGGAGCCCCAAATGATGCCATGTCTTTGAATGGCAACAGGTTCAGAGGTATGCGAAACTCTCCGTTGGTATCTGCCACAAAAGCTAAAGCCGGATCTAATCCGGGCATTCCCGTGACAATACTTTCCGGAGCCAACTCTCCATTTTTATCATAGACCTTATAAAGAACCCCATCGGGATGACTGTATTCACTGAAGTTTGCAAGAGAAAATTGTGCAATAACGTTGAACATATTGTCTATAATGGGAGTCTCTGCTCCGGGAGTTCCTGGTACAGGAGGTACGAAGTCGGTATTGCCACACTCACAAGAAGCACTTATGAACTCGTAAAAGTCGTCAAGAGAGTTCTTTTCGCAATCCCACGGCTCGTTTGTGTTTCTGTTTCTGATAGGATTTGTCGTTCCACATCTTTTGGCAAGATCTTCTTTCCAAAGCTCATAGGTAGAAAGACCATTGTTTCCATTTTGTCCATTCTCCCCGTCTTTTCCATCATTCCCATCCTTACCATTGGATCCATTTTCTCCTTTAGCTCCCATTAGGAAAGCCCAAAAGTCTGCCTCTGAATTGGCTTCAGGTGGCCATTTTTCTCCCGGTTTATGTGGATGCGGTACATTGCCGGAAGAGATGAACTTCTTCCAGACTTCATAAGCAGAGTCTCCGTTATTACCTTTTGCACCATCCTTGCCATCTTTACCATCCTTTCCTTTAGCAGGAATACCTGTGTCTTTGTCTCCTATCCACCAGTTCCCGTTTTCGCCAATGTGTGGAGAGATACCGTTTTGTCCATTCTCTCCATTCTCTCCATCCTTACCGTCTTTACCTTTGGCTGGGACACCGGTGTCCTTGTCTTCTATCCACCAGTTTCCGTTTTTGCCAATGTGCGGAGAGATACCATCTTGTCCATTCTCTCCATCTTTGCCATCCTTACCATCCTTACCGTCTTCACCTTTGGCAGGGACACCTGTGTCCTTGTCTCCTATCCACCAATTGCCGTTCGAGCCTATGTGTGGAGAGACACCATCTTGTCCGTTTTCTCCATCTTTGCCATTGTTACCGTCTTTACCATCTTTACCTTTGGCAGGAATGCCCGTATCTTTGCTACCAATCCACCAGTTACCATTTGTGCCGATGTGTGGAGAGACCCCATCTTTACCATCTTTCCCGTCTTTGCCTTTTAGGTAGAGAAAGAAGTCGGGAATATTTGTACCTCCATTCCAGATAATAATCTTTTTTTCTACCTGTCGCTTCCATATTTCGTAAGCTGATAACCCTGCCTCTCCTTGAGGCCCTCTTTCTCCTTGAGGTCCTTCGGGAAGTATAAAGTCTACTTTTTCACATGCTGTTAATCCTACAATTAGCAGCAACAAAAGAAATAATCCCTTGAAGAGAAAACTGTTTTTACTCATAGTCGTAAATCAAATGATTCATTTTTCTGTGTTTGTATTTTCTATTTATGATAAAAATCGCTTACTGTTATTCTATCTTTAACGAGTCGTATCGGTAACTAAAAGATATACATCTCATAGTAACAGGCTCTTAAATATTTCTTTTCAACCTGCAATTTTAGTGATAAATAGTTTGGGGACCAAATTATTTATCAAAATAGTTGAGATTTTTTATTTTGAGTGTGAGTGTAAATATAATTTTGCGCTGATATTTTCTTATATCATGATACTTCGTTTTGTGATAAAGAGGAGAGGCTGCTTCAGATTTTTTATCTTAAAAACAAGTTCTAAAGAGGATTTTATAGTCATCTGTTGGTAGGTTCAAACAAATTACATATTTTTGTAGCGAAATAGAATAACATTTTCAAACACTACAACAAAAAACTACATGCGATATGCGCTCTCAAGGAATATGCAAGAGAGTATCGGTGCTTACAGCACTAAAGATTCCATGTCAGATTGGCACAAATTGACACTTAGAGTTACGACTTTAAGTGGTTTTTTCGTGCAATCTTTTGAGAGCCATATCCGGAACAGAAAACTATATTACTAACATTATAAAAATAGATTCAGAAAGAGAGTTTTTGACACTTGTCAAGTTCCTGCCAAAGTAAAAAGTCTCTATGATTTTTGTCCAATGCATGAGGTGAGACGAATTGAAATACTTTTTAGCAGGATTGTGGATGGCAAAGCAAAAACCACATGGAAGATATCTTTTATGGGACTACTGCCTATAGTCATACTTACTCAACAAGATAAAGGAGCTTTCTTTCTCTGCTACGGGAACTAATGTTTTATCACTTATAAAACTCAATACAGCTTATGATGACCAGCGAACAGTATGTAGAAAGTCTGAGAAAAATGAATCTTCAGGTCTATTTTATGGGAGAAAAGATCGATAATCCTGTGGATCACCCAATGATAAGACCTTCGATGAACTCAGTAGCAATGACTTACAAACTGGCAGAAATGGAGGAGTACAAGGATCTCATGACTGCCACAAGTAATCTTACAGGCAAGCGAATAAATAGATTTTGCCACCTTCACCAAAGTACAGAAGACCTTAAGAATAAGGTGAAAATGCAACGTCTCTTGGGACAGAAGACAGCTTCTTGCTTCCAACGTTGTGTGGGTATGGATGCATTCAATGCAATCTATTCTACAACGTTTGAAATGGATAGAGAGCTGGGAACAGAGTACCACAAGCGTTTTGTGAAGTACATGGAGTTTGTGCAAGAGAATGACCTTGTGGTGGATGGTGCTATGACTGACCCTAAGGGTGATAGAAGTTTGTCTCCTTCTCAGCAACCCGATCCGGATCTCTATGTACACATTACAGAAGTGCGTCCGGATGGTATTGTGGTAAGAGGTGCTAAGGCTCACCAAACAGGGGCCGTGAACTCTCACGAACACTTGATTATGCCTACTATCGCAATGAAAGCAGAAGATTCGGATTACGCAGTCTCTTTTGCTGTGCCAAGTGATGCCGAAGGTGTGATAATGATATACGGACGTCAATCTTGTGATACAAGAAAAATGGAGCCTGGAGCAGAGATTGACCTTGGAAACTCTGAGTTCGGCGGACACGAAGCTCTTGTTGTCTTTGACGATGTATTTGTACCGAACGAACGCGTATTCATGTGTAAGGAGTACAAGTATGCTGGTATGATGGTAGAAAGATTTGCCGGCTACCACAGACAGTCTTATGGTGGTTGCAAGGTCGGCGTTGGCGATGTGCTTATCGGTGCTGCTGCTCTTGCTGCAGACTACAATGGGGTGCCTAAAGCCACTCATATCAAGGATAAACTTATAGAGATGATCCATCTTAACGAGACACTCTACTCTTGCGGTATAGCTTGCTCGTCCGAAGGAACCCAGATGGATGCAGGTAACTATATGATAGACCTTCTTCTTGCAAACGTATGTAAGCAAAACATTACGAGACTTCCGTACGAGATAGCTCGTTTGGCAGAGGATATTGCAGGAGGTCTTATGGTTACAATGCCCTCTGAACAGGATCTCCGTCACCCGGAACTTGGACCTATCGTGAAGAAATATCTTGTAGGTGCTACCGGTAAGGATACAGAAAATCGTATGCGTATATTGCGTTTGATCGAGAACATTACACTCGGTACAGCTGCAGTGGGATATCGTACAGAATCTATGCATGGTGCCGGTTCGCCTCAAGCTCAACGCATCATGATTGCAAGGCAGGGAGATCTGGAGGCTAAGAAAGAGATGGCTCGTGCTATTGCGAAGGTAGATGTCTCTAAAGATAAGTAAACAGAAGCCCATATAAATGGTAAAGACACTTTTGGCAGAAGAGATTGAACTCGTGCTACGTGACAAGGTAAGCCCTTTGTTGCGTAGTCACGGGGGAGATTTGAAACTCGTCAAAGTAGAAGATCGCACGGTATATGTCCGATTTACCGGAGCGTGTAAGTTTTGTCCCGCAGCAAACGAAACCCTTGAGAAAGTGGTGCAGTCTGCTTTGCGGGAACATCTTTGCTCGGAGGATGTGTATCTCTATCTCGAAAGTGGGGTAAGTGAAGATCTTTGGAATGAAGCCAAGCGAATACTAAGAAAAAACAGCAAAATATGAACAGAGAAGCCCTAACGCCTTTTAAGTCTAAAATTGTAACGGCAGACGAGGCGGTTAAGCACATTCAGAGTGGAGATTTTGTCGTACTTTCTCATGCGGCGGCCGTGCCGCGGTTGTGCGTGGATGCACTGGAGAGAAATGCAGAGAGATTTAAGGATGTGAAGATCTATCACATGCTTTGTCTCGGTGAAGGGAAGTACATGAGTCCCGAAATGGCTCCGCACTTCAGGCACGTTACGAACTTTGTGGGAGCAAACTCCCGTGCCGCAGTAGCAGAAAGTCGTGCAGACTTTATTCCGGCGTTCTTCTATGAAGTACCCAGTATGATGAGAAAGGGTCTTCTTCCTGTTGATGTGGCTATCGTGCAACTTTCTGCTCCCAATAAGGAAGGATATTGCAGCTTCGGCATATCTTGCGACTATACAAAACCGGCAGCAGAGGAGGCTAAAATTGTTATCGGGGAGATAAATGCTCAAATGCCTTTTGTCGGAGGAGACAATACTATACACCTTTCTGATATAGACTTTATCGTAGAAGCAGATTATCCTCTTTACGCTATACCTCAGCCTAAGATCGGAGAAGTAGAAGAGGCAATAGGGAAAAATTGTGCCGAGCTCGTACAAGACGGAGATACACTTCAGTTGGGTATCGGAGCTATACCGGATGCCGTACTTCAGTTTTTGAAGGAAAAGAAAGACTTGGGCATCCACACTGAAATGTTTGCTGATGGCGTCTTGGAATTGGTGAGGAAAGGAGTGATTACCGGAGCGAAAAAAAGTCTGCATCCCGGTAAAATGGTTGCCACATTCTTGATGGGAACTCAAGATGTGTACGATTTTGTGAATAATAATCCCGATGTGGAGCTCTATTCCGTAGACTATGTGAATGATCCGAGAGTCATAGCACAAAATGATAATATGATAAGCATCAATAGCTGTATAGAGGTAGACCTTATGGGACAAGTGGTCTCGGAGTGCTTAGGCCCTAAACAGTTTAGCGGTACAGGCGGACAGGTTGATTATGTACGTGGTGCCACATGGTCTAAGAACGGAAAAAGTATTATGGCAATGCCTTCTACCGCAAGCAAGGGAACAGCTTCGCGCATTGTGCCACAGATCGCGGAAGGAGCCGCAGTAACCACTCTTAGAAATGATGTAGATTATATCGTCACAGAGTATGGTATAGCTCGCCTGAAAGGAAAGTCGCTTCGGGAACGGGCAGAGGCTCTCATTGGCATAGCACATCCCAACTTCCGTGAGGAGCTTTGGAGCTATTATCGTAAACGTTTTGGATGATACTAACATTTCTTATTTATATTCTATTATGCAACTTTTTAAACTGAAGACTACTATTCATAGCTTTGACTCCTTTAAGGAGTTTGCTCAAGCATTCGATCTTGGAGCTAAAGACTTGGTCATCACTAATGAGTTCTTATATGAACCATTCATGAAAGAGGCTGATATTCCTTGCCATTTTGTGATGCAAGAGAAGTATGGACTCGGGGAACCTTCGGATGAAATGATGAATAACATCCTGTCTGATCTTCGTGGAGTGGATTATGACCGGGTTATCGCAATAGGTGGAGGTACTGTGATAGATATCTCTAAACTGTTTGTATTGAAGGATATGACGGATGTCTTGCAAGCATTTGATCGCTCTATCCCTTTGATAAAAGAGAAAAAGCTGGTTATTATTCCTACTACTTGTGGTACAGGTAGTGAGGTTACCAATATATCTATCGCAGAGATCAAGAGCAGACATACAAAGATGGGATTGGCAGATGATGCAATTCTTGCAGATGATGCTGTTATCATTCCTGAGTTTTTGCGTGGCTTGCCATTTAAGTTTTATGCCTGCAGCGCAATAGATGCTCTTATTCATGCAATAGAGGCGTATGTTTCGCCTAAGGCTACACCGTTTACTCGGATCTTTAGTGAAGAGGCTTGGAATATTATTTTGGATGTATTCAAGAAAATAAGAGAGCATGGTCCGGACTATCGCTTTGAAAAGATGGGAGAGATGATCATGGCAAGTAATTTTGCAGGAATTGCTTTCGGTAATGCCGGAGTGGGTGCTGTTCACGCGCTCTCTTATCCTCTCGGAGGAAACTATCACGTACCACATGGAGAAGCGAACTATCAATTCTTTACAGAGGTCTTCAAGGCTTATCAGAAGAAAAATCCTTTTGGTGCAATAGTGGAAGTCAACTGGAAACTCTCTCGCATTCTTGGATGTCAGCCGGAGGAAGTTTATCCTTGTCTGGACCAACTTTTGGGCTGTCTTATAGATAAGAAGCCGCTCCGAGAATATGGAATGAAAGATGAAGAGGTAAGGGGCTTTGCAGAAGCTGTCATAAAGACACAGCAGCGTCTCTTGGCTAATAATTATGTAGAGCTATCTGTGGATGAAATAGAAGAGATATATAGAAAGCTTTACTAATCTGATCTTGGCTTTTTGATCGTAAGATCTTGAATTGAAATATAGGAAAATCACAACAATAACGTATTAAACAAAGAACATGGACATTAAAACAATGGTGCAGCGCGCTCGTGTTGCACAAGTGCAGTATGAGCAAACCTTTAATCAAGAAGCTGCAGACATGGCAGTAAAAGCTGCAACAAAAACAATTTACGATAATGCAGAAATGTTGGCTCGTTTGGCTGTGGATGAAACAGGAATGGGTGTTTACGAACATAAGGTTGCGAAGAATCGTAACAAGTCTAAGGGTGTTTGGTACAACCTTCATGACAAGAAATCTATGGGTATTATTGGTATAGATCAGCGTACCGGTCTTATCGAGATAGCTAAACCTATTGGTGTTATTGCCGGTATCACTCCGATGACCAATCCTATCGTAACTCCGATGTCTAAGATTGCGTTTGCTCTTAAGACCAAGAATGCTATTATCATTGCTCCTCACCCAAAAAGTAAAGAGTGTTCAGGCATGGCTGTAAAGCTAATCAAGGAGGCTGTAAAACCACTTGGTGTTCCTGAAGATCTGATTCAAATGATAGAAGAACCATCTATTGAGAAGACACAAGAGTTGATGGCTTCAACAGACGTGGTTGTTGCCACCGGAGGTATGCCTATGGTACATAGTGCTTATTCTTCAGGAAAGCCTTCTTTTGGCGTGGGTGCCGGTAATGTTCAGGTGATTTTGGATAGTCATATCGACTATGACGATGCTGCTGAAAAGGTCGTAACAGGTAGAGCATTTGATAATGGCATTATATGTTCGGGTGAGCAGTTCTTTGTGTATCCGAAGAAAGATAAGGAAGAAGTGCTCGCAGCATTCCAACGTCATGGAGGATATATTGTTCCTGAAGAAGATCGAGATGCTGTTGTTGGAGCTATCTTCAAAGATGGAAAACTTGAGAGAGATATTGTAGGTCAAAGTGTAGAGTTTATTGCAAAGAAGGCAGGAATAAAGGTGCCTGCGGATGCTCGTGTACTTATAGTTCAAGCACATGGTATAGCCCACGAAGATGAAATCTGTAAAGAAAAAATGTGTCCGGTACTTGGATGCTATGGCTATACTCATTTTGAGGAAGGTATTGAGATGATGAAAGCCAACCTCTTCATGGAAGGTAGCGGACACACAGCGGGTGTTCACTCCAATAATCAGGCAAACATCATCAAGGCTGGTTCAGAAATCTCTGTTTCCAGAGTTATTGTTAATGCTTCTTGTGCTACGACAGCGGGAGGTTCTATTCAAAATGGTTTGGCTGTAACCAACACTTTGGGGTGTGGTACTTGGGGAAATAACTCTATTTCAGAGAACTTTACCTATAAACATATGCTCAATATCACAAGAGTAGCTCCTATCTCTGCGAGGATTCAAGTTCCAACAGATGAAGAGATTTGGGCATAACATAAATAGAATAGTCGTTTTATAATTTATACTGTAAAGTTCCGGGGCTGTCTCTGCATGGTAGCCCCGGGTAGCTTTGTTCCCCAATAAGGCTTTGCAGATGGAGAAAAAGAGTTACATTTGTTCCGAAGAACCATTGTCTTAGATTTTTTTCTTGCAATACGCCACTCCGATAGCCTCCAAATACATTCTGTTAAGAAAGCAGGGTATAGAGGCGATGTTGGAAAGACATAATGTTAAATAAACTAATACAAACAGAGATTTATGGACTTTTCTCAAACCAAACAAGAACAAATGTTCCTTGAGATGATCCGAGAGTTTGCTCAGAAGGAAGTACTCCCTCTGGCAGCTGAGATTGACGAACAAGAACGTTTCCCCATCGAAACGGTAAAAAAGATGGGTGAGATAGGGCTGATGGGTATCCCCATTCCGGTAGAATACGGAGGAGCAGGAGCTACCAATCAGATGTATTCTATGGCAGTAGAAGAACTATCTCGCGTATGTGCTACCACCGGTGTAGTCCTTTCTGCGCACACTTCTCTTTGTGTGGCTCCTATATATGAACATGGAACAGAAGAACAGAAGAACAAGTATCTTCCCAAGCTATGCTCCGGAGAATGGATAGGAGCATTTGGCCTTACAGAACCTAATGCCGGAACAGATGCTGCAGCTCAACAGACTACTGCGGAAGATAGAGGTGATCACTATGTCCTTA
Source organism: Porphyromonas canoris (assembly GCF_000765975.1). Lineage (NCBI taxonomy): Bacteria > Pseudomonadati > Bacteroidota > Bacteroidia > Bacteroidales > Porphyromonadaceae > Porphyromonas > Porphyromonas canoris. Next base: position 323,174 of record NZ_JQZX01000008.1, read on the forward strand.
ATGGTAACAAGATCTTCATTACAAATGCGGAGTATGCACATGTCTATATCGTATTTGCTATGACAGACAAGTCGCAAGGGACAAAAGGTATCACTGCCTTTATCGTAGAGAAAGGAACCCCCGGTTTTTCTATCGGAAAGAAAGAGTTGAAGTTGGGTATCCGTGGATCTGCAACATGCGAGCTTATATTTGAAAACTGTATCGTTCCTAAAGAAAACCTCTTGGGACGTGTCGGAGGAGGATTCAAAGTGGCTATGAAGACACTTGATGGAGGTCGTGTCGGAATTGCTTCTCAAGCATTGGGTATAGCACAAGGTGCCATGGATGAGACCGTGAAGTACACTAAAGAGCGTAAGCAGTTTGGAAAGAGCCTTGCCAAGTTCCAAAACACACAATTCCAGTTGGCAGATCTGCAATGTCGCATAGATGCCGCACGTCTTCTTGTGCGCTTGGCAAGCTGGAAGAAAGATATGGGCATGCCGTACAGCATGGAATCTGCAGAAGCAAAACTTTATGCTGCAGAAACGGCTATGGATATGACAGTAAAGGCTGTACAGTTCCATGGAGGATACGGTTACACTCGTGAATATCCAGTAGAGCGCATGATGCGTGATGCCAAGATTACCGAGATATATGAAGGAACCAGCGAAGTGCAACGCATGGTTATTGCTGCTAACCTACTAAAATAATCGCCGATCATGAAAATAGTTGTTTGTATAAAGCAAGTGCCAAATACTACGGAGATAAAGCTGGATCCTGTAAAAGGAACACTGATCCGTGATGGAGTGGTAAGTATAATGAATCCTGATGATAAGGGCGCATTGGAACAGGCGCTTTTGTTCAAGGACAAGTATAATGCACATGTAACGGTAGTAACCATGGGACCTCCTCAAGCGGAAGCCATTTTGAGGGAAGCGTATGCCATGGGAGCAGATAGGGCTATTCTTGTAAGCGACAAGAAGTTTGGAGGAGCCGATACTTTGGCTACCAGCTATACTCTTTCAAGAGCTTTGGCAAAGATCGAGTGTGATGTGATCTTCGCCGGTCGCCAAGCGATAGACGGTGATACTGCACAGGTAGGACCACAGATAGCCGAACAGCTGGATCTTCCTCAGATTACTTATGTAGAAAGTGTGGACTATGACGGCAGCAAGACTTTGACCGTTCGTAGAGGAACAGAAGAAGGACACGAGATACTCGAAGTAGATCTGCCCTGTATGCTTACATTCCTTGTCTCTGCATACAAACCCCGCTACATGCGTGTAAGAGGTATTATGGAAGCTTACGATAAGCCTATCGAAGTTTGGGGTACAAACGAGATAGAAGTAGATCCTACCCGTATCGGTTTGGCAGGATCTCCGACCAACGTGAAGCGTTCGTTCACCAAAGGTGCAAAAGCGATGGGAGCCATGCACGAGGATATTACAGCGGAAGAAGCTGCAGATATCATATTTAATAAGTTGAGAGAGAAATTTATCATCTGATTCCTAACCCCTCATACTAAAGACAATGAATAAAGAACAATATAAAGGAGTAATGGTCTTCGCAGAGCAACGCGAAGGAGTCATTCAGAATGTTGCTTACGAGTTGATAGGTAAGGCTCGTGAATTGGCAGAGGCTTTAGGAGAAAAAGTCACAGCACTTTTGTGTGGTTATAATGTTGCAGACCAAGCAAAGGAGTTGATAGCAGCAGGTGCAGACACTGTTCTCGTTGTAGATGATAAGCATCTGGAACACTACGTGACAGAGCCTTATGCACAAGCTGTAACACACGTTATCAACAGCAAAATGCCTGAGATTGTGCTACTTGGTGCCACAACTATCGGGCGAGACCTTGGTCCTCGTCTTTCTGCTCGCCTTTTGACCGGACTTACAGCAGACTGTACCTCTCTCGAAATAGGGGATGATCGTAATCTTTTGATGACTCGTCCTGCTTTTGGAGGAAATCTCATGGCAACGATTATCAGCAAGAATCATCGCCCACAGATGTCCACCGTTCGTCCGGGAGTGATGAGACGCAAAGCCATGGAGTATGATCGTACAGGGGAGGTGGAAAAAATCTCCGTACCATTCGATACATCCAAATTCCGTGTGCGTTTACTTAAGAGAGAAAAAGAGGAGAAGAACATGATAGACATTACCGAGGCGCACTTTATCGTCTGTGGTGGTCGTGGAGTGGGAACTCACGATGGCTTCTCCAAGCTCTCGGAACTTGCTAAGACTATCAATGGAGAGATCGCTTCTTCACGCGCTATGGTAGATGCCGGTCTTGTCGGACACGAAAGACAAGTAGGGCAGACCGGAAAGACTGTTCGCCCCGATGTCTACATGGCAATAGGTGTTTCCGGAGCTATACAGCACTTGGCCGGAATGGAAGAGAGCGAATACATCATAGCCATAAACAAAGACAAATATGCTCCGATATTCCAAGTGGCAGACTTAGGCGTTGTAGGAGATCTTCATAAGGTCGTACCTATCCTTACTGCCAAGATAAAATCGGCACAGCAAGAAAAGAAATAAGCGATAAGTGTTAGTGTTTAACTTGAGACTCCTCCCGGTAGCCCTTGCGGAACTATTCGGGAGGAGTCTTTTTTCTTTCGGAGATAAGACAAAGCTGTGATATTGAAACATACGACCGGAAGGAAGACATTTTTTAGAAAGAACCTGTTGAAAAAGTCCTTTTAACCTGTTGCGAAAGTAAGCTGATACCTAAGAATGTTTGAAATCGAGGTTTGCTTTTCGGAGTTCATGTTTTTGTTTTTGTAAGCCAAGATTTGCTTTTAGGGATTCACGTTTTGTTTTTTGCAAACCAACATTTGCTTTTAGGGAATTATCTCCTTGTTTCCGGTTTTAACCATATCAAGAAGGAGAAGTAAAAGTATTCTGCACACTTTTAGAGAGTGTAAACAGAAAGTTTATTCCGGGGATAGGGCTTTTACTTTCTTTTTTTGCAATCTTTTCGAGGATATCTCTCTTCTGATTGTATTGGTAAAATCAAGCACCCCTGAAAAGGTTTTCTTCCTTTATTTTACCTTGAAAATGAAAATGCCCTACGGGCTGATATTACTTAGAAAAGATTGTTGTTTTCAAACTTTAGAAGTTCTTTACTTTCTAAAAGTGTTTTCTTTATGATAAGTTTTAGGGATCTTCCCACATTGGAAGTGAAAAAGAATAAACAATAGATGGTAAGGTCATCAAAGCAGAATCTTTAGTCTGATGGTTGAGATTTATTTTTCATAAAATCAATTTCTTATTTTGTTTCTGAGTTTAGGTAATATTATTCTGATAATCGGCTGTTCAAATAACTCCGGCATCTTATCTCTTTTGTGTGTATTTTGTTTGATTTGTATATTTATTTTTAATAGTAGTTAAAAGCACCCTTTCTTGTTATGTTTATTATAAAAGGTCGTATCTTTGTGCAACCGGATTGTTTATTTTATTTCACTCGTCAGTAGAGATTTAGAATAAGATTATAAATAGTTTCGAGGGTATATAAGATTTTAGAGTATAAATTCAATGTAGAGAGTTTTCGAGGTATTTTTCTGTCATCTTGCGGAAAGGGTTGTTCCGCAAGACACCTCGTAGCTTTTACGACTTAATTTACAAACATTTATGGTAAGAAAAACATTATTTGGTTTCTTTGCGTTGCTGCTTACACTGACTGTGTATTCTTGTAGCGACCTGAACTTCCATCTGCCTCCGGGTCCTAAGGGAGGAGATGGTAAGTCTGTTTATGAAATCTGGAAAGAACAAGTTGAACTTGGAAAAGTTAAGTGGCCAAAGGACAGAGTTTCTATGGCTGACTTCCTTATCTATATAAAAGGAGAAAAGGGAGATAAAGGGGAAAATGGAAAATCTGCATACGAGCTTTGGAAAGAGCTTATAGCAAAAGGAAATACCCCAAATCCACACAATCCTTCTGAAATGTGGCCTGTAGAAAGGAATACAGAGGCAGACTTTTGGGACTTTATCACCGGTAGAGACGGTAATACACCGTATGTTGGCGAAAATGGCAACTGGTGGATCGGCGGTAAAGATACGGGAGTGCTTGCAAGAGGTAAGGATGGAATCGATGGCAAGAATGGTCTCTCTGCTTATGAACTTTGGAAACAAGAGGTCTTGGCAGGAAGAATAGATTGGCCAAAAGATAAAGTGGAAATGTCTCATTTCTTCCAATACCTAAAGGGTAAAGATGGTAAAGATGGAAAGGATGGCGTTACTCCACATATCGGTCCTAATGGTAACTGGTGGTTTGGAGACGAAGATACCGGTGTACCTGCTAAGGGTAAAGATGGTAAAGACGGCGTTGCCGGCGTTACTCCACACATCGGTGAAAATGGCAACTGGTGGATTGGCGACAAGGATACCGGTGTTCCTGCCAAGGGAAAAGACGGTCAAGATGGTCAAGATGGTCAAGATGGTGTTACTCCACAAATTGGCGAGAATGGCAATTGGTGGATTGGTGACAAAGACACCGGTGTACCTGCTAAGGGAAAAGATGGTGAAGATGGTCAAGACGGGGTTACTCCACACATTGGCGAGAATGGTAACTGGTGGATTGGCGACAAAGATACCGGCGTACCTGCCAAGGGTAAAGATGGTCAAGATGGTAAGGAAGGTAAATCTCCACACATCGGTCCTAATGGCAACTGGTGGATTGGCGATTATGACACCGGAGTTCCTGCCCAAGGAGAAAAGGGTAAAGATGGAGCCAATGGTCTAAGTGCATATCAGTTGTGGGTTGAAGATGTTAAGGCAGGTAAAATAACAGATCCTGAAACAGGGAATCCATGGCCGGTTGATAAAATTACTCTTACGGACTTCTGGAAATACCTTCGCGGTGCTAAGGGAGACAAGGGAGAGAAAGGTAATGATGGAAAAGATGGATTGTCTGCTTATGAAATCTGGAAGCAAATGGTTCTTAAGGATCAGATAAAAGATCCTAACAATCCTACGCAAAACTGGCCAAAGACAAAGGTGGACGAAAATCATTTCTGGGAATTCCTTACAGGTAAAAATGGAGTGGATGGACTTTCGGCATACGATCTTTGGAAGAAAGAATTGGAAGAAAGATTTGATGGTCCTAAGCCATTGATGAACTACAGAACAGGAGAAAAATGGCCAAAAGAAAAGAACAGCATGGATGACTTCTTTGACTATCTACGTGGTAAAGATGGTAAAGACGGTAAAGATGGTAAGCCGGGTGAGCCGGGTAAACCAGGTGCTGAAATAACTATTTTGGCAGGAGCTCCTAACGTTATTGCTCAATACACTCAGATCAATTATAGTGAATATGTCAGTGTTAAGGATGGCAGTGTTCAGTATAGAGTATATGATAAGGAAGGGAAACCAGCTCCAGGGGCTGTCGTTACAGGTCTTCCTGGTATGGCTGAGACCAAGAGCTATACAGCCGATCATGAAGGTTACTTTACCGTAGAAAAAGAAGATCTTCCGGAGATCCAAGATGTCCAAGCACGTTGGGGTAAAGTTAAGTCCGTTACAATACAAGGACAACCGGCAGCAGAATCTGCTCCTAACACTTATGTCCCTAACAGAATTAGGACAAGAATAATATTTGAAAACCCGAATATTGCGTCAGAAGCTAATAGACCTATTCTGTCGGATAGCCATGTATTAGGATTCCGTATCCAAAGAAAAGTTGATCCTAACGGAGCTTGGGTGGATCTTCCAAGTTATTTGCCTGACTTGACCAATATCGTCATTGCATCTTACCTTACAAACGGAAATGATCCAAAGACTATTACAAATCAGGAATTGGCTTCCATTGCTCGTACTACAGATGTTGCGTTGCTTCCAACAAAGCGTTATGTGATGACCAACAAGTATGAGTTTAAGAATAACTACTCGGATTATTGGGATGGAACAAAGAAGTACTTCTCGGTGAAGCTAAAGACATCTTACTACGGAGAGAATCCTCAGTGGAATGGTGTTTGTGAAATGGCTCCATACCAAGCTCCTCCTACAATTAAGTGTTTGACATTGAAGACCGAAAATAAGAATCTTCACAATGAGGTATTCTTCTCAAGTGTACGTGGACAATTTAATTATGACGATATTAAGTTGGATAGCTTCTACAGAAGAAATCTTTTGTACAATGCAGTTGATGGTGTGGATTATGTTACTCCGGACAAAATGCCAAAAGCTGAAGCTCAGGCACTAACCCCGTCTTTTGCATATTTCTACTATAAGGCCATTCCGGGACAACAAACAAGTGGTAGTGATAAGAATCCTGCAGGTCCAAATCAAACATCGTATACTTCCAGTACAGTATATTTAGGCTCTACAATATTTGTGAAGACTCTTCGTAACTCCAAGGATATTGACAAAGACTTTTTGCATTTGCATCCAACTGAGACAAAGTTGGGAGTCTTGTTGAAGGGTTCTGCCGGATACCATGTACAGAATGCAAAGGCTAGTTTGCCTAAAGTGACTGTCACTTACGAAAACTAATTTCTTGTTTGAATCAATCAGATATGAATAAAATTATGATACATAAATTTTCTAAATATATTCTTGGGTTGTCGTTTGTGCTTTTGGCTCCTCAAGTAGTGGCTCAAACATACACGGAGTCTGAAGTTCGCCCCGAACAAGAGAAGAAGCATAAGAGAGCATGGGAAATAGGAATTGGCGGGACAGGTATGCACATGACTCGCATGAGCGTTTTGGATTTCCAAAAGGCTCCCGTAGGTCATGAGATCAAGGTAAATAAAAGAGATCTTCTTTTTGGAGGAAATCTTTACATTGCCCGAGAACTTAATCCTTACTTCTATTTGGATTTGCAAGGGACGGTAGGATACGCAAAGGATCCGATCGGAAAAGGTAAAACAGAAGATCGTTTCTTGTATATGGGAGGCCTTGGACTTCAATGGCGCTTGGGTGAATATTTTGAATCCAAATACATTGATCCTTTCTTCCGTGTGGGAGCCAATTATATGTATAAGACATTTACTCAGTTGTACAATGGTGTTGAGAACTACGACGGATCCCAAATGAATTGGGGTTTTGATCTTGACCACAACAAGAGTGGTGCAGACCAAAAGCAACTCTTTCCTGTATCTTTTGGTACCGGTATCAATATGTGGCTTTCCAATGGATTTGGTATAGGTTTGCAGGCTGACTATCTCTACATGCCTCATAAAAATGTTGCAAATGTTTGGCAGGGAACTGCAAGACTGATGTGGCGTATCGGAGGCAAGTCTAAGAAACCTGCTCCTGAAATCAGACATACCGAAAGAGTTATTGAGCGCATTGTAGAAAAACCTACCATTATAGAGAAGATTGTTCCTACTCCGGTAATCGAGCGTGACGAAACTCTTTGCGAACTCTTCAACTATGTATTCTTTGAGTTTGATAAGGCTACTATTACACAAGACTCTCAGGAAGTTATAGATAGAATTGCAGATATATTGAGAGGAGATCTTAACCGCAAGTATCTTATTATTGGTTATACAGATGCTGTTGGTTCTTCAAACTATAATCTCGGTCTATCTGAGCGTCGCGCTAAAGCTGTTGTAGATGCTCTTATTCAGAGAAACATTCCTCGTGAGATGCTTAAGTTCAGAGGAGTGGGTAAGAAGGTTGCTTACGTTAAGGAAAGTGCTCCGGATAACACTCGTAGAGGTGATCGTAAGGTTACTATCGAGAGAGTTATCAATATGGACTATTGGAACTACCTTAAGTAATACTATCCTCTGAAAACAAAGTGATGTTTTGAGATAACAGACATATTACAAGATACGGAGCACTTGGAGTGCTTCTCTCAAGTGCTCCGGTCTTTACTTTGAGGTTTGGAATCTCAAACACAGGTATTAGCACTCTTTCGGAAGAGTTTACTTCGAGAGTGCTTGGTGTATAATTAAAGAAACAACAATAACAATGATGCTTATGACCAAGAAAGCAATATTCGGTTTCTGGGTATTCTTGTTCACTTTATCGGTATCATCTTGCGGGAATATGAACTTTGGTCTTCCCGACGGGCCTCAAGGTCCTACCGGTAGATCTGCATATGAAGTCTGGGTCGAACAAGTGAATGCCGGAGAAATCAACTGGCCTAAAGATAAAATTGATGTAACAGATTTTCTTGTTTACATCAAGGGGCAGAAAGGAGATAAGGGAGAAAATGGTAAGTCTTCCTATGAGCTTTGGAAAGAGATGATAGCGGATGGTAAGACTCCTAATCCTCACAATCCAAAAGAGATGTGGCCTGCAGAAAGAAATACAGAAGCAGACTTTTGGGATTTTATTATCGGTCGAGATGGTAAGACTCCACATATTGGCGAGAATGGCAATTGGTGGATCGGTAGCAAGGACACTGGAGTATATGCTTATGGTACGATAGGTAAAGACGGTAAGAACGGTGTCTCTGCTTATGAAATATGGAAGAAAGAAGTCCTTGACGGAACCATAGATTGGCCAAAAGATAAAGTGGAACTGGTCGACTACTTCCAATACCTTAAAGGTAAAGATGGTAAAGATGGTAGAGACGGAGTCACTCCGCATATTGGTGAGAATGGCAACTGGTGGTTTGGTGATAAAGATACGGGAATACCTGCCAGAGGTCAAGATGGTAAGGACGGTGTTGCCGGTACTACCCCACACATTGGCGGGAATGGCAATTGGTGGATTGGTGATAAAGACACCGGCATACCGGCCAAAGGTCAGGATGGTAAAGATGGAGCCGATGGTAAAGATGGTATCTCTCCGGAAATAGGAGAGAATGGTAACTGGTGGTTTGACGGTAAAGACACCGGTGTCCCTGCGGCAGGTCAAGATGGCAAGGACGGTATTGATGGCCGTTCTCCACGCATTGGCGAGAATGGCAACTGGTGGTTTGGCGATAAAGATACCGGAGTGCCAGCCAGAGGACAGGATGGTAAAAATGGCAAAGATGGGCTTTCTCCACGCATTGGAGAGAATGGCAATTGGTGGATTGGAGATGTTGATACCAGTATTCCTGCACGTGGTAAGAAGGGAGCGGACGGAAGCGATGCAAAATCTGCATACGAGCTTTGGTTTGATGATCTTAAAGCGGGAAAGATCATAGATCATAAGACCGGTAATCCATGGCCTGAGAATGAAGATACTATTGCAGACTTCTGGAGATATCTTCGTGGAGCTAAGGGAAAGAAAGGAGATCAGGGAGACGATGGCAAAGATGGTCTTTCTGCTTATGAGATTTGGAAGAGAGACGTGCTTGATGGTAAGATCAAAAATCCTAATAAACCTGGAGAAAATTGGCCTGCCAGTGAAGTGAGTGAACATGACTTCTTCAGATACCTCACAGGTCCAAATGGAAAGTCTGGTATCTCTGCCTATAAGCTTTGGTACGATGAACTTAAGGCTCGTGCCGGTACGGCAGATCCTTTGCGCAACCATAGAACAGGCGAAGAGTGGCCCGAAGGGGACGATACCATAGATCACTTCTTTGAATACTTGCGTGGACGTGATGGTGATGATGGGTCCGATGGTAAACCGGGAGAACCGGGACAACCGGGAGCGATTGTTAAGATCATCAAAGGTATTCCAAACGTTATTGCACAGTATTCTCAAAAAGATTTCGGTGAATATGTACGTACAGAAGATGGAGGAGTGCTTTATAAGGTTTATGATGATAATGGAAATCTGGCTCCTTTTGCTACTGTGAAAGGTATGCCGGGTCTTCCTGCGGACAAGACCTTCCAAGCAAATGATAAGGGAGAATTCATGATCCCTCGTGAAGACCTTCCTCTAATTCCTGAAGTTGAAAAGCGTTGGGGATATGTTAAAGAGGTTACTATAGGTGGAATGACAAAGCAGTCTGCTACCAATACATACGTTCCTAATCAGATGCAGATGAAGCTCGTATTGGCAGAGAGTGTGGCACCCCACAGACCTGTGATATACGACCATGTTAGGCTGTTCTTTAGAATACTTAGACAAGTAGATCCGGGTAAACAATGGGAAGACCTGCCGAACTATCTGCCTAAGGTAACAGAGATAAAGTTTATTCCCTATCCGGTAACCGACCATTTGGATCCTGTGGGAACTATCAATAAAGCCATAGACATGGGGAATAGCACTCAGGGCTTCCGTACGGATAGAATCTTCGAGATTCGTGCCAATAGATATATCATGCCCCACCATACTGGGAAAAAAGCTGGATATGCTACAAATTGGCAACCGGGTCAGAAAGACTACTTCACCGTATGGCAAAAGACATCTTATTATGGTATTAACGTTACTTGGGAAGGCGTTGCATTTATGGAACCTTTCCAAATCGGACCTACATTAAAGAGTCTCAAACTGATCAAAGTTCAGAAAAATTCAAATCCTAACATCCCGGATCTGTTCTTAGGTGTGAAGGGAGAATGGGATTATTCTAAAATGGACTTTACACGTATGCCGGAAGAAGTCATGCTGGTGGGAACTCTTACCGGTCATGGCGGAAAGCAGTTAGAGTATGTCTATCCGAAGCTTTATTCAAAAGAAGAAGCCTTGAAGATTACTTATGGCTTTGCAATGGCAATTATCAATATACCGGGTATCGGAGAGGTTATTTCTCGGAGTGACTTGAATCCTTCCGGACCATCAACACCGGGATTCTTCATGAATACAGTTTATTTGGGAAGCAGAATTTCCTCAAAGACAAGACAGTGGTCACGTCAAGGAGACTACGGAGTGGGTACAATCAGAAGAAATTCTGACGGAACTTATAGAATAGACCTTGAAAGTGGACACCCACCGGTAACTATAACCTACTCGGAAACCAATGACTAATATTCTGTAAAATATTTATAGAGAATAGTCAGGCATATATTTTTCGCAGGACAGCTCGGACATTAGTCGGGTTTGTCCTGCGACTTTTTATGCTCTTAATTGAAGCTTCTCTGCTACGAAAAAAAGGTTCGTCAAAGGATTTCCCTTTTGACGAACCTTTTATACTACTGTAAGAGTCTTTTGCCTGGAGATCATTCTGCTATGAATGTCTCTCCATATCCCGATACTTGACGAATGCCCGGCGTATGGAGTCGAAGCCAAACTTGTTCGGATCTATCTCATCGGGATGCAGAGCGATGAGGGACTCCACATCGTCTCTTCCTTCTCCGACATAAGGAGAGAGATCTTCCACTTCAAGAAGATAGATCATGTCCATTGTCGGGATGGTCATGCCGGAATAGAGGTAGAGGTTAGGGCGTGAAAAGAGAAAGCGAAGCGTGTCGGCTGCATCCTCTACCAGCTTAGGGGAGATCTCTTCTGCCACTTCACGCAGGATGCTCTCCTCCGAACACTCATTCAGGTCAGAGAATCCGCCCGGCAGGTCATACATACCTTTTGCCGGCTCGTTCGCTCTTATTGCCACCAAGATACGCCCCGACCCTTTCTCCCGTATGATTGCAGCGCAAGCCGCAGAGGGGTTCAGGTAGTAGACAAATCCGCAATGATCGCAGCGTTTGCTCTTGATGTTATTTGGGAAAAACCGGTCGCTGCCACAGTGAGGACAGAACCGGAAGTGAGACAAAACGTGTGTCATAATGCTTCTCAAGATCTCAAGAGGTAATATAGAATACCAGATCCGTAAGTATCGGCGCCGGATCCGTATCGTTTGTATAGAGCCCTTTGCTGCGTGCATCGCATCTTCTGATGAGGGAGATGATGTTCATCACCTTGGGTCTTCGGAAATGATGCAGGGCGTACTGGTAGTCTTTCGACTGAAAAGCGGAGTTGAGTCCCAAAAACTTAGCCAGGTCTTCCTCCCTTTTGGAGGGCGCATCGAAAGCGATGAGCAGGTTGGAAAAGAAGTTGAACAGCATTGAGAGAATCATCTGTACGGGATGATTTTTCGGATCAGCTGCATACGCTCTGGCTATTTTAAGTGCTTTTGCGGCATCTTTAGAGGCAAGAGCTTTTTGGAACTCGAATATGGTAAACTCTCTGGAGAGACCGATGTACTCCATTACCGCAGTGGGCGGAATCACCACGCCCTCTTTCGCATACGATGTCAGGGATAGCTTCTGCAGCTCTTGGTACAGGCGAGTGAGGTCTGTACCGCTATTCTCCAGCAGCAGCTCTTTTCCCGGCTCGCTGAGGAGCACTCCTGCCTCTTTCATAAGCCACTCCAGCGGTTTTCGAATCTTGTATGGTGTCAGCTTCGGAGAGTTGAACACCACACTCTTTTCGCTCTTCTCCGCCGCCTTTATCCAAGCCTTTCGTCTGTCCAGATTCTTTCCCTCGAAGTTCATTGCCAGTATCGTGGTTGCAGGGAGTCGCTCTATCACGCTCTCCATCCCGTCAAGGCTGTGCATTTTACCGGCATCTTTCACCACCACGAGCTGATGTTTCGCCATCATCGGATAGCGAAGGGCATGGCTCAGAATCTCGCCCGGCGAAGTGTCTGCACCATAAAGGATAGAGAGATTGAAGTCCTTCTCCGCTTCGTCCAGCAGATTGTTCAGGATCGCTTTCTCTATTCTCGATGTCAGATAGACCTCTTCTCCTCCGAGTATGTAGAGGTTCGGACTCTTTTCGGGGGAGATAAGAGCCATCACTTTTTCGTAATCTTCAATATATGGCATATCTCTTGAAGTTTGAGATAAATCTTTTATTCCCCAACAAATATAGTGAAAACCTCCGCTTCTCTCTGTGCGAAAGGTCTATATCTTGCGCATTCATTTTGTTGTGGATTTTGTATTTGTGAAAAAATATTTCTATCTTTGCATCAAGATTAAAGTTAAAACCTGGAGAGAGATGGAGCAATCCACTCGCTCCCCCGATATGAGGTAGAGGATGAAAATTCTTTACCTCGTATTCGTTTTGCCCTTCTGTGCTTTATCCCTTTCTCCTTTTACGGGAAAAAATATCCTCTTTCGGCTCTCTTTTCGGAGGGCTGTTTTTATATATTCCATCCCGAAAAATGCTCACTTTTTTCTCGCTCTCTATTTTGATCGGAGGGAGTGTTTTCAGAGCACGGCCGAACTGTTAAATTTGCCCCATTTTATTAACACAAATTCCGATACCTGTTAAGCGAAAATGCTAAACGAGCATATTCTTTCGGCTTAACGTATTTAATTTTTCAACGAACACGTTTACTGATTTCACTTAACACGTTTACCGGATTCGATTAAAGTGTTTAGCCAAAAACATTAAAGATCTCAATATCAGCCGACTAAGCATTTTTGCCCTAAAAAGACCTTGAAAAGGCAAATTTCTTTATTAGATTTTCTTTATAGGTGGGGGTGTTAAAATTCACAGTTATTAACTCGGAAAAGCCCCATGAAATGGACTGAGAAAAAATTTCCCCCGAATTTGAGATTTTCTCTATTCCTCTCATTGATAGGTTGTTATGGCTTTTCTCTGAACAGATGAGCCTCCAAAGCGGAAAAAGAGAAGAGGCTTCCGGAACCGTTCCGAAACACTGTTTTTATATAAAACATACCGACCCTGATCGGTCTTATTTTGCTCCATTTCGGGGTATTTGAGTCCGGTGCTTTTTCTTTCCTTTCAAGAGAGAAGAATCTACTCTCTCAAAGCAGGTCTGTTACAATGTTTTTTCCTAACTTCGTACTCGTAACGGAGTATTTTTTACCAACTGCGGAGCGTAGAATGAGAAGATGAGCCGAAGTGAAGAGACAATGCCGAGAATCCGGCTGGTCGGGGATGGAAAAAGAGAGATCTTTGACCGCCTTCGTGGCAGATACGTTGCTCTCACCCCGGAAGAGTATGTCCGGCAGAGGTTTGTGCATCTGCTCATCTCCTCCTATGGCTATATGCCCGCTCTCATGGCGAATGAAGTGTCGTTGCAGGTGGGTAAACTCTCTCGCCGGGCAGATACGGTGGTGTATCACAACTCCCTTCGTCCGCTTCTTTTGATAGAGTATAAGGCAGAGAGTGTAGCCCTTACTCCGGAGGTTTTGGAGCAGGCATTGCGGTACAATGCCACGTTGGGCGTGCTCTACATCATCATTACCAATGGGAAGAGGATAGCCTGCTTTCGCCGTCTTACGCCGGAAGAGCCGTTCGAGATGCTCCGCTCCATCCCCTCTTATGCAGAGGTGCAGGAGGCGGGAAGCAAGTTTGATGCAAAATAATATTTACCTAAAATAACCTAAGATTTATGTTTGGAAAAATGAAACAGCACTTGCAAGGTGAGCTTTCTGAGATTAAAGCTGCAGGTCTGTACAAGAATGAAAGAATCATCACCACTCCTCAGTATTCTGAAATTAAGGTTCAAGGCGCGGACGGAACCGAAAAGAGCGTACTCAACTTCTGTGCAAACAACTATCTCGGACTCAGTAACAATAAAAGAGTAGAGGATGCAGCCATCAAGGCTATCCAAAGCCACGGTTACGGTATGAGCTCCGTACGTTTTATTTGTGGTACGCAAGATCTTCACAAAGAGCTGGAACAGGAGATCGCTCGCTACTTCAAGACAGAAGACACAATCCTTTATGCTGCCTGCTTCGATGCCAACGGCGGTGTCTTCGAACCGCTTTTCGGAGAAGAGGATGCCATCATATCCGACTCTCTCAACCACGCTTCCATCATCGACGGAGTGCGCTTGTGTAAAGCCAAAAGGTATCGCTTTGCCAATGCAAACATGGAAGAGCTGGAAGAGTGCCTCAAACAGGCTCAAGCCCAACGCCATCGCATCATCGTTACAGACGGCGTCTTCTCGATGGATGGAAACGTAGCCCCTATGGACAAGATATGCGATCTTGCAGAGAAGTACGATGCTCTTGTGATGGTGGATGAGTGTCATTCCGCCGGAGTGGTAGGTGCCACCGGTAGAGGTGTGGCAGAGAAGTACGACTGCTACGGACGTATAGACATCCACACCGGTACGCTCGGAAAGGCATTCGGAGGTGCTATCGGAGGGTTTACAACCGGTCCTAAGGAAATCATAGACATGCTTCGCCAGAGAAGCCGTCCTTATCTCTTCTCCAACTCTATACCTCCCGCAGTGGTAGGAGCATCTTTGGAAGTGTTCAAGATGCTGAACGAAAGCGATGAGCTACACACCACTCTGATGTCCAATGTAGAGTATTTCCGTACAAGAATGGTGGATGCCGGCTTTGACATCAAGCCTACACAGAGTGCGATATGCGCTATCATGCTGTACGATGCCAAGCTTTCGCAAGACTATGCAGCCCGTCTGTTGGAGGAGGGTATCTACGTAACAGGATTCTACTATCCGGTAGTGCCGAAAGGCGAAGCACGTATCCGTGTGCAACTTTCTGCTGCTCATACTCAAGAGCAACTGGACAGAGCCATCGCCGCTTTCATCAAAGTGGGCAAAGAGATGGGTGTAATAAAGTAAATAATAGGGAGAGTCTCGACAAATATTACTATCTTTGAACAGATATAAAAGAGATAAATGTCGTAGTTCAAACTAAAAACATTTTTATGGAAATAATCAAAGTAATCGGACGCGAAGTGTTAGACTCGCGAGGTAACCCAACAGTAGAGGTAGATGTACACTTGGCATGCGGCGTAATGGGACGTGCAGCTGTTCCATCGGGAGCATCCACAGGTGAGAATGAAGCTCTTGAGCTTAGAGACGGAGACAAGAACCGCTATCTCGGAAAGGGTGTACTTAAGGCAGTAGAGAATATCAATACTGTGATTGCACCGGAAATTATAGGCTACTCTGTACTTGAACAAAGAAAGATAGACCGCGTAATGCTGGAGCTCGATGGCACTAAGACCAAGTCTAAACTCGGAGCAAACGCCATGCTTGGTGTATCTCTTGCAGTAGCCAGAGCAGCAGCAGAGTATCTCGGTATGCCGTTGTACCGCTACATCGGTGGTACTAACACATATGTATTGCCTGTACCTATGATGAACATCATCAATGGTGGCTCTCACTCCGATGCGCCTATCGCATTCCAAGAGTTTATGATTCGCCCTGTGGGCGCACCTTCTTTCCGTGAAGGTTTGCGTATGGGTGCCGAGATCTTTCATGCCCTTAAGAAAGTGCTTCATGACCGTAACCTCTCTACCGCAGTAGGTGATGAAGGTGGTTTTGCTCCTGCTCTTTCCGGTACGGAAGATGCTCTTGAGTCTATCATGGAAGCTATCCGCAAGGCAGGTTACAAGCCGGGGGAAGATGTTCGTATCGCTTTGGACTGTGCGGCTTCGGAGTTTTACAAAGATGGTGTATATGACTACTCTAAGTTTGAAGGCCCTCAAGGCGCCAAGCGTAACTCTGACGAACAAGTGGCATACCTTAAAGAGCTTGTGGCTAAGTATCCTATTGACTCTATTGAAGACGGTATGGACGAAGGCGACTGGAGCGGATGGGCTAAGCTTACAGCTGAAATAGGCGATAAGGTACAGCTTGTGGGTGATGACCTGTTCGTTACCAACGTAGAGTTCCTACGCAAGGGTATCGAGTTGGGATGCGCTAACTCTGTTCTTGTTAAGGTGAACCAGATCGGAACGCTATCCGAAACATTGGATACCATAGAGCTTGCACACCGTCACGGCTATACTACCGTTACTTCTCACCGTTCGGGCGAAACCGAAGACTCAACCATTGCAGACATCGCAGTGGCTACAAACTCCGGACAGATTAAGACCGGATCTCTCAGCCGTTCGGACCGTATGGCTAAGTACAACCAGCTTCTTCGCATAGAAGAAGAGCTTGGTGAACTTGCTCAGTATGGCTACAAGAGAGTAGTTCGCAAGTAATTCGGACCGGAAGCGAAAGCTTCTCGGAGAATAATAGGAAAACCGATACGGATGTGGTTGCATCTGTATCGGTTTTTTTGCATAAGATCATTGTTTTTTCGTAAAAGTCTCGGCGGTCTGTTTTGGCTCTTATCAGCCGTTTGTTTGTTTCTTTTTTATCTCCGGTAGAGATACTTTCGAAGAGTAATCACATCAAGCCAAGGCTTTTCTTCAATTGTGATATGTGCTTGCTCCAGATAGCATCGGCACTTGGATCTTCTGTGGAAAGAGCATCATCTCTTACGAGTAGAGAGACCGCTCCGGATATTTCTGCCTTAATGATCTCAAAGGACAGATAACGCGCTTCTTGACTGTTCGGAGCTTCGTCTTCCCACTGAAAGGAGATAAATCTTTCGGGATCGGAGACTATGAGCAATGCTGTTGACATGTTCTTCTTATCCCAAAAGAATATAAACTGATCCGCATTCCTCTCCACATTGTACGCAAACCAATCTGCTAATCCTTTAGATGTAGAGATTTGATTCCATAAGCTTTTTACAGAAACATGATTCAATAGAAACTCTTCTCTATACGATGTCTCATGCACTTTCATAGCAGATAACTCTTGGTGATGCCCCTAATATACAAAAAGATATTTGATTAACAAAGAATATCGTAATTAAATATAAATGTTCTCTTGAATGGCATTTTATTACTGAAAAAGGGTTGTTATTCTTAAAGATACCAGTTATAGCCTGCGACTATTTTTTGTACTTTTGAAACGTAAATTGCTTATATTGAAAAGAGCACAAATATATTTTCTACATTCAGATAACTTAAACAGAAAAATCATGAACCTTAAACAGATTCTTTTTACAGGAGTGGTTGCATCTTTTATCCTCACAGGATGCACCAAGAAGAAAGTCACGCCGGAACCTCAAGAAGACTTTTACGCCTTCGTGAATACGGAGTGGATGGAGGCAAATCCGCTTAAACCCGAATATGGTCGCTACGGCACGTTTGATGTACTCAGAGACAGTGCGCAAAATATTGTCCGCCGCATCATCACAAGTATGAGCAGTGGAGATATTCAGCCCGGAACGGACGCTTATAAAGCGGCACTCCTTTACAATATGGCTATGGATAGCGCAAAGCTCAATGCCGATGGTGCCGCTCCCATACAGCAGGATCTTGAAAAGATCAATGCTCTCTCTTCCAAGGAGGATCTTGTTGCCTATCTTGCAGAAGCCAATCTTCATGGCGACAATCCGTTCTTCTCGGACTATGTCTATGCGGATAATGAAGACAGCAACACCAATATCCTGCATCTTACTCAAGGCGGACTCATAATGGGGGATAGGGACTACTACCTCGAACAAGAGAGTCTGGATAAATTTCAAAACTCTTATATAGACTATCTCTCTTCTCTTTTCGTGTTGGCAGAAGGCATAGAGCCGGAAGCTGCAAAGGAGAAAGCCAAAACGGTATTGGAGGTAGAGACAGAGCTTGCACGTATGCATTACAGCAGCATAGAGCTTAGAGACACTCACAAGAACTACAACAAGTACACCAGAAAGAAGCTCATCTCTTCTTTCCAATTCCCTTTCGAGCGTTACTTTGCTCCTCGTGAAGCCGTTGCCGGATTCGAGACCATCAATGTGGCTCAAGAGGGTTACTTCAACAGCTTCGACAAGTGGTTCCAAGAGCTTCCTTTGGATAGAGCGATCACTTACCTCAAAGGGATTCTTTTGGATGACGCTGCTTCGTTCTTGAGCAACGATTTCCGCAAAGCCTCTTTTGAGTTTCACGGACGCATCTTGGGGGGACGTACAGAGATGCAGCCTCGTTGGAAGAGTGCTGTTCAGCTGGTAAACTCCTCATTCGGACATGTTGTGGCTCAAGAGTACACCAAGACCTACTTCCCTCCGAAGGCAAAAGAGCGTATGCTTAACCTCGTGGAAGACTTGAAAGAATCGCTTGCACAACGCATCCAAAACCTCGAATGGATGACCGAAGAGACCAAGCAAAAGGGTTTGGAAAAGCTAAGCACCTTCCGTGTGAAGATAGGCTATCCCGAAAAGTGGGACACTTATGAGGGGATAAAAGAAGATACCGGCTCTCTTTATGGCTATATCAAAAATATAGCTATGTTTGAAAAGGGAAAGAACGATCAAGACTTCGGTACTCCTGTAGATAAGGAGCGCTGGTTGATGAATCCGCATGAAGTGAACGCTTATTACAACCCCGCAACAAACGAGATATGCTTTCCGGCAGGTATTCTTCAACCTCCATTCTTCAGTCTTGAAGCGGATGATGCGGTGAACTATGGTGCAATAGGCGTTGTGATCGGCCATGAAATGACTCACGGATTTGACGATCAGGGACGCAACTTCGATAAGGATGGAAATGTCTCCAACTGGTGGCAGCCGGAAGATGAAGCGAAGTTCAAGGAAGCATCCGTAGAGCTTGTGAAGCAGTTTGATGAGATTGTCGTTGCGGACGATGTGCGTGCAAATGGTCAGCTGACCCTCGGAGAAAACATCGCGGATCAGGGAGGACTTTTGGTGGCACACATGGCAATGAAGAACAATATGCCCGAAAAAGATCCTCTCATAGAAGGACAAACCGCGGATCAACGCTTCTTCATTGCTTACGCTCGTCTGTGGGGACAAAACATCAGAAAGGAAGAGATCTTGAGGCTCACCAAGCTCGATGTTCACAGCCTTGGTAAATGGAGAGTGAACCAAACACTCAAAAACATCCCGGCATTCTACGAAGCCTTCGGAATCAAAGAGGGCGACGCCATGTATCTTGCCCCTGAAAAGAGGGTATTGGTTTGGTAAAGATTTTTACAGAGAGAGGCGACGGTGTCGTCTCTCTTTGTATATTGTACAAGCAATAGATTTTCTATATCTTTGTCGAAAGTTGATTGTATTACTAAAGTGCACCATCGGTGCATCTATGTTGAATCTTTTATAACAAAAATGAAAATGAAAAAGTATGTTTGCGAGCCTTGCGACTGGGTTTATGATCCGGAGATAGGTGATCCTGACGGAGGTATCGCTCCAGGCACTCCTTTTGAAGATATTCCCGATGATTGGGTATGTCCTATCTGTGGAGCCGAAAAGAGCGACTTCAGACCTCTTGAAGACTGATACAAGGCTTTGTAGAGCTTATCGGAGAGAACCTAATGCTGCTTTCCGATGAGCTTTTAGAAGCTCGATACAAAAAGCCCCATCTTATACTTCTTGTACCTTGTGTACATCCGACAGAGAAGCGTAAGATGGGGTTTTTATATATAGTCCGGATCTCGAAAGGCTGTTTGGAACAGAGGATAAAGCGGTATAAAAGAGTGGCTATACCTGTTAAATAGTTCCGCTAAACCTATCGACAACTTTCATTCAAAGCGCGATTGGTGAAAACCGACTCTTGATTTTTATAAATCAAGCCCTGAACCGCACAAATCAAGCCCTGAACCGTACAAATCAAATCTTGAACCACACCAATCAAGCCTCGATTTCTCATTTCATAAAGCATCAGAGAAGCTTTTTATCCCGTTCAGGAGATGTTGTAAAAGCATTCGGACGCATTTCTTTCCACACAACACGTCAGATGTCATGGCGTTAGAGTCCCTCCGGGAAGCAGGAAAAAGGAGCGTTTATTCGGGTGCAACAAGAGAGCGTTGCACTCTGAGATGGATGTAGAAGAGGATTAGCCCTTTGAGTGTAGTGGAGATCGCTATGGCGTACCATAAGCCCTCTATGCTCGGATAGAAGTAGAGAATGGTATATGCCAACGGGATACGGACAAGATTGCCAAAGATACTCACGGCGGCAGGTATGGTGCTTCGCCCGATGCCGTGAAAGAATCCCTGCGTTGTGATTTCCAGCATCATGAAGAGCTGCGAGAAGCCGTTGATCCTCAGATAGACCCCTCCGGCAATGTACGCAACAGGGTCGGGGACTATTATCGCAAAGATCTCTTCTCCAAAGAAGACGTACAGAATGGTGGTGAACACCCCGAACAGGGAGGTTATGATCAGCGTGGAGCGGAACGCTTTTTTCACTCTATCCATTGCCTGAGCTGCATAATTTTGGGAGATAAATGCCCCCAAAGCGGTAGAGAAGCCTTGTGCCGTGTTCCAAGTGATACCCTCGATCTGTCCGCCGGAAGTGATGGAGAGAACCCCTATATGCCCTGCCGTAAGAGAGGCAATGCGACCCATATACATGTTGATGAAGGCAAACAGCGCACTCTGAGCCGATGGAGGAGCACCTATCTTAATGATGCGCCGGCAGGTTTCCCACTTCAGCTTGGTGACGAAAGGGAAGCGTCCGAGCAAGTGATCCCGCTCGCGGAGGAAGTAGTAGAAGAGAACCCAAACCAAGATCTCGGAAATGATGGTGGCATAAGCCGCTCCATCGGTCTTGAGATCGAGTACAAAGATGAATATCGGGTCTAAAATGATGTTCGCTATAAGCCCTATGGAGTTGATCATGAACGGACGTTTGCTGTGTCCGCAAGCGTTGTAAGCACCGGTAAAGGCATACGTCATGAAGAAAAACGGAAATCCGAGAGAGTATATCCTCATGTACTCGGCAGCCGTCCGGGCTATGCTGTCTCCGAGAGTGTATATGGATAGAAGGGTGGGAGTGAAGAGAAGGAAGAGAATCGTTACCAACGCTCCCGACAAGAAAGCTATGGTGCTGTTCGTAGAGGCGTAGTGAGAGGCGGTTTTGAACTCCTTTTTGCCAAGGAAGTAAGCTATCGTGATTTCGCTTCCGACCTTTGTCAGCAGTCCCAAAGAGCCTGCCAGCCAACCATAGAGAGCCACAGCCCCGACAGCAGATACGGCTTCGCTGCTGAGACGCCCCAGCCAAGCCATGTCCGTAAAGTTGTAGAGCATCTGTACGAAAGATGTACCCAGTATGGGTAGAGCCAAACGTACGATTTGTGAAGCGATATTGTCTCCGGTTGTGAGATCTTTCTCTTTTAGCTTGCTCGGACCAGACATCCTCTCTTGCAATGTTAGGAATAACTGTAGAACAGACGGCTCTGATCATCGGAGCCGGAAAAGCATCACGGCAAAAGGGCTTTGCCAAATAGCTCGTTCTATATGCGGATGCAAAGATAATGCTTAACTTTGGAATATGGACAAGAAGACTATTCTCCTTACGGGTGGAGCCGGATTTATCGGATCCAATTTTCTGCACTACATGATACCCAAATATCCGGAGTATCATTTTGTATGTTTGGATCTTCTCACCTATGCAGGAAATTTACAGAACATAGAGCCGCTGTTGCAGCAGCCCAATCTCACTTTCGTACATGGAAGTATAGAGGATGCTTCGCTGCTTGACAGCTTGTTTGACCGGTACGGCATCACTCATGTGGTGAATATGGCTGCCGAAAGCCATGTAGACAGAAGTATTCATGACCCGTTGGCATTCGTCCGGACAAATGTTCTGGGAACGGTAACACTTCTGAATGCCGCTCGTAAAGCGTGGAAAGATATTAAGGATGCTTCCCGTCTCTTTCTGCACGTCTCCACAGATGAGGTTTACGGCTCGTTGTTGCCGTCGGATCCTGCTTTTTCGGAGGAGAACAGGTATGAGCCTCACTCTCCTTACTCCGCCAGCAAAGCCTCTTCCGACCATTTCGTCCGTGCTTATGCAGATACTTATGGTCTGCCTGTGGCAATATCCAATTGCAGTAACAACTACGGACCATATCAGTTCCCGGAGAAGCTTATCCCCCTTGTGATCAATAACATTGTCGAGCAGAAGAAGATCCCTGTCTATGGTGACGGACAGCAGATAAGGGATTGGCTCTTTGTGGTGGATCACGTCAAGGCATTGGACTTGATACTGCACAGCGCAAAGCCCGGAAGTACATACAACATCGGCGGAGGAAATGAAAAGACCAACATAGAGCTGGTTCGGCTTCTTGTTGCTTTGGTCGATCGTAAGCTCGGAAGAGCAGAGGGTGAGTCGCTCGGCTTGATTACTCACGTCCCCGACAGGTTGGGGCACGATACCAGATATGCAATAGACTCCTCAAAGCTGCAAAGAGAGCTGGGGTGGAGTGCTTCCGTCTCTTTCGAGGAAGCCATCGCCTACACGGTGGAGTGGTATCTGGAGCAGACGGAATGGCTACGCAACATAACATCCGGAGAGTATCAGAACTATATCCGACGAATGTACGGAGATCACATATAGTAGGTGGGCGAACCTTCGCACGCAATACAACAAAGGGGTGTACCAAGTCCGAGACTCGGTACACCCCTTTGGTATATAAAAAAGCCACGCCGGAGGATAACGTAAAAACTCCGAAAGATAGGATTTGAGGGCGGTAAACGCTTTGTAATCCGCTGTTATCATTGCAAGCAATGCCCGAAGGTGCGGCCCGCCATTACGATATACTGCTTATCTCGGAATTTGTAATAATTGATGAGTTTCCCGATCGCCCGACGTAGCTTATATTTTACCCCTAAGGGTTTATCTATGACCTCTTTGTACTACAAAATTACTTTTTCTTTCCCGGAAATGCAAGAATCATGCGATATTCTTTGCATTCGCTTGATCACTCGGTATAGAGGGAACATCAATATTATAGCCGCCACGACCAGTAGAGAGTAGTAGAGGAGAGGCTGTTCCGGTAGAGGTGAGAAGTCGAAATCTTCCGGTAAAGTATAGAGTGCCATCCATGCGATAAAGTTATTGATGGCATGCACCAGAATGGCAAGGAGCAGAGAACCGTACACAGCCGTATAGCCCGCAACGGCTCCGAGTAATATACGAGAGAGGAAACCTACATATTCGAGATGCCCGATGCTGAAAATGACAGCCGTAACCCAGACAGCCATGTGTACTCTTCCGCTCTTTTTATATAAGTAACCCTGCAATATCCCTCTGAAGAAGAACTCTTCTCCCACTGCTGCCAGTACTACAATGAGTACAAAAAACATAATATGATCCACGGCAAAAGGGCTCTTCTTGGCCGCTGATGCCATTTCGGAGATCAGCTTATTCGGCTCCGATAAAAACTCTTGTATGGCTTTAAGCGATTCGGGAATAGGGATTTTCCCTATCGTTTGAGCCAGAAGAGTGGATATAATAATCGTTAAGGCTATGGCGGCGATTACTACTCCCAACATCCCCTTTTTCCGTTCATGCTTGGCGGTGAATATCTTATTGCCATAGCCTTTAAGGTGAAGATAGTTCAGGGCAATTGCGGGCAAAAGGAAAGAACCGATAGCTACAATGATATTGTCCAATAGGGTTGAGGTTATACTCGCCATGAGTATAAAATCCAGCCCGACTATGAGTGGAGCAGCGAGGAAAGTAAGTATCAGATAAACTCCTACAAGTGTAACCAATGCCACCCATACGGGTGCAAGGTTTTTGTTTTTCGGGTAAGGAGTGGGAGGATAAATGGTATAAAGATGTTCTTCTTGCTGAATAGGAGGTTGTTCATCCGGGTTAATACCAGGATTCTGCGGTGTTGAATTTTGGGGTGTCACTTTGTTTATATTTTAGATCTTGTAATAGACTTGATTTTACTTGAATGGTAAAGTTGTACGATTTATACGGCCCTATCGGAATGAAACTTGCTGTAAGCGACCAACAGTGAAGGTCTCTCGTGATGTTGCAAGACATGTTGGTGATCTTCTTCAACTCGAAATTGTAGTTTGCCGAGAAGTTGAAGTTCCAGTTCTTGGTCGGGTTAAACTGTCCGTTAAGCGAGAGATCGTGCCGGAGTTGATACCTATACTCTTTGATCCGAGTGTCGAACTCGTTGCTGTAACCGAGGCTGATGGAGTAGTTGAAGCCGAGATTCCACTTCATATCACTCTTCAGATAGCCGTTGGAATCGTATTCACCCAGATCATTGGAGCGTGATCGCTTGAGAGAACCATCCTGTTCCTGACCTCGACCCATACCCGATCCCATACTGTCCATACCGCTTTCACGGGAGCTCGAACTGCCGCTCTCTCCCTTTTTATCTCCGTCATCTTTGTCCTTTTTCTTGCCGGAGAAGAAGTCGGCAATACTTTTGAACGTATCCTGATTCAGGTTGTAAGAGAACGAAGTACTGGTTCCCCTGAAACGCCCAAAGCCTTTACCATTGAGGATACGTAGCTTATTCGTCTTGTACGGACGGATATTATCTCCATTCTTTTCATAGTCGTAGAGATAAGTCTCAAAGCTACCACCGAGACGGAGAGCTATGGTATTTGTAAACCTTAAAGCTATTGAGGCATTGATATCGCTCCAGTTTAGCGAATCCGCTGCCATATTATAACTTATTCCGGTAGACAGGTTATCTATGATGCTTCGTTTATAGAAAGAGGTGGAGTCTTTGCTGTCTCGCAGTTTCGCTTCAATATTTTGAGAGAGATTGAAACTTATGCCTCCGAACTTTCCTCTATTGGGAACACCCTGTCCTTCAAATGGCGAATAAAACTCCTCCATCTGCTTACCATCCGGAGTCTGATAGCGTATAGGTTTCCAAAATCCAAAGAACGGATCTCCGAAATCCGGGTGCCAGGAGAAAGAGATAGAGGGTTCGAGCCTGTGCCGTATCATATCCAGCTTTTTGCCCAAGAACGGAAGAGGCTTCCAAAATCCGTATATCGTTGTGGAGGCGGATATCGAAGTGTTGAAGTCGTAAACACGATTGAAACCATACGTTGTATCGGATACCACGACACGTTGTTTAGCCGGATCGAAAGCTTTTTCTATCCTTCTTGTAAACCAACGCTCCTTATAGCTGAAGGAAGGACTGATCTTAATGTAGTCGAACAAGTCGAACGATGCACTTATCGGAATGGAATGCTCGAAGCTGTTGTTCCAATCCTTCACCAGGCTGGACTGGAACAGTTTATTCTCCTTCGTGGTGATCGAGTTGCGTATGCGACCATCGTAAGAGAGCTGAATCTTTTCGTACCAACGTTCTTTCCCTATCGGCTTTTTGCGCTTGAACGGATAGATGCGGCTCATACTTATGGATATATTGGGGAGTGTAAGCGATATGGTACTGTCCTGCGAGCGTTGAGCAATATCCATAGACCCGCTTATGGTGATGGGACTATTGGGAAAACGTTGCGTGAAACTGATACTGGAGCTTTTCGTATTCTCTCCCATTCTTGCCTGATTATACAGCGCATCCAGATTGTTATGGTTATAGGTGGAGGTCGAGAAGTTGACGTTTGCACTCAGTGTACGGTATGGATTCGCTTTGGCATCCTGTCTGTGCTGCCAAGATATACGGAAGTTGTTGATCTTGTTATAGTCTCCTGAGAGCTTGTCTCCACGTACAGTATTGAGATAGCTTGCATCGAAGCTGCCGGAGTATCTGTATCGCTTGGCATAGTTGGACTGTGCATTCACAGCCCAAGAGCCTAACGAGTAGATGTCTCCCGTTACTTGGAGATCCACGTAATCGTTGATAGCCCAGTAGTATCCCCCGTTTCGCATATAGAATCCAAGCTCTGAGTCTTCTCCCGGAGAGGGCATGATGATACCGCTTGCATACGATTTGGAGAACGGGAAGAACCCGAACGGAAGAAACAGCGGAAGCGGAACGTCTGCGATGACAAGGTACAACGGTCCGGAGATGAGGTTCTTCTGAGGTCTCACTTTGGAGTTTGTGATGGAGACGTAGAAGTGAGGATGGTCATGATTGTCGCAGGTTGTGTACTCTGCTCCCTGCATGAACATACTGCCGTCTTCCCGCTTCTTGGTTTTCTTTGCGATGATGAAGCCTTCGCCTTGTTGGGTTACGATGTCTGTGGTATATCCTTTTTTGCTACGGAAGTTGTAGTTCATCGTCTTGGCTTCATAGTTCTGTTCGCCGTCTTTGAACTTAGGATAGTTGATCTCCGTATTGGCTTTCACCGAATCTGGAACATCTCTGTACGTAGCATAGACCGAGGCACTGTCCATGAGCATACGGATATAGTCTCCGGTTAGCTCCTGTTCGGTGTATTTCACCTGCGCGTTACCGTACAGACGAGCCATGTTCTTTTTAGGAAATACTATCGTGGAGTCCGATGCCTCAAACTCTATCGGAGCCGTGAATGTCTCTTCGGACTGCTCGGTGGTATCGGATGGAGCACTCTGCGGACGAGGTCCTCTCTTCTTTCGGGTAGAGACAGCTTTCCCGGCTGCAACGCTATCTTTTTTCTCTTTCGCCGATGATCCCGTGCTGTCTTTCGCTACGGTTTCTTTCAGAAGGCTGTCTTTCGGAGCGGTCTGCCGTGCAGAGGAGTCGCCTTCTATGGCTTTGACGGGCAGAGAGTCCGCTTTGCGAGCCGTGATCTTTGCCATTGTGTCCTCTTGCTTTACACTATCTCCCCTGCGATAGGACGTATAAGACCTGCCCTCTTTTCCCTTTGCTCCTCTTGCCGGAATGGAGAGAAGCGTAAGAGCGAGGACTATACAACCTACCAAGATGATATATGGTGTGCCTTTGTTCATGGGTAACCTTGTGCTGCCGTATAAAGATGCAACCACAAAAGTAGGAAAAAAAAGTGTCTCCTCCTACGGTTATCCTCTGAGGGATAAATTGTACCTTTGTTCCTGCGATAAGACATTGGCTGCGAGATATCGTGAGATAGCTCCGGGGCGCAATGGGTTATATATGGAAACCAAAGGGTGTACGACGCACCCGGCAATATATCAAAGCGATGAAGAAGATTATAGAACCTCCGTTTACGGACGCTCTTCTGGCATCCCTGAAAGCAGGAGAGATGTACTACATTACAGGGACTATTTACACGGCACGCGATGCTGCTCATCAGCGTTTATGCGAGATGATAGAGCGGGGAGAAGATATGCCGTTCGACTTTAACGGGCAAGCCGTCTACTATGCAGGTCCATGTCCTGCCAAACCGGGGCAGCCGATCGGTTCGGTAGGCCCTACCACCGGCGGACGTATGGATGCTTACTCTCCACTCCTGATCTCCAAAGGTCTCAAGGTGATGATAGGCAAAGGATCTCGTCATCACTCTGTGGTGGATGCCATGAAGAAGCATACCGGTGTCTATTTCGCTGCAATAGGCGGTGCGGCTGCACTGATGGGAAAGAGTGTAAAGAGTGCCAAAGTGATTGCCTTTGAAGATCTCGGACCGGAAGCCATTAGAGAACTTTACGTGGAAGAGCTTCCCGTGATAGTGGCAATAGACTCTCGTGGCAACAACAGCTACGAGCAGGGAATGGTAGAATATGCACAAGAGTAACCCTACGAGCCGAAAGATTTAAGGCAATACGGATCCCCGAAAAGTGAGTGTGATTTCTCCTTTTCGGGGATCTTATTTTTATATATTCCATCCCGAAAAATGCTCACTTTTTTCTCGCTCTCTATCTTGCTCGGAAGGGGTGTTTTCAGAGCGCGACCGAACTGTTAAATTTGCCCTATTTTATTAATATAAATTTCGATACTTGTTAAGCAAAAAAGCTAAACGAGCATATTCTTTCGGCTTAACGTGTTTAATTTTTCAATGAACACGTTTACCGATTTCATTAAACACGTTTACCGGATTCGATNTTTCGGCTTAACGTGTTTAATTTTTCAATGAACACGTTTACCGATTTCATTAAACACGTTTACCGGATTCGATTAACGTGTTTAGAATTTCTTGTTAATCCCTTATGCTTGAGTGTTTTAGCTGTTTTTGCCCCTTTTCGGGACTGTTTGAGTAGGATTTTATCGTTAAGAATCATTTACATGAGAGGGGCGATATTTTCAGCTATATTAACTCGAAAAACGGCTCTGAAACCGATCGAGAGGAGAGTTGTGCCCGAAAACGAGATTTTTATATCCTACTGATTGTTAGTGTGTTGCTCTTTTCTCTCATCGGAGTGGCTTGAAAACGGATTTGACAACCAGCATCATCCGCCAACTTTCCCGGGCTCCATTTTTATATAAAACATCTCGCCCCGACCCTCATCCTTTTTGTCGGAAAAAGGATGTGGTATGGTAAGAAAAATATGGCGGTCGAGGTGTGACGAAAAAAGCATTTTTGCCTTTAACCATTGGGGCTGAAATAGAGAGTGGCAACAACTAAAGCATCCGATGGCAGGGATGGAAGGTCAAATAATAGCGAAAAAGCAGAATATCAGGGCACTAATATTTGGAGGAATGGTGGAGTATTTATAAATTAGCACTTGTGTTCTAACAATAGCTTAAACAAAGAATGAAAAAAGAGAGAGAGGCAAAGCAAAGAAATATTTTCACTCGCGTGTATCGGTTTTATGTGGATGGGTTCCGAAACATGACCTTAGGCAAGACCCTGTGGATGATTATCGGAATCAAGCTGTTCATCATGTTTTTTGTGCTTAAACTGTTTTTCTTCCCCAATTATCTATCCGGAAAAGCAGAGACTCCTGAGGAAAAAGCCAAGTTTGTAACCGAAGAGGTTATCAACAGACGGTGATGATGACACGGAATCAGAAGGACTAATAGTAATCAATTTAATATATTTTAATTTATGGAAATGATAGACACATCATTGATAGACTGGTCAAGGGCTCAGTTTGCTCTTACTGCCATTTATCACTGGTTGTTTGTTCCGCTCACTTTGGGTATGGGTGTTGTCATGGCTATTGCCGAGACGAAGTATTACAGAAGCGGAGACAACTTTTGGAAAGAAACCGCCAAGTTTTGGCAAAAAATCTTTGGAATCAATTTCGCTATCGGGGTTGCTACCGGGCTTATCCTGGAATTTCAGTTCGGTACAAACTGGAGCAACTATTCTTGGCTCGTAGGAGACATCTTCGGAGCGCCTTTGGCTATTGAAGGGATCTTTGCTTTCTTCATGGAAGCTACCTTTATTGCCGTTATGTTCTTCGGTTGGGACAAGGTCTCCAAGCGGTTTCACCTCGCTTCCACATGGCTTACCATCATAGGAGCAACGCTCTCCGCCTACTGGATTTTGGTGGCTAATGCCTGGATGCAATACCCTGTGGGGATGCACTTCAACCCCGATACTTTCCGCAATGAGATGCTCGACTTCTGGGCTGTGGCACTTTCGCCTGTTGCAGTGTTCAAGTTCTTGCACACCGTTATATCTTCCTGGATATTGGGTGCTATCGTTGTAGTGGGTATTTCGGGCTGGTATCTTCTTCGCAAGCGTCAGCAACGTTTTGCGATAGAGAGCATCCGCATCGCTTCGTGGTTCGGTTCATTGGCTGTGATTCTTACCGTTATCACCGGTCATACATCCGCTGTTCAGGTCGGAACATACCAGCCGATGAAGTTGGCAGCCATGGAAAACTACTACGAAGGTCGTACCGAAGCTCCTCTCAGTGCCGTTGGAATCGTGAACCCGAACAAGAAAGCTTATAACGATAATGTGGATCCGTTCCTTTTCAATATAGAGATACCTTACGGACTCTCCATTCTCGGTACGCATACTGCTTCCGGCTATGTTCCGGGCATTAAGGATATTATAGAAGGATATACCTCCAACACCGGAGAGGTGATCCCGTCCGCGGCAGAACGTATAGAGAGAGGCAAGATGGCTATCACCGCTTTGGCTCACTACAAAGAGGCAAAAGCAAAGCGTGATGATGCCGCTGCGGCAGAGCATAGAGCTGTTTTGGAAGAGAACTTCAAGCATTTCGGATATGGCTATTTCGACTCTCCGAGTGAGCTTATCCCTCACGTTCCGTTGTTGTATTACAGCTTCCGTGTGATGGTAACACTCGGATTTGTGTTCCTGTTGCTGTTTGCATTCTCTTTGTGGATGATTCGGAAGAATCGTTTGCAGCATGTGAAGTGGTACGGATACGCTGCCATAATCTCCGTTCCTTTGGTTTATCTCTGCTCTCAAGCAGGATGGATCGTAGCCGAACTGGGAAGACAGCCTTGGGCGATACAGGATATTTTGCCGGTGAAAGCCGCTGTATCCAAACTCTCTACCACATCTGTTCAGGTTACGTTTACGCTCTTCCTTGTCCTTTTCAGTATCTTGCTCATTGCCGAACTCGGTATCATGTTCAAGGCGATAAAGCAAGGACCAAACTTGGAAGATAAGCAAGAGAACAAGTAAACCCTATCGTATCATTCAGAAAAAAGGACTAATATGGATTCTTATATATTTCTTCAACACTATTGGTGGCTTGTAATCTCGCTTCTTGCAGCACTTCTTGTCTTCCTTATGTTCGTTCAAGGTGGGCAGTCGTTCATATTCACGATAGGCAAAGAACCTATCAACAGACGTATGCTGATTAACTCTGTCGGACGCAAGTGGGAGTTTACATTTACTACGTTGGTAACTTTCGGAGGAGCGTTTTTTGCCTCTTTCCCTCTGTTCTACTCCACAAGTTTTGGTGGTGCGTATTGGGTTTGGAGTCTCATCTTGCTCTGTTTTGTGATTCAGGCGGTATCGTATGAGTATCAGAACAAGCGGGGTAATGTCTGGGGATCTAAGACTTTCCAAATCTTCCTGTTCATCAATGGCATTATGGGTCCGTTGCTTATCGGTACTGCTGTGGGTACATTCTTTACCGGAGCAAACTTTATGGTGGAAAAGGATAATCTCGTTAATATAGGCAATTCGACCATTTCTTACTGGACCAATAGCTTTCACGGCTTAGAGGCGATCTGGAGTACCCCATGGAATATCATCCTTGGTATTGCGGTGCTGTTCCTTTCACGCGTTACGGGATTGCTTTATTTCATCAACAATATCGACGATGACGCTCTCCGTGCTCGTGCTCGCAAGAGCATCTTGCCCAATGCAGTCATCTTCCTTGCCACGTTCCTTGCATTCCTTGCATTCCTTCTTACAACGACAGGATGGGCTGTGGATCCGACGACGGGAGTTGTTAAACCCGAAGAGTATAAGTATCTTCACAACCTGTTGGACCTACCTGCCTTGATCGTTGCTCTCCTTATCGGAGTGGTCTTGGTGCTTTACGGCATCGGTCGTTCTGCACTTGATAAGAGCTTCAACAAGGGTATCTGGTATCAGGGAGTGGGTGTGGTGCTGACGGTGCTCGTTCTTTTCTTGCTTGCCGGATGGAACAATACAGCCTATTATCCCTCTTTGGCGGACCCTCAAAGCTCGCTTCATTTGGGTAATAGTTCGTCATCGGAGTTCACTCTGAAAGTGATGGCTTATGTTTCCATAGCGGTTCCTTTTGTCTTTGCGTACATCTTCTACGCATGGAGACAGCTGGACTTCCACAAGATCACAAAGGATGAGATGAAAGACAAAGACGCTCATATCTATTGATGTTGAAACAGTAAACGTTTAAGTTTTTTACCAAGCAGGGAATATGCAGACCGCTGTATATTCCCACTTAACTTTTATACCGATAATATCATGAAGAAATTAGTTTTGGGAGCATCACTGATGTTGATCCCCATGTTCGGGAGCAGTATAACGCCTCTTGCCGCACAAGTGCAGGAGACAACCCGTGAAAAGAGTATGGAAAAGCCGGAAAGAAGCCTCAAGTGGAAGGTTGCCATCGGTCGTTTTTCCAACGAAACGCAGTACGGCAAGGGCATCTTCTACAATCGTGAGAACGATCCTATGGCGAAGCAAGCGCTCGACATCCTCAGCACAAAGCTCACGGCTTCCGAGAAGTTCATCTTACTCGAACGCTCCGATATAGATAAAGTACAGGCGGAGATAGAGAAGGGAAACATCTCTCATAAGATTGGGGCGGACTATCTGATACTTGGTTCCATCACAGAGTTTGGTCGTAAAGTAACCGGTAAAGATGGGGTGTTTTCCAACGAAAAGAGTCAGATCGTGGAGGCAGGCGTCAGTATCAGGATTGTGGACGTCTCCACAGGAATGGTGATCTACTCCGAAGAGGGCAAGGGGTACGCAGAAACCACAGCCAAGACCACGCTCGGATTCGGAGGAAAAGCCGGATACGATGCCACTCTTAGCGACAAAGCAATATCCGGAGCCATAGATCAGCTGGTCGAGAACATCATCAACAAGTGTACCGATAAGCCTTGGAAGACCTATCTCATCAGTGCGGACAACGAAGCCATCGTTATTGCCGGCGGAGCTTCTCAGGGTCTGAAGGTGAACGATAAGTTTGATGTCTATACTCGTGGTAAGAGAGTCAAGAACCCTCAAACGGGTGTGGAGTTTGAGCTTCCGGGCAAGAAGACAGCCGTTATAAAGGTGGAGATGGTTGCAGGAGATACGCCGATGACTGAGTTTGCCATTGTAACCATCGTGGAGGGTGCGTTCGACTTCAACTCTCTCGACAAATATTACGTTCAGGAACAGGATAAAGAGTAAATATCAAAGACGATGAAAAGTATAAGACTTCTTTTTGCCACTCTTTTCGTAGCAGTGGCAGCATTGGGTTTATCGGGTTGCGGCTCTACCTCTTCCATACATGGCGGACGTGCCGATGTGGCATACGTCGTGGTGGCTGCGGCTCAAAACTATGTGGGAGAAATGGTCGCCGTGGAGGTGGATGGCGTTCACGTGGGCAATATCGAGGTTCTCAAAGAGAAGCACGTGGGCAAGAAAAAAGCCGGAATAGCCATCAAGCCCGGAAGACACACGTTGGTGTTGCGCACGCTTTCTTCCGGCAGGGTGATCAAAGAGCTTCAAATCTTTGTTTCAGCCCAAAGCTCCAAGACCGTATTGCTTCCTTAATCTCCGCCGAACGAAATGAAGATAAAGAAAATGCCGGCTCTCATGGCAGGTGTGGCAGGCATGGTGCTTCTGCTATCTTCTTGCGAAGCATCAAGATCCCTTTACAGCTGGTACTCTTATGAGGATGCCTCTTACAGGGCAATGAAGACACGCTCCGAAGAAGATACGAATGCCCTGATCGCAACCTACAAAAAGATCATAGAGAGACAGCTTGGATCTCGTCGGACAGTGCCGCCCGGAATATATGCCGAGTATGCTCTTGTGCTCATTAAGCAGAATAAAGTGGAGGAGGGGATAGAGATGTTTGAAAAAGAGATGGAGCTATACCCGGAGAGCAAGAAGTATATAAGTAGAATCGTAGAACAGTACAAGAAGAGATGAAAAAGCATATAACCCTCTCTCCGAAGCGGATGGCAAGAGCCTCCGCACTGCTCATGATGGCTTGGCTGATGCTCTCCTGCAGCGTTACCACCACTACCAGACGCACCGCTTATCCGAAGATGTACGAAGAGCGACCTGCTTCCATCCTTATCATGCCTCCTATCAACGAGACCAATCATGTGGAAGCAAAGGAGTTTTTCTTCACCTCTCTTGCACAGCCTTTGGCAGAGAGAGGCTATTACGTATTCTCTCCATTTCTCTCGATGGAACTGCTCCAACAGGAGAGCGCAAACGATGCAGAGGTTTTTGTAGAAGGCTCCATGAAACCGTTTCTTGACTTTTTCGGAACGGATGCAGTGCTCTTCACCCGAATAAAAAAGTGGGAGAAAGCGAGCCTTATATCTCAGATGTACGTGGAGGTGGAGTATCTCTTGAAGTCCGCCAAGACGGATGAGATCATCTTCCAAAAGAGTGCCAATGTAACGGTAGACCTTAGCGTCAATTCCGGTAACGGATTGGTGGATCTGCTTGCCGGTGCTATCTCCACAGCCGTAACGGATAAGATCGTCGCTGCCAGAAAGGCAAACCGGTTTATCCTTGCCGATATGCCTTTCGGACGATACTCTCCGGAGTATGGAAAAGATGGTGATATTCCTGCAAGAGAAAAGCATATCACTGCCGTGGTGAGGTAGTAAAATTGATTGCAAATAACGTTAGTGGGTGTGGCGGATATGGTTTCTGCCACACCCGTTTTCTGTTTACGAGACCTTTTCTCTGCTCTATGGTTATAAGGTAAGCCGGAATGAAAGTTTCATTGAAGCTGTTTGGAAAACGATTTATACACTGTAAGAAGTTTTGGTAAACCTTTTCACTGCTATAAATCGAGGTCTGATTCTTGAACTTTAAGGCTTGATTTGTGGCAGTCGGCTCTTGATTTGCCGGGATCAAACCTTGGTTCCCGATTTTATACACGTTCAAAGCCGGATGTGAAGCTGTATAACATAACTTCTAAAGCTGTTCGCATAGAATAGTAAACAAAAAAATCCTCCGCTCGGAAAGAGCAGAGGATTTTTTTGTTTCAGGATCGGAGCAAGAAGTATAGCCACCGATGTTATGATGTCAGACTGTGCTTACTCTACGTTCAAAGTAACGCGCTTGAAGTTTGTTACCGTAAGAGTTGCGCTTTCAGACTTAAGATACTGCTCTACAGTCTGCTTGTTGTCCTTGATATTATCTTGAGAAAGAAGAGTGTTTTCCTTGAAATACTTTTGCAGAGAACCTTCAACGATCTTGTCGATGATGTTTTCCGGCTTGCCGGACTCTATTGCCTTTTCACGAGCAATCTCTTTTTCTGTCTCAACAATCTTAGCAGGAACATCTTCTGCAGTGATACCCACAGGGTTCATTGCAGCTACCTGCATAGCGATGTTGCGTCCAACCTGATACTCTACCTCTTCGTTGAAACCAACGATGGTAGCCAACATGTTACCCGGGTGGATGTAAGAAGATACGCCGGTAGCTTCTACAAACTCGTAGAAACCGATCTCCATCTTCTCTCCTGTAACACCGATTCTATCTGTTATATGCTCTGCAACGCTTCTACCATCGGTCATAGGAAGAGCAGCAAGTTCTTCCATTGTCTTTGGCTTATTGGTCATAGCGCAGTCGAGTATTGCTTCTGTCAGTTTAATAAACTCTTCGTTCTTAGCCACGAAGTCTGTTTCGCACTTTAGAGCAACGATAGCGGCAAAGCCTTTTTCTGTTTTAGAAAGAACGCAACCTTCCGATGCTTCTCTGTCCGAACGTTTTGCTGCCACAGCCTGACCTTTCTTTCTGATGATTTCCATCGCTTTGTCGAAGTCGTTGTTGGCTTCTTCGAGTGCCTTCTTACAGTCCATCATACCTGCACCGCTCATTTTGCGGAGCTTGGCGATATCTGCCATTGTAACTGCCATTGTCTCTTTATTATTAAGGGTTATACGTTTAAGTTTTTGTTGCGTAAGAGCATAGGAGAAGCTCTTAGCGTTATTTGAAAAAGATAGACGTACCTTTCTGTTGCTCGGTTGGCGGTAGAAAAGGTACGTCTATCATAAAGATTATTTAGTGTCTAAGTCTTGCAGCTTTGCTGCGAAAGGGTCTGAAATTACTCTTCGTCGTTGTTCTTAGCGTACTTATCTACCAAGCGAGCGTTAAGTGCTTCGCTATCTTCTTGTTTTGTGCGCTCTCTACGAGCTCCGCTACGAGTGCGTCTTTCTCTCTTTACCGGAGTTGCTTCTTCTTCGTTTTTCTCGTCTGCCTTTTCGATCTTACGCTCAAGACTTCCTTCCTTGATAGCCTCGCAAACTGCATTGAGGATAACACTGATAGAGTCTTTAGCATCGTCATTCGCGGGGATTACGTAGTCGATGTTTCCGGGGTTGGAGTTAGTATCCACGATTGCAAATACAGGAATACCCAAGCGTTGAGCTTCACGTATGGCAATGTGCTCTTTAAGAACGTCTATTACAAATAGAGCGGAAGGAAGACGTCTCATGTTTGAGATAGAACCCAAAGTGCGTTCCAACTTTGCGCGTTGTCTTTCCACTTGGAGCTTTTCTCTCTTAGAAAGGTTGTCAAAGGTACCGTCCTTTGTCATCTTATCTATAGTGTCCATCTTCTTTACAGCCTTGCGGATAGTAAGGAAGTTGGTAAGCATACCGCCCGGCCATCTTTCTACTACGTATGGCATCTCTACAGACTCAGCGTATTGAGCTACGGTCTCTTTGGCTTGCTTCTTTGTGGCTACAAAAAGGATTGTTTTGCCTTGTGCAGCCATCTTTTTCAAGGCTTCAGCAGCCTCGTCTATTTTGGCAACTGTTTTGTGTAGGTCGATTATATGAATACCGTTGCGCTCCATAAAGATATAGGGCGCCATAGCAGGATTCCACTTTCTTGTGAGGTGTCCGAAGTGCGAACCTGCCTCTAATAGTTGGTCAAATGTTACTCTTGACATTGCGTTTACTTTCTTTTTGTGTTTAACACTTTCAACATGCAAGTAGATTGCCTTTCGGTCGATGTCTTGCAAGTTTAGATACTAAACGGTTGAATAAATAATTTTTGTACTGAATAGTTCGTTCTCCAAGGTTGATATTCGGAAAATGTACCGTAATATTAACGCTTGCTGAACTGGAATTTCTTACGAGCTTTAGGTTGTCCCGGTTTTTTACGTTCTACAGAACGTGGGTCGCGAGTCATGAATCCTTCTGCACGTAGTGCTGGTTTGTCTTCCGGGTTGATCTTCACCAAAGCTCTTGCGATAGCCAGACGAGCTGCTTCGCTTTGACCTTTGAAACCACCACCCTTAAGGTTGATTTTGATGTCGTACTTGTCCAGAGCCTCCAACTTAGCCAATGGCTGCTTTACTACGAACTGTAGTATAGAAGAAGGGAAATAGCGTTCCAGCTCTTTCTTGTTGATAACAATCTTTCCACTGCCTGCTTTTACGTAAACACGTGCCACTGCAGCTTTTCTACGGCCTATAGCATTTATCTGTTCCATAATTACTTAAGAGTGTTGATGTCTATGCTTTTAGGTTGTTGAGCTTGATGAGCATGCTCCTCTCCGCTATACACATAAAGGTTCTTAATAATCTTGTCGCCAAGACGGTTCTTAGGCAACATACCTTTTACTACTTTTCTGAAAAGTCTGTCCGCACCCTTATCCATGAGGCGTTTTGGAGTCATTACTCTTTGTCCTCCCGGGTATCCGGTGTGTGATAGGTACTCTCTACCTGTCCATTTGTTTCCGGTCAGAACTACTTTGTCTGCATTGATAACGATAACGTTATCACCACAATCAACGTGTGGAGTGAAGTTCGGCTTGTACTTGCCACGCAGTAGCTTTGCTACCTTAGAGCATAGTCTTCCGAGAGATTGGCCTGTTGCATCTACAACGACCCACTCTTTTGTCACAGTTGCCTTGTTTGCAGAAATGGTCTTGAAACTTAAAGTATCCACTTTCTATAAACTTTTTTGTTGGTAAATAAAATGTTCGACCTTTGCTCTCTTGCCATCGAGCGGACACACTCATTGTGCAAATCTGCTCCGGTCTAACGGTTCATACAAAGAGACCCATAGGGTCCCGGTTGATAATAATCGGCTTGCAAATGTACGACTTTTTTTTCAATTAGCCATACGATCTTGTTCCCCTCCTTTTCTTCCTTTTTCATTCAACCTCCTCTTGCTCATTTTTACATATTCCATCCCGATCGCTTCCCCTCTCGAAATGCTCTCTCTATTTTGATTGAAGGTGGTGTTTTCAGAGGGGTGCCGAATTTGTTAAATCATCCCGTTTTATTAACATTATTTTTGACACATGTTCACCCAAAACGCTAAACAAGCATATTGTTTCGGCTTAACGTGTTTAATTTTTCAATGAACACGTTTACTGATTTCATTTAATACGTTTACCGGATTCGATTAAAGTGTTTAGCCGAAATCATCAAAACGCTAAATATCAATCGATTACCTGTTTTTACCCTAAAAAGCACCTGAAAAGGAAGATTTCTTTATTAGGAAACGTTTACAGGTTTGGGTGCTAAAATTTACACCAATTAACGCGAAAAACGCCCATGAAACGGACTGAGAAAAAATTTTTTCCGAATTCGCGATTTTTTGTATTCGGTTGAGATATAAAGATTTAGGAGAATAGAGAAATTTTTCCGAGCTGAAACCGGTTCGGAGAAGAGGTTTTCGGAGGCATTTTCAGGAAGTCCGTTTTTATATAAAAGTGCGTTCCGAAACTCCCTTTTTTACCCCTGCTTTATGCTTTGGTTGATCTCTTCGATGTACTCCAAAAGTTCGTCCGCACCTCTTAGCTTTTCGCCGGAAGTGATGAAGATGGGAGGGAGTTCTTCCCAGCTTTTCAGCAGTTCGTTTTTGTAGTTCTCTATATTTTGCCGGAGCTTGGTCTCGGAGAGTTTGTCGCTCTTTGTGAAGACGATGGAGAATGGTATGCCATGCTCGCCCATCTGCTCTATGAAAGCGATGTCTATACTCTGCGGTTCGTGACGACAGTCTATGAGGATGAATAGATTGGTCAGATTTTCCGAGCCTAAGATATAGGCTTTTATCAGTTTACGAAATCCCTCTCGGATGTTTTTAGGTGTCTTGGCATAGCCGTAGCCCGGAAGGTCTACGATGTAGAAGCTGTCGTTGATGTTGAAATAGTTGAGAAGCTGTGTCTTTCCGGGTTTTTGTGAAGTCTTGGCAAGCCCTTTTCTACCGGTAAGCATGTTGATCAGTGTGGACTTTCCCACATTGGATCTGCCGATGAAAGCGTACTCCGGTCTGCCGTCGCTGTTGGGCGTCTGTGATGGAGCACTGCAACTCTTAACAAATTCTGCTGTCGAAATCTTCATATTCTCTCTCTGTTTTCTTTTATACTTCTATTTCGAGGAAGGTCGGGGATGTGGTTGAGATAAAAGTACCGAGCTCTGTTTTCTTTTATACTTCTATTTCGAGCCGGGAAGAGAGGTAGCTCTTTATCTCTTCCAAGTTGTCCGGAGAAAACCATACTATATCTTCCGCCTTTCTGTACCATGTCAGCTGTTTTCGGGCATAGATTCGGGTGTTTTTCTTCATCTTTGCCACAGCCTCTTCCAATGTGCATTTCTCGTCGAGATACTCGAATATCTCTTTATACCCGACCGTGTTCAGGGCATTGAGTGTGCGGTAGGGCAAAAGAGCCTTGACCTCGTCTACGAGTCCGCTCCGAACCATTTCGTCCACCCTCCGGTTGATTCTGTCGTAGAGTTCAGCCCTGTCCCGGTTGAGCCCTATACGAATGACTCGGAAAGGACGTTGCTTGGCACTCCGGCGATGAAACGAGGAGAAGGGGAGACCTGTGGTGAGATAGACTTCCAAGGCGTGGAGGATGCGTTTGTAGTTGTTCCGATCCACTTTGGTCAGATACTCCGGATCTGCTTTTTCGAGTTGCTTTAAGGCAAACCCGATACCCTCGTTGTCGTATTGTTCATACAGCTCTCGGCGGATGTCCGGATCTACATCGGGGATCTCGTCTATCCCGAAACAGAGTGCATCCGTGTACATCATGGAACCTCCGCAAAGGATAGCCACGGGTGTCTGCTTGAAATAAGAGGAGAGCTTCTCCATCGCCAAAGC
This sequence comes from Porphyromonas canoris, assembly GCF_000765975.1. Classification (NCBI taxonomy): domain Bacteria; kingdom Pseudomonadati; phylum Bacteroidota; class Bacteroidia; order Bacteroidales; family Porphyromonadaceae; genus Porphyromonas; species Porphyromonas canoris. Next base: position 363,020 of record NZ_JQZX01000008.1, read on the forward strand.
CTCGAATGCAGAGGCACTGAAATAGTCCGTTACGCTCTTGAACCCGATGAAGTGATGCGGTACGGCTGCCAACTCTTCGGGTGTGGGAGCTGCCGTGCCTATGACCATCTCTTTGTAGATCTGGCGAGAGTCGGACGAGAATATCTCCACACCGCTCCCCAACCACTTGGCAAGGGCTATGGATAAAGCTGTTTTGCCCACTCCTGTCGGTCCTAAAAGGACGATGAGAGCAGGCAAATGTTTATCAGTAGAGCGAGTCTTCATCCAATCCGAAACCGGCTTCGTCCAGCTCGTCAAGTGATGCAAACTCGGTGCCTTCAAAGTCGTCGAACTCATCATTAAAGCCAAACTCATCTTCTCGTGATGCTTTGGCTCCCTTCTTGGTGGGTTCTTCGGCAAGAAGCGCTTCTATATCTTCGCCTTGTCGAGGAGGTTCACCTTCGGAACGTACCACCTTGGGCAGACCTTTTTCTTTCTCGAAGATGATCTCTCTCAGCTCTACAAAGAATGCTCTATTGCCCATCATGTCGAAGACGTACATCAGCTTTTGCTTCTCTTCAGTGAGAAGATCGTCCAGTGTGGTCTTGTCCATGAGGTAGATATCTTCTTCCGGATTCATCCTCAAATCCATGATGTGAACCTCTTTTTCTTTCTGCCACGCATCATCGCAGATGTAGAAGCAGGAGAGTTGGTCTTTTGCGTAGCCGACGCTTTCCTGTATGATGTTGCAGAGATCCGAGAACTTTGCTCCGGCTTCAATCTTTATGTCTCGTCTGAAACCGGGTACCTCGTTGGAAACTATTACAAATCTGTATATCATTGTGTATAACTCTGAAAAATCTCTTGGGAATAAAACATTAGTCCATAGCGCCTCGCACCACTCCTCGTTTGGACTCCTTTATGAAGTAGTATATGGCATCTCTTTCCGGTGTCTCCGGATACTCTTTTTCTATCGCCTCCAAAGCATCGGTGGTATTGAGTCCTTTGCTGTAAATGGTACGGTAGATGTCGTTGATGAGGAAGATCTGATCGTTGGTGAAACCTCTTCTGCGAAGTCCCACAATGTTGATACCGCAGTAGCATATCGGCTCTCGTCCGATGAGTGAGTATGGCGGGATGTCTTTGGTAACTCGGCTTCCTCCCTGGATCATCACATGACATCCGATGCGGACAAACTGATGGACGAGTACGCCGCCGCTTATGATGGCATGGTCTGCCACTTCTACCTCTCCGGCAACCTGTGTTGCATTGCCGAGAATGATGTTGTTGCCCAACTCGCAGTCGTGTGCGACGTGTGAGTATGCCATGAGAAGACAGTTGCTGCCCACTTTTGTATAACCTTTGGATGCTGTCCCTCTGTTGATGGTGGCGCATTCCCTGATCACGGTATTGTCTCCAACGTGGGTGAGAGTCTCTTCTCCGACAAACTTCAAATCTTGCGGAATGCCACTGATGACGGCTCCGGGATGTATCTGACAGTTGCTGCCGATCCTTGCACCCCAGCGTACAATAGCGTGCGGATGCAGTACGGTCTTGTCTCCTATCTCTACATTATCTTCTACGATGGCGAATGGGCCTATCTCTACATCTTTTCCAAGCTTTGCATTGGGATGTACCACAGCCAGAGGGCTTATCTTTGGATTGTCCATGATTCTCTTTACTTGTTTTTTGTGATCTGGGCCATAAACTCCGCTTCAGCTACCAACTTCTCCCCGACAAAGGCAAGACCTCTCATGTTGGATATGCCTCTGCGTGGCTCGGCAAGCAGTTGAAGACGGAAAAGTAGCGTGTCTCCGGGTACGACTTTATGGCGGAACTTCACGTTGTCTATCTTCATGAAATAGGTGCTGTACTGCTCCGGTTCGGAGAGTTGTTGCAGGATAAGAAGTCCGCCAACCTGAGCCATCGCTTCTATAAGCAGGACGCCCGGCATTACAGGCTCGTCCGGGAAGTGCCCTTGGAAGAATGGTTCGTTGGATGTAACGTTCTTCACGCCCACGATGTGCATGGATCCTATCTCTATGATCTTATCTACCAGCAAGAACGGATAGCGGTGCGGAAGAAGAGCTTTCACCTCTTTGACATCGAGTAGAGGCGCTGCGTTGGGATCATATACCGGTGCTTGTGCTTCATTCAGGCGAATATCCTTGCGGATCTGCTGTGCCAAGACGTTGTTGATACTGTGTCCCGGACAGGTCGCGATCACTCTTCCCTTGATTCTTTTACCGATGAGGGAGAGGTCTCCAAGCAGATCCAGCAGTTTGTGTCTTGCCGGTTCGTTGTTGAAGACCAAAGGTTTATTGTTGATATATCCAAGGTCTGCGGCATTCTTTTTCTCCACTCCCATCAGCTCGGAAAGCGAATCCAGCTTCTCCTGAGTGAGTACCTGATCATATATTACTATGGCATTGTCGAGGTCGCCACCCTTTATGAGGTTGTTGTCCAAGAGTTGCTCTATCTCTCTTACGAACACAAATGTTCTGGCAGCCGCAATATCCTTTTCAAAGTCTGCGATAGAGTCCAGAGAGGCGTACTGATTGGAGAGTATCGGAGAGTCGAAAGAGATCAGGACATTCAGTCCGAAGCTGTCGTCCGGAAGGATAATCAAAGAAGACTTGCCATCTTCGGACGATACCTCTATCTTTTTCTTCACAACATAGTAATCTCTCAGATGCTCCTGCTCAACGATACCGACCTTCTTGATTCCTTCAAGAAAATGGATGGAGCTACCGTCCAAAATCGGGAATTCAGGAGCGTTCACCTCTATCAGACAGTTATCTACACCCATGGCATAAAGCGCAGCCATGGCGTGCTCCACTGTGCTTACGTGTGCGCCGTTATCGCGTAGGACGGTGCCTCTATTGGTCTGAGCCACATTCTCAGCAAGAGCCGCAATGATCGGTTTATTCTCCAAATCGACCCGCTTTATCTTTATGCCGTGATTGTCCGGTGCGGGATGAAAGGTGATTGCAATCTCTAAACCGGTGTGAAGTCCCTTGCCGGAAAGGCTGAACGACTCTTTGAGTGTATGCTGTTTCATCTTGTAATATATTATCTGTTACTTGTTGCTACCATTCTTGATCTCGTCAAGCTCTTTTCGCAGAGCCTCTACCTCTTTGGATAGAGCGAAGAGCTGCTTGTCCATTTCCGGGAGTCTTCCGTAGACTGCATGTGCACGCATTGCTTTCTTTATGGGAAAAGCGGGAGAGCCGAAGTAGGTAACGCCCTCCTCCTTAATATCCGAAATCACTCCGGTGCGTGCGGCAATGGTTACCTTTTGAGCCGTCTGCATGTGTCCGGTAAGCCCCGATTGTCCTCCGATCATATTCCATGCGCCTATCTTTGTAGAGCCTGCGATGCCCACCTGAGCGGCTATGACCGTATGTTCATTGACCACTACGTTGTGAGCGATCTGTACAAGATTGTCTATCTTGACACCTCTCTCCACAATGGTAGATCCTATCACCGCTCTGTCTATGCAGGCACAAGCTCCCACCTCTACATCGTCTCCTATCAGGACGTTGCCCATTTGAGGTATTTTGCGATAGCCCTCTTCGGAGGGAGCAAACCCGAAACCGTCTGCCCCGATCACTGCACAAGAGTGGATGACACAGCGTTCGCCCACCTTGCATTCGGCGGAGACAACGGCAGAAGGATACACAATGGTTTCCGCTCCGATCTCTGCATTCTCACCTATAAATACGAATGGAAATATCTTGACACCCGGATGCAGTATCGCTCCTTTGCTGATATAAGCGGCATGACCGATGTAAACATCTTTGGGAAGAGTGACGGACGGATCCACAAAAGCGGTCGAAGCCACTCCGCTCTCTTTTTCTTTGAGCTTTTCTGCAAACTCCATCAGTTTGGCAAGAGACTCATAAGGATTCTCCACCCGGATCAGGGTAGAAGGTATGGCTCTTTCCGGCTTGAATTCATTGGATACAAGCACGGCTGTCGCCTTGGTTTCATAGATGTATTGTTCGTACTTGGGATTGGCAAGGAAAGTGAGACTGCCGGGTGAGGCATCCTCTATCTTTCCAAACTGAGATACGACGGCTTCTTCGTTACCCTCGACCGTTCCTCCCAGATATGCGGCTATTTCTTTTATCTTTACTTTCATGATTATCGTGGATAATGGACACGGCTTACAACTCTGCCTCTTTTAGGCGTTCTGTATTTTCAGCCACTATCAGCGCATCCAGCATCTCCTGTATCTCTCCTCCCATAAAAGCGGAGAGGTTGTACATGGTTAGGTTTATTCTGTGGTCTGTGATGCGTCCTTGCGGATAGTTGTATGTCCTGATCTTAGCACTTCTATCTCCTGTGGAGACCATTGTTTTCCGTTTGCCGGCTATTTCGTCCAGATATTTCTGATGCTCCAGGTTGTAGATCCGAGTCCGAAGCTCTGCCAGTGCTTTCGCTTTGTTTTTAAGCTGGGATCTCTCGTCCTGACTCTGCACAACGATTCCCGTGGGGATGTGTACCAGTCTCACGGCGGAGTAAGTGGTATTGACGCTCTGACCGCCCGCTCCGGAGGAGCAGAATGTATCTATTCTGATGTCGCTCTCCTTCACTTCGACGTCAAACTCGTCCGCTTCCGGTAATACCGCCACCGTGGCAGCCGAAGTGTGTACACGCCCTTGGGTCTCTGTCTGAGGCACGCGTTGCACACGATGTACACCCGACTCATACTTCAGAGTACCATACACATCCGCTCCGGTTACCGTGAATACGATCTCTTTGAAACCTCCCAAAGTACCTTCGTTCACGCCGGTAACCTCTGTCCGCCACCCTTTCGACTCGCAATACTTAACGTACATCTTATACAGATCGGCAGCGAATAGTGCGGCTTCATCACCCCCTGTTCCTGCTCGTATCTCCACTATTGCGTTCTTGGCATCTTCGGGGTCGGCAGGGACCAACAGCAGCTTGATCTCATCCTCCAATACCGGCAGGGCATCTTGAGCAGTGGCTATCTCCTCCTTTATGAGAGCCACCATGTCGGGGTCGCTTTCCGTTTGCAGCATCTCCCGTCCCTCTTCTATCGTTTTCACGGCAAGGGTGTACTCATCGCCTTTAGCCAGTATCCGCTCCAGCTCCTTGTATTCTCGTGTGAGCTTTTCAAAGCGTTTTCTGTCTGCGATGACGTCCGGGTCTGTAATCAGAAGGGATACCTCTTCAAATCTGGCGTGCAGTACGCTTATCTTGTCTACTATGCTTATCTGCTCAGCCATTTATTCGTATTTGAATACCCCGAAAGGCGTGTGCAGTACAACCTCTTTCTTTCCTTCTCCCTCCATTACTCTGCCGACGACCTGAGCCTCCACACCGAACTTGCGGGATATGGCAATGATTTCGGGTGCAACCTCTTCCGGCACATAAAGTTCCATACGATGTCCCATGTTGAACACCTTGTACAGCTCTTTCGGCTCTGTCCGTCCGGAGCTGTAAATGAGGTTGAAGAGTGTCGGTATCGGGAACAGATTATCTTTCTCTACCTTTAGATTTTCCACAAAGTGCAGTACTTTCGTCTGAGCACCACCGCTGCAATGGATCATGCCGTGTATCTTCTCTCTGTGGTGCTTGAGTACCTCTGCAATGATGGGAGCGTATGTCCTTGTGGGGGAGAGTACGAGACGTCCGGCATCCAAAGGTACTCCGTCGACCATGTCTGTGAGTCTCTTTGTTCCGCAATAAACGACCTCGTTCGGAAGATCATGGTCGTAAGTCTCCGGATAGCTCTGCTTCACTTGTGGCCCGAAGACATCGTGGCGAGCAGATGTCAGTCCGTTGCTGCCCATCCCTCCATTGTAAGACTGTTCGTAGGTCGCTTGTCCGGACGACGCCAAGCCTACGATCACATCGCCGGAACGGATGTTGGCATTGTTTATGACGTTCTTGCGAGGCATACGGCAGGTAACCGTGCTGTCCACTATGATTGTACGCACGAGGTCGCCTACATCGGCAGTCTCTCCGCCGGTAGAGTATATACCCACGCCCAAAGCGCGCATCTCTTCGAGAAACTCCTCTGTACCGTTTATGATGGCAGAGATCACTTCTCCCGGAACTTTGAGTCTGTTCCTGCCGATAGTAGATGAGAGCAGGATGTTATCCACGGCACCCACGCAGAGCAGATCGTCCAAATTCATCACCACAGCATCTATGGCAATACCTTTCCATACGGAGAGGTCGCCCGTCTCTTTCCAGTAAGCGTACGCCAGAGAGCTTTTGGTGCCTGCTCCGTCTGCGTGCATGATGTTGCAGTATTCGGGATCGCCTCCGAGTATATCGGGGATAATCTTACAGAAAGCCTTTGGGTATAGACCTCTATCTACGTTCTTGATTGCGTTGTGAACATCCTCTTTGGAGGCGGATACACCTCGCAAATCATAGTTGTTTGTAGTCATCTGTTGTCTTAGAGTATCATTAACATTCTCCTGACCGTTCTAATCTCTGATGTATCATGCAGATACAGAACAGGTACAAGATTCATTGCTACACAAAACTATGAAAAAAAAAGGATATGACCTACCAAAACTCTCTCTTATGACTTTTGACCGGATATGGCGATGGCGATAACGCTTCCGATGGGTGAACTTTTATATAAAAATGAATCCGCGAAAATCTTCGCTTTTTGCTCCTCTCCAAACTCCATTTTAGGGACTGAAGCGGAGAGTGTGTCTGTAATTATTTAGAATAGAGATAGATATAAATCAGCCCGAATTTGGAGAAAAAATTTTCTCAATGCATTTCATGGGCGTTTTTCGCGTTAATAGGTATAAATTTTAACACCCTCTTCTGTGAACGTTTCCTAATAAAGAAATTTACCTTTTCAGGTGCTTTTTAGGGCAAAAATGTGTAGGTGTTTGATTGTTAGTGTTTTAGCTGTTTTTGCTAAACACGTTAATTGAATCCGGTAAACGTGTTTAATGAAATCGGTAAACGTGTTCGTTGAAAAATTAAACACGTTAAGCCGAAAGAATATGCTCGTTTAGCGTTNCCGGTAAACGTGTTTAATGAAATCGGTAAACGTGTTCGTTGAAAAATTAAACACGTTAAGCCGAAAGAATATGCTCGTTTAGCGTTTTGGGTGAACCTGTGTCGGAATTTGTATTAATAAAACAGCCCTGATTTAACAGTTCGGTCGTGCTCTGAAAACAACCCCTCCGATCAAAATAGAGAGCCCGAAAAAAGTGAGCATTTTTCGGGATGGAATATATAAAAATGAGATTTTGGAAAGGGAGAAATCTCTCTCTTTTTTCTTCTCAACAGCTCAAAAAGAAAGCAAGTGCACGGCTTTCGTTTCGCCATGCACTTGCTTTTTATTTGAAATATCTCTTTCCTGAAACGGGTATGACAGGAAAGGAGCTTATTCCGTGTCTGTTATCAATATTCTGCAGGAGTTTCCGCAGAAGCCTTCCAGCCCGGATTTTGATACAGGTTGCTCTCCTCTGCATTACCGGTAGGTGATGCCAAGCTCAACTCTTGATAAGAGAATGGAGAGAGGTAGTGCGCCTGATAGAAGGTGTAGCCATTGAATACATCGTTGTTTGCCTTGATCTTTTGGTATGGGCGGATGTATTTGCTCAACTCCTTAGAAGAGAGATTGGAAGCAGAAGAGCCATCGGCAATGATGAGAGTGTTACCATCGGCACCATAGAATCTTGGATAAGTATGGATCTTATCCCAGAAGTTTACGCCCTCTATATGGTAGTCTTTTACCTGGTCCATAGCTCTCCAGCGTATGAGGTCCGCGGCTCTCATACCCTCTCCTGCAAATTCGGAGCGACGCTCTCTGCGGATGCTGTAAAGAACAGGGTCGATAGCCACGCCGGCTGAGAATGCTCCCCAGTCGTAAGACTCTCTGTTCGTATTCGCTTCGTAAGCCATATCGGTGGCTCCTGTTGTTACTTCTATTGCCACTGTTATACCTGCACGTCTGCGAAGCGCATCCCAGTAGTTTCTCGCGTTGCCGTCTATCACTTTGTTCTTTTCGTAAGATGCCTCTATGTAGTTGAGGTATGCCTCTGCCACACGGAAGATGATAGTACCGGAAACGTCGTGCATCTCGGAGTTGAGGTGCATACGTTTGTCGTAGTTGTAAAGCTTGCGCTGACGATAGCCGGTAACGTCTCTCGACTCGTCATTCGCAATAATGTTTGCAACGTCGAACATCACGATAGGATCTTCATTGGTGTAGAGTACGTTGCTCTCTCCGAACAAGAAGAGCTGCAGACGTTCATCGCGATCTTTCTTTACAAGATCGACAGTCTCGTCTGTCTTTGTGTATCCGGAGTTTTGAGCATAGATAGGAAGACCGTTCTTCATCAAGAAAGATTCTACCAAAGCGCGTGTCCAACCGGAAGAAGAGCCTACTGCAAGCTTGTGAGAGGTCAAGTGTACAAGGTTTTTCTCCTTGCTGTACTGTCTCCAAAGCAAGATTTCAGGGAACTTTGACAGGTCTTCATCGGCAAACATTTCGTAGTAGTTGTTCCACCCATGGTGCTGACCCTTTTCCGGATTCATCACTCCGCTGTTCACTGTAAGCGTTGGGAATGCATCGGCAACCGCTTTGGCGGCAGTCATCGCTTCGTTCAAGAAGAACTCTACTTCTCCCGGAATGTTGAAGCTTTTGCCCTTGTTCCACTCTTTGTCCTTACCGGGCCATGTAGGGTCTCCCGGTACGCGTCCGGAGCCTTGGTGGTACTTTTCAAATGTACCCTCGAAAAGCGCTACGCGAGACTTGAACAATAGAGCTACATTTCTGGAAATGCGTTGGTTCATAGGAGTTTTATCCTTCAACATAGAGATGGCTTTGTCCAAGTCCGAAAGGATAAAGCGAGCCACTTCGTTACGAGGCATACGCTTGGATGCTTCGATGAGAGTAGCTCTGTCATCGGACAAAGCTTTCTTTATGATAGGGAAGTCGCCATAAGTTTGCAACTTGTCGAAGTAGAGCGCAGCACGGATAAAGTAAGCTTCACCAATGTAGTGGTCGATGTCTGCCTTGGATCCGCTGATGGCTTTCTTCTCCAACTTCTCGGTAGCATTCTCAAGAAACCAGTTGACGTTTCTGATCGCCTCGAAGCCGATACCGCCTTCTGAAGGCACTTTCCATACATCTTTTGTGAACCAGGCTCTGTTCGGATTTACACCGGCTTGGTTGTCTGTGCCGTTATCTCTTGCTGCAACACCGGCATTCCAACCTCCTGTTGTAGGGAAGACAGCGGGATAGTAGTTGAACGTAAAGCTTCCAAGCTGTTCCGCATTGGTATAAAAGCTATCCGGGCCTACTTGATCCAGCGGTTCTCTATCCAGCAAATCACATCCTGCCAAAGAGAAGGATAGAGCTCCTATAAGAGCTATTTTACTAAATATATTTTTCATTGTGATCGTTCTTTTACGGATTAGAAATTAACATTTACACCAAAAGACCATGTGCGTTGAAGCGGATAAAGCTTACCCGGTCCCCAGTCGCCACCGATAGCTTCAGGGTCGAAGATCTTGGTCATCTTAGTGAAGGTAACAAGATTGTCCACAGATGTGTACACACGTACTCTGGAGAGTCCGACCTTTTTTATCCATGATTGAGGAAGAGAGTAACCTATCTGCATATTCTTGATACGCATATAAGCTGCACTCTTAAGATATCTGGTTTGTCTTTGCATATTTTTACCACCCTTTCCGAATAGAGGTCTTGGGTAGTATGCATCAAGATTAGCTCCGAGAGGGTCGCCTTCAGGACGGAAGAAGTCCCAGTGTTCTACGAATCCTACACTCTGCCATTTACCATGACTTGTAGCACCAACAGAGTATGGAGAGCCGTCCCACCAGTCTCTTTTACCTACACCTTGAAGGAAGATGGAGAAGTCGATACCCTTCCATTCAGCATCTGCATTGATACCGAACTTGTATCTCGGAGTGGCGTTACCGATGACAGAAAGGTCGCCATGGTTGTCCAATGTATTGTTTCCATAGTTTACGGTGCCGTCACCATTGAGGTCTTTATACATGATGTCTCCGGCAGCCCATTGTGTACCCATCGGTTGCTTGCTGTGTGCAAGGTGATCGTTCATCTCCTGATCTGTCTTGGCTATGCCGATAGTAGTATAACCCCAGATCTCTCCGGCTTTCTTACCTGAATAATGGTCGCTAAGAGAGTTGGTCGGGTTGCTGTATCTGAGAATCTCTTGTTGGTCATCGCTGAGAACGAGTTTGAGACCATAATCCAAACCTCTCCATTGATCTCTCCAGCGAACTTCCAAGTCCCAACCATAAGATCTCATGTCTGTGTTGTTGATCTTAGGAGGAGCCACACCAAGTATTGATGGAAGCTTCTCCGGATTAGAAACCATATCGTAGGTTGTTCTGTTGAAGAAGTCGAAGCTACCTTGAAGTCTGTTGTTAAGAAGAGAGAAGTCAAGTGCAATGTTCCAAGACTCTACACGTTCCCAAGTGAGTGAAGAGGAAACGATGCCCGGAGCATTGGAGGTATTTACTCTTTCTCCGTTGAGAAGCCATCCGGAGTTGGCAACACCCTGTGGCTGTGCAAGGAACCAAGGATATAGCGCTTGGATGTTGGTGTTACCCAAAGCACCCCAAGAGCCTCTTACCTTTAAGAGAGGAACGATATGCTTGATAGGTTCCCAGAAGCTTTCGTTGGAAAGATTCCAACCCACTGCAAATGTTGGGAATGTTCCCCATCTCTTGTCTCCGATGAAGCGAGAAGAACCATCTCTACGAACAGATGCTTCAAAAAGATATTTGTCGTCGAATATATAGTTGATACGACCGAAGAATCCCATTGTAGCCCAATGGCTGTAACCGCCATAGAATGTAGGCTTGTCGTGTGTCGCAGTATTTACGGTAGGAACAAGAGGAGTGATAAGATCTTTTTTATTACCTCCGAGATTTCTTGTATTGCTGATCTCTATATCGAGACCTCCGAGCATTTTTACGTCATGCTTGCCAAACTTTTCGGAATACTCTGTGAAGTAACGACCGTTGAAGTAGCTGCTCTTCCATGCAGATTCCGAAACACGGGTCTGTCCTTCGTCTCCACCTTCGCGAGATGTAGGATGAGGGTTGCCGTCCTTGTCGTATCTGAAGATAGGAAGAACATCCCAGTGGTTGTTGTTATAAGTGGTATTGTAGTTGTTTTCAAACTTAATGGTCCAGCCTTCCACCGGCTTTACAAGGAACGTAATCTGTTGGTTGGAGAAGTCCTTTTGGTTGATGTCCTTACCTCCATCTCTCATTTGGATGGTTTCCTGACCTGAAATAAGGTGTCCGTTCGGGTCTGTAACCGCATTCACAGGCCAACGGCGTGCGATGTTGTGGAAGAACAGACCGGTCATGTAGCTTGGACGAGAGTAGTCTTCACGAATCCAACGGTTGTTGTAGGTAATGTTGAACCAAGGAGTGATTTCAGCCGAGAACTTTCCGGATACATTGTAACGGTTGAACTTGTCTTGACCATAACGGATAAGACCTTCTTGATCCAAGAATGCTCCACTGATGTAGTAGTTTAGCTTGGATGTACCACCCGAAAACGAAACATTGTGTTCTTGTGAAGGTGCGTTTGCGCGGTAGTTTTCCTTGAACCAGTTGGTATTTGCCCAGTTTCCTTCATCGTACATTGCCCATTCTCCTTTGGCGGCATTCCACATGGTACCGAATCTGACCTTTTCGTTATTCGGGTCTTGCTTGTAGAGACGAATCTTTTCGAGTACGTCGTTAGGGAAGACGATACCTTCACCTGCATTTGCTCCCGCACGGTTGAAGTAGTTTGCAAACATTTCAGAGTCCATCATTGTTGGGATCTGTGTTGCTGTATTGAAGCGCATATTTCCGTTGTAGGAGAATCTGCTCTTGCCCTCTTTACCGCTCTTTGTGGTGATGAGAATAACACCGAATGCCGCACGAGAACCATAGATGGCACTGGAAGCCGCATCCTTCAATACCGAGATGCTTTCTATATCGTTAGCCGCGAGAGTATTCATGTCTCCTTCTGCTCCGTCGATAAGTACTAATGGGCTGGAGTATGATCCTTCGCCTATGGTTCCGCTACCACGGATGTTCATGCTCAATCTACTGTTGAGAGCTCCTCCGGAGTTTGTAACGCTGAAGTTCAATCCCGGGACAACCCCTTGAAGTGCTTGAGCCACGTTCTGAACAGGTCGAGTTTGAAGCTGCTTTGAATCCACATTGGAAACTGCTCCGGTAAGATTAACTTTCTTTTGTGTACCATAGCCCACGACAACAACCTCTTCCAACTGTGAAGTCAAAGGTTTAAGTGCGATCTTGAGAGTAGTTTGGCTACCTACGGTAATGCGCACTGTTTCGTATCCCATGAAAGATACTTCCAAGACATCTGTCGGGGTAAGACCATTGATGGTAAATCTTCCCTTTTCGTCTGTACGTGCTCCTTTACCTCTTTGGGTTGTAACGCGAACCGCAACAACAGGCACGGGATTGCCTTTTTCATCTACAACAGTACCGGAAACACTTTTTGTGTCTTGCTGCTGAGTGGTAGTAGTGTTCGAGTCGCCTGCCGTAGCTGTCGGGCTCAGTGCTGTCATGAGACCTGCCAGTAGTACCCCTGCCATTGTTCGATAGGGGAGTCTGATGCTTAGATCTCTGCCTTTAGAAAAATTGTCCTTTTTCATAATTACATATCTAAATAGTGTATTTCTGTTCTTTTTGTGGATATGGTAACTAAAAAATGTTTATGTGGTAATGCAAATGTATGTATTTTTTAGGATATCGGAGTTTTGTCAGACTCATTTTCTTCATATTTATTTTTTTATCAGAAAGAGTGTTTATCTCTTTTTGCTCCTCTATCCTTGTATTGGTGCCATCTTTGTTTGAGTAGCCAAAAGAGTTCGTCTCCTTATTTATGGAGATTTTATCGAAAATAATATTGTTTCTTTTGAGAAGAGATTAAAAGAAAGATGTAAAGTTGTGTCTTGTGCTTCTTCTTTATACATTTGTCATGCACTGCTTTGTAAAATAACCGACGCAATCGGCTTGTATGGCAAGGTGATATTTTAAGAAGGCATATCATATTTGTGCTTTCTATGTATAACCCTAAGGAGAGAAGGTTTGAGTAGAACAAAAAGAAGCTTTAAGCGTTTTTTCCTCTAAAAAACAGAAATACCAATGAAAAAGAAACTTTTAGCACTATTACTTTTAGCCGGAGGGCTATTTACTGCAAACGCGCAAAACATTCGTCCGAGAATAGAAGTGGGAGGCGTAATGTCCATAGTGGAGTTCAAAGCCAGTTCTGTTGATCTGAACTCTAAAGTAAAGATGGGCTACCGGGTATCCGGTGCAGCGGAAATCGGATTGGGTGGTGGTTTGTACATTGCTCCGGGTCTTACTTTTAAGTCTCAAGGAGGAAACTATGATCTGAATAGCTTTAGAAAGATTTTTGGTCTTGGTCCTTTGAGCGGAGATAATGCCAAAGCCAACAGAGCACACCTCAACTACCACTATCTTTCTGTTCCTCTTAATCTCGGATTTCGTGCAGAGTTGAGTCCGACATTAGGTTTCTCCGCTGAGGTCGGTCCTTATTTTGCTTATGCTCTCAGCGGTAAAGGTGTTTATGGAGACTCTGACATGGATCTGTTTTCAATGCCGGAGTCTGTAAAAAAGTCATTGGAATTTAAGAGATTTGATGCCGGTATTAACGCTTCTGTGGCTGTGGACTTTTCAAGAGCTGTTTTCCGCATAGGTACCGAGTATGGTCTTACCAATAATGTTAAGGTGCAGTCCCTTTTGGGAGACCTTTTGGGTGTTGGTTCATCTTCCACATTGAAGAATTTTAATGCTTATGCTTCCATAGGATTCAGATTCTAGAAGGTCAGACATAAAGACTTTCATAGGGGCGGAAGGGGGATACTTTTTCCGCCTTTTCTTTTTTTTGATTTGGTGCATGAGATAATGGGGTATCATTGTATTTGTTTTGACCTTTAAGTACCCGGATGAGAAATACTACTTTTGGAGAAAGGTTAAACAAATATTTGTATTTCGCAATTATTATTTTTATTTTCGTGCAGTGAGGTTTTGCAAAGCATTTGTACGCTTGCCGAACTTCAAGAGATGTAATAACCTATTTCTAACTTATTAAAAACTTATGAGATGAATAGAAGTATTTTCTTCTGGTTATTGCCGGTATTTATTCTTTTTACGGCATGTTCGGATTTGAGTGATCTAAGAAAAAGATTAGACGAACACGAAGTCCGGCTGAAAAATCTTGAGACTTTAATGACAACGACCAATTCCGACATCAAGGCGATGAAGGAGTTGTTGGATGCTCAAAACAAAAAGATAGGAATAGTATCCTATACAGAGCTTGCGGACAAGAGCGGCTACGAACTCGTTATGAGTGATGGATCTAAGATTGTAATAAAGAACGGAAGTGCGGTTGGAGTGAAAACCGATACCGATGGTCAGCTCTACTGGACTTTGAATGGCGACTTTATGCGTGATGCCGATGGTAATAAAATAAAAGCCTCAGGTATAGCACCAAAATTGAGAGTGAATGGAAATGGATTGTGGGAAGTGAGCGTTGACGATGGTAAAACTTGGCAACTCGTTCTTGGTGCAGACGGAAAACCGGTAAAGGCTACCGGGCAGGATCTCTCCGAAGTATTGAAGATTACCGAAACAGACGAATCCGTCATCATCGAATATAACGGACACAAGTTTATTATTCCTAAGAAACCTGCCATAGTGGAGGTGAAAGAGATCATTCTAGATCCGGTTCAGAAGCAACTTAAAGTTGGAGAACGCTTTAAGATAAGAGCGACTATCAAACCGGCAGAGGCTGCTTCTACACTGATAGTCTGGCAATCTTCTAACGAAACTTTGGCAACAGTGGATAATGAAGGTAACGTAGCGGCTTTGGCTAAAGGTGCTGTTAAGATCATAGCAATAGCAGGAGGTAAGAAAGCAGAGTGCAATGTGGTTATTATTGAAGGAGCTGCTCCCATAACCGGAGACGAAGAGATGAATCCTCTTATCCCGATGTCTTACATGTCGAAATTCTATCTGAACAAAACGGGAACCGATTTTCTTACAGATCTGAGTAATAATACCGATATCGGTTTCTTCTCTTGGTTCAGACTTATGGGAGTAAAAGATTCTAACGGAAACGTAGAGGGGAAATCGATATTGGGAGATAATCCTTCATTGGGAGATCAATATGCTGTGCCCACAAAGGATGAAATGCTTACGGTATTTCCGGCAGCTATGCAGGTGTTGCTTCTTAACTCAACATTCGGTCCTGTTGAGAAAAACGAAGATATTACTTTGGATGGCACCAAGAGTACTTATCGTTGTTACTATCAGGGTGTAGGCAACGGTATCTCGTATGCAGTACGTCTTGAGGGTAACGGCAGCAAATATAGAGCCGCGTACAGGTATGTTTTGAAACAGGAAAAAAGTGCCTTCTTTACCTATACAGTTACGATTCGTCACTTGGGAGATGATACCACAGTGTTGGCTGATGTCGCCAAAGAAGAGTATTGGGCAACCAATAAAGAAAAGGATATATCTAGAACATTTATTACCACTGGTTTTTATATGAATTGTAATGAGCACGGAGAAGGAGTCGGAGGGATAGTTCTAAATAGGCGTACAAGTGTTTTCTGGAATGCGGATACGTACGAGAAGTACGCCTCTTATGCTTACCGCTTTATGTTTGATGTGGAGTTCAACTATTCTCGTATTCACACGATGGAGAAGAAGTCAGCCCTGCCAGTCCGATTGATGAGAAAAAAATAAGAGAGTCATCTTTGGGAAGATAAATCTTTGTGGAACAGAGAGCCGAAACATTGGGTTGGCTTCTCCGTTCCTATTCTACTCAAAACAAGAATCAGAAAAGGGCGAGACGGAAATTATTCCGTCTCGCCCTTTATATTTTTTGCTCTGTTTGGTAGGGATGTCTTATTTCAAGCCCAACTTTGCTCTAATTTCTTTAGGTATAGCGTTCTTGTGCACAACAATATTCATCGTCTTTCCGGCAACAAATGCTTCTGAGGCATACCAGATTCCTTTGTACTTTCCGGTCTCTCCCCAAGAGTTTTTAACCATGAAGAAGAGCTTTCCTGTTTGGTCTTTAGCAATACCATAAATAACCATACCGTGGTCGTCTGTTGTGGTCTTGTTGTCGTATCCTTCTTGACGATATTCTTGTGTAACCTTGATCTCGGGAGTATTGATGTGTGTTACAAGATCACGGATCATTTCATTCCTTTGATTTGGAGTGGCTCCAACCCAACGTGCTTGGTCTGAGCCGGAGTTTTCTGCACTTTCAACATCTACAAGAAGAGCATATCCGTCTCGAGTAAAGCCCGGTTCGCTAACGTCCGAACCCCATGCTATCGCATAACCGGTATTGATAGCATTCTTCATTGTAGCCATCAATTCCTCTAACGGAAGGTTGTAGCTGCTGGAGTGACGCCAATTGTCCGCAATCTCCATCACGAATGAAGAGTAGAACGGAACATGGGTGTATGAAGTGAGAGAAACATAGTTGTCTGCATCCAAACCGATACTTTCTGCGAAAGATTTTGGTGTGTACTTCTTGCCATTGTAAGAAAACTCGGTAGGAAGTTCGCCCAAGTAAGCATCTATGATGCTGTCGAATGCACGCTTCCAAGCTGTGGAAAGCTTCTTGTTAGGGTTCTTTTCAATTCCTTTAAGGAAGCCCACTGCTCCGGCTTCGAGTTCGCTGTGTGCGTGGATAGTGGTTCCATAGTTGAGACCGGGCATTATGGTGCTTGGAACAGCTCCGTAATGCTTGAGAACATAAAGCACATCGTAGAACGAACCACCTTGAGCAAAGTTGATGTGTCCGTCTGTACGAATATATTTCACAGCCTTATCTTTGTAGCTGTGGCTTACAACAAACATTTCGCTTAAATCAACAGGTTGTTTACCCATTCTCAACATTTCGGCTTCCCAAAATCCTATACCGGAGAAAGACCAGCAGGTACCGCTTCTGGACTGATTCTTTACCTGTGTGATCTTGAGCTCTTTCACAGGGGTGAATACATAAGCCTCTTTTTTCTTAACATCTGTAGATGCCTCTTGTGCATGCAGTGAAAATACACCGCAGATCAGAGCAAGAGAAAGAAATAATCTTTTCATTTCTGTTTTTGTTATTAGTATATAGGTTATTGAACATTCGCAGCCAAAGATAGACAAACTTTTGCTATTGCGGCTTCTTGCCTTTCGTAGTGGCAAGCATACCGCATGCGGCAAAGATATCCTCCCCTCGTGATCTTCTGGTCGTGCATCTGACTCCTTTAGAGTTGAGATAGTCCTCAAAACTTTGTACTCTTACCGGAGAAGGCGAACGAAGATCCACGCCTGGGATAGAGTGATACTTAATAAGATTTATCCTGCAATCGGGAAGCAGAGGCTTGAGTATGCGGATAAGAGCTTCCGCATGGCGAAGATCATCATTGAGACCATCGAAGACAATGTACTCGAACGACAGCCGGCGCTGCCCTGAAAAGTCGAACTTTTGAAGCGTTGCTATGACCTCCTCTATCGGGAAAGCTTTCTCCACAGGCATTAAAGCAGCTCGCTCTTCCGGGTATGGGGAGTGAATGCTTATGGCTACCTGACACTGTTGCTCCTGTAATAGTTTTAGCAGCCCATCTCTCGACCCTATGGTGCTTACAGTAATTCGCTTCGGACTCCATGCCAAGCCCCATGGGGCAGTTAGTATTTCTAAGGTTTTTGATACTTCATCATAGTTATCCAAAGGCTCTCCCATGCCCATGAACACGATATTTGTCAGCTTCTCTATATGAGGACAGGAGAGAAACTGATTGATGATTTCTGCCGCAGAGAGGTTAAATAAAAAGCCCATCTTGCCGGTATGGCAAAATGAGCAATTCATTTTACAGCCTATTTGGCTGGATATGCATAGTGTTGCACGATCGGATTCGGGGATATAGACGGTCTCTATCTCTCGCAAGCCTTTTTTTGTATCTACTGAAAAGAGATATTTCTCCGTGCCGTCCTTAGAACGTTGTGTGGTAATGGGAACATGGCGTCCAATGGTATAATTCTCGGAAAGCTGTTGTCGAAAAGAGATGGGCAGGTTGCTCATCTCTTCTATCTCTGTTACTTTGTGTACGTAAAGCCACTCCGCAATCTGCTTAGCTCTGAACTTGGGTTGGTTATGACTTTTTACCAAAGCTTCAAGCTCTTTCAGCGTATGACCTATAAGTGTTTTCATGATTGGTCTATTGTTATTTTCAGCAGAGAATAAAGTCTATCTGTTTTCTCTCGAAGTTTACCCTGTCAACCTCTATCTCTACGCTGTCTCCCAGTTTGAAGACTCTGCCGTACTGCCTTCCAATCAAACAAAAGTTCTTTTCATCGTAAACATAGAAGTCATCTGTAAGAGAGTGTATGGGCACTAAACCCTCACAACCATTGGATTTGATTTCTACAAAGAATCCGAAATCTGTAACGCTTATTATCATGCCCTCAAATCTTTCTCCGATCTTATCGGACATGTATTCTACCTGTTTGAGTTTGATGGATGCACGTTCTGCTTGAGATGCCAACTGCTCTTGATCCGAACAGTGGCGGGCTTGCGACTCTAATATGCCAGGGCTGTCCAACTCCTGTTCATGTTCGTATGCCCAAAGGTATCGGTGTACCAAAACATCCGGGTATCTTCTGATGGGAGATGTAAAGTGAGTATAGAAAGGAAATCCTAATCCATAGTGTCCGATATTATCTGTCGTATATATTGCCTTGGACATTGTTCGCAATACTATTGTTTCCAACATATTTTGCTCCGGTTTGCCTCGAAAAGCCACGAGCATTTCGTTGAGCGCCTTTGATATGTGCTCTTTGTTGCCGTCCAATTTGAGTACATACTTAAGCTTCATCATAAATTTGGAAAGGTCTTGCAGCTTTGCCTCATTGGGCAAGTCATGGATACGATAGATAAAAGCTCTCTTGGGATGACCCTTCAAATGTTTTTTGGTTACATGTTGGGCGATGGTTCTATTGGCGAGAAGCATAAATTCTTCAATGAGCTGGTGAGCCTCATTGCTCTCTTTTGTGTAAACATCGGTCGGCTTACCTTGATCGTCAAGAATGAATTTAATCTCTTGCCTTTCAAAGTTGATGGCGCCGGCTTCAAATCTCTTGTTTCTGATCTTTTGAGCAATCTCGCTAAGATGGATGATGGATTGCCTTACCTCTTCAGCCGGATCTCCTTTCCCTTTGATTATTTCATACGCCTGCTCGTAGGTCAGACGTGCATCGCTATGGATGATGCTTTTTACGATATTGTAGTTCACCACTTCCGCTTTATCGTTGAGCTCGAATATTACGGAGTAAGCAGGACGATCCACATTCGGCTTGAGAGAACACAAATCATTGCAAAGACGTTCCGGCAACATCGGTATCGTACGATCCACCAAATAAATACTCGTCGCTCTTTTTTGAGCTTCAATATCTATCGGATCGCCGGGCTTCACATAGAAAGAAACGTCTGCGATATGAACTCCGACACTGACGTTGCCGTTCTCAAGTCGTTCATAGGAGATTGCATCATCAAAATCTTTGGCATCTATCGGGTCTATTGTAAAGGTGGTAAGATGTCTTAGATCTTCCCTTGTCGAATGCTCTTTTTCGGATAGTCCTTCAGGAAGTTCGTTTGCCAACTGCTCCAGCTCTTCCGGATATTTATATGGAAGTCCAAACTCCGCCAATATTGCGTGCATCTGGGTATCATTATCTTCCGGTCGTCCAAGTACATCTATTATCTCCCCGACAGGATTCTTGTCTTCCTGTCTCCATTCTATTACTCGAACCAATACCATATCTCCATCCTTTGCATCATTTGTGTGCTTGTCCGGGATGAAGATATCGTTCTGAATCTTATTGCCTTCCGGGATTACAAAGCCCGCTTTTGCTCCGAAAGGCTTTTGTAATACCCCCACGTAATTCCCTTGTGCACGTTCCAAGATTTCTACTACTCGAGCAGCTCTGTTATTGCTATGGGAAAAAGTTTTAGGCAGAACCTCTATATGCACCCGGTCTCCATTGAGGGCGTTGCGAGTATCTCTGTTGTCTATTAAGAATATTTCATCGTTCTCTACAGCCTTTGCCGTATGTCTTCCATTGGCACGAGCTATGAATATTGCATCATACCGGTCTCCTTTATAATTGAGACGATAGCGATGATTCCCTATGGCATTGATACTCTCTTCTTTTCTGAGTTCATTAAGAGCTTGCTGTATGAAAATTCTTCCATTCCCTACGTTAAGACGAAGGTTTGAAGCGAGTTGTTTGGGATTGAATGTTTTGGTAGGATTGGAATAGAGATGCTTTAGAACGGCATCTTTTATTGTAGAATATGTTGCGTTTTTACTTCTTATAGATCCTCTTGAGGCTCTACTCTTTTTATTTTGTCTTGTCATCTTTCAAAGATCTTATTGAGTCTTTTTTTCTTCGCAAAGGTACTATTATTCTTGCACTTGTGAGTGCAAGAAAGGAAAGAGCCCCAATTCTTAAAAATGATATAAATAGTGGTATTTGTAGGAATGCCTTTCTGTTGAAGTAATATTATGCTTTTTTAATATAGTGCCAATCGTTATCTGATTCATAAGGATGTCTTCCCGTACGTTCTCTTTTTCCTAAAATCGTTTCTTCTTTTATTTAATGGGAGTGGAATAGACTTCCTCATCGTGGTGCTTAATCAAAGGGATTTTCTTTCATGAGCAAATTCATCTTCTCCCAATATTTTTAGCATCAAATGAAAGTAAGTTTATCAATTTTCTCCTTGTGTATTATTGTTAAAAAGTGGTTTCTTGTGTGTTAAAGTGATAGGGCTGTTACAAAAATGTTTGTTAATAACGAAAAGATTTTCGTTATTTGTAGCAGAGTCAAACCCTCATGATAAGCAGTATGAAAGAACCCGAAGAATACATTGGAGATCTTTCTTTGTAAGAGGTTTGGTAATTGGTTTATATACAGAATTTTAGTGTTTTAGATGTAGCAAGCAAACAGTATAGGTCTTATCACTGTCGGAGTGGGGCTGATTTATTGGAAGCTTGGTACAAAGGTTTACAAATAATTAATATGCTTATGAAGAAGTTTATGTTGTTGCTGACCGTCCTATTGATAAGCGTAGGATCGGTCGTCGCACAGATGAAGGAGGTGTCCGGTGTGGTTCTCAGCCAAAAGGACAATCAGCCTATTGAACGTGCAACGGTAAAGGCTAAGAGCGGTAAAGGTGGAGCTTATACTGATGCTCAAGGTCGTTTCCGCTTTAACGTGCCTGCTGCCGAAAAGACTCTTGTTGTCTCTTTCGCAGGGATGAAGACTCAGGAAGTTACTGCTGGAACAAACATTAGAGTTTTGTTGCAAGACGATGTTGCCGTTATTGATGAAGTATTGGTAACTGCGTTCGGTAAGTCTAAAAAGAGTGCGTTTACAGGTTCTGCTACTCAGGTAAGTGCAGAAGAACTTGGAAAGCGTCAGGTTTCTAACGTAACACAAGCGATTGCCGGTAAGGTTCCGGGTGTTTCCGTGACAAGTGGAAATAACCAGCCGGGAACTTCTGCATCATTGCTTATTCGTGGTCCTGGTTCGTTTTCTGCCGGTAGAGGTCCTTTGTATGTTGTCGACGGCGTGCCTTATGACGGAGACGTATCTTCTATTAACCCACAAGACGTTGAAACCTGTACCCTTCTTAAGGATGCTGCTTCTGCTGCTCTTTATGGTGCGCGTGGTGCGAATGGTGTAGTCCTTATTCAGACTAAGTCCGGATCTAAAGTGAAAGATGCCATGAACATCACATTCGAGGCTCGTTATGGTGTCAATCAACGTGGTGTGCCCGATTACGACGTAGTGGCTGATCCTAAAGTATATGCTGCAAAATATTTTGAAGCAATATATAACTCTGAAATTCAAAAAGATGGTGCAACAATAGAGGGAGCTCTTGCCGCTGCAAATGGTATTTATTTTAGTAAAGACCCAAAGGTTGCTAACCTTGTTTATCATCCATTTACTGCTCCTGACGGTGCTACTTGGTTTGAGAGACAAAGCAATGGTTATTTCTTGATGAATCCTGCAATTACTGTGGGAACCATCTACGAGCATGGGGGTAAGAAATATTGGCTTCAGCCGGACAACTGGTCTAAGGAAGTATTCACCACAAATCCTCGTCAAGAATACAACTTCTCTCTTTCCGGTAGAAGTGCTAAGGCTTCTTATTATATGTCTGCCGGTTATCTAAGTGATAAGGGTTATATCGTAGCGTCTTCTTTCGATCGTTTCACTACTCGTCTTCGTGGAGACTTCACTCCGGTAGAGTGGTTGACTGTTGGTGCTAATATGGCATTTACTCACTACATTACAAACTCTTTGGATAATACAGCAGAAGGAGGGAACTCCGGAAATATCTTTGCTGTTACAAACTTCATCGGTCCTGTTTATCCGCTTTATGTCCGTGGTGAAGACAAATCCATTGCGATAGATAAGTTTGGCAACACTATTTATGACTTCGGTACGGAAGAGTACTCAGGTCTAAAGCGTCCTTTCCTTTCTATCTCAAACCCAATGGCACTTTATAATCTGGATACAAACAGAGCAACTGCTGATGTTATTTCTGTTAAAGGATATGCAGATTTCAGTATTCTTGATGGTCTTAAAGCTACTATCAATGCCGGTGTTGATACAGATAACACCATGTTTTTGGATAAGAGAAACGTATTCTATGGTCAGTTCGCAGGTTATGGAGGTATCATAAGCAGAACTACTCAAAGAATCAACTCTCTTAATACTCAACAACTTCTTACCTACGTAAACAACTTCGGTCAACACAGTTTAGATTTCCTTTTGGGACACGAGTTCTATAAGTATCAATCAAACTCTTTGTATGGTTCAAAGGAAAAGATGTACGACCCGAATGCTACAGAGTTGACAGGTGCTATCTTGAAGCCTAACACAAGCTCTTCTCTTGGAAGATATGCAACAGAAGGATATTTGGGACGAGCTCAGTACAACTACGCTTCTAAGTATTTTGCTCAAGCTTCATTCCGTAGAGATGCTTCTTCTCGATTTAGAAAAGAAAATCGTTGGGGTAACTTCTGGTCTGTTGGTGGATCTTGGTTGATCTCTAAGGAAGATTTTATGAGCCAAGTGAGCTTCGTAAACATGTTGAAGGTAAAGGTCAGCTATGGTATGCAGGGTAACGATGCTATCGGTAACTTCAGATACATGGACTTGTACACTGTTCAAAATGCAAACGATAAGTTGGCTACCAGCTTTGCTTCTAAGGGTAATGAAAATTTGACATGGGAAACCAGTGCAAACTTGAATGCCGGTATCGAATTCTCTTTGTTCAATAACCGTTTGTCCGGAGGTATCGATGTTTATCGTCGTAAGGTGACAGATATGTTGTTCCAACGTAAGACTCCTAACAGTATCGGTTATGGATCATACTATGACAACATCGGTGCGATGAGTAATACCGGTATCGACTTTGAATTGATGGGAACTCTTATCAAAAATAAAGATCTTGAATGGACTTTGTCTGTGAATGGTGGTTATTTCAAGAATACTCTTGACAAACTTCCTGAAGAGTGGGAAGCTGTAGAAGGTGGTTATCGTGATGGCTCTTTTGTGTATAGAGTTGGAGGTTCTATTTACGACCGTGCTTTCGTTCATTATCGTGGTGTTAACGAAAAAGGACAAGCCCTTTATCAAATCTACAATAAGGAGAAGAACGAGTACGAAACTACCACTAACTGGAACGAAGCCAATAAGGCTGAAAACAGAGTTATCTTGACGGACGTTAGACCATATCTTACAGGAGGTCTTTCTACAAGTCTCTCTTTCATGGACTTTGACCTTTCTGCTACGGCAACTTATGCTTTAGGTGGTCGCACTTATGATAGCACTTACCAAAGCTTGATGCATGGTGGTACAAATACAGGACATGCATGGCACAAGGATATCTTGAACTCTTGGACTAAAGAAAGTCCATCTACCAATGTTCCTATGGTAAACTATGCAGGTAAGTTTATGGACTCTACTTCAGACAGATTCTTGGTTTCAAGAAGCTATCTTGCTCTCAATAACATCACTTTAGGTTACACATTGCCTAAGAGTCTATTGAAGTCGATGAATATCTCTGCTGCGAGAGTTTACGTGGTTGCTGATAACCTTGCACTCTTCTCTGCTCGTAAGGGATTGGATCCACGTTTTGGTTCCGGTGTCGGATATAAGACTATTCGTTCACTTTCTGCCGGTGTGCGTATCACCCTATAAGGAGATAGAATGTTAAACAAATAACTTTTACGAAGAAAGTATGAAAAAGATATTATATGTGATGGCAGCAGGGGCTATGCTTCTAACTACAAGTTGCCAATCTTATTTGGATGAAGTCCAACCGACAGGAAGCACTCTGTCTTTGGAACAGTTGAAGCATGGAGCTGAGGTTTCCGAAGATAGAGCAGGAGCCGGTCTCCCAGGTATGTATGCTCTTTTGAATGAGTACAATACTGTATATGGTATGCAAGGGGACTTTGGCTATCCGAGCTTTATATGCCGTTTGGAGCATGCCGGGGACAATGTGGTTTCCACTACTCATGGTTACAATTGGTTTAATAGAGAACTGCGCCTTACTAGTTTTCAGTCTAAAACATCTACCACTCCGGGATGGGCGTGGATTGCTTTTTATAGAGATATCAAGCTTGCAAACGATGTTGTAGCTCCTCTTAAGGGAACACAAGATCCGGTAAACCAAAAGATCCTTGGTCAGGCATTGGCTCAGCGTGCATTCTGTTATCTGCACTTGGCTCAGCTTTTCCAAAAGACATACAAGGGTAATGAAGATGCTCCTTGTGTACCTATCGTAACGGAAGAGACTAAAGCGGCAGACGCAGCAAACAATCCAAGAGCAAGTGTTCGTGACGTTTACAAGCTTATTCTTGATGACCTCAATAAGGCTATTGAGTATTTGAATGGCTTCCAACCTGAGCAAAAGAATGCGATTTCTGAAGCTACTGCCTATGGACTCCGTGCTCGTGCCCACATGCTTATGCATGAGTTTACTAAAGCTGCAGAAGATGCTCAAAAGGCAATAGAGGTTTCCGGAGCTACTCCATACAGCATAGAGGACTGTTCTATTCCTAACTTTGATGATGTCCAAACATCAAAGAATGCTCTTTGGGGTATTATCATTACTAAAGAAGACCGTGTAACTAAATCCGGTATTGCAAACTGGACATCGATGTTTACATCTCTTTGCTTTGGTAATGGTGGCTACACAACTCTTGTTGGTACTTACAAGATGATTAACTCTCGCTTGTTTGATCTCATCCCTGATACAGATGTTAGAAAAGGATGGTGGGCTTACGAAGAGTTCAAGTACAAGGATAATAAGGGCGTAGAAAAGACCGGATATACTTCTCCTATTATGAAGAAAGCATATCCAAACGAATATCAATGGGTTGCAACCAAGCACACTCTTCCTTTGACTGTGCTTAAGTTTGCTCCGACGGATAAGGACCTTGCTAAGGAAGAAAACTCTGTGGACTTTATGTTGATGCGTGTAGAAGAGATGTATTACATCATGGCAGAAGCTAAGGCTATGGCAGGTGATTTGGCCGGAGGTAAGCAAGTTCTTGAAAACTTTGTTAAGACTTATCGTGACCCCGGATTTACTTCTAAAGCTGCTGACGCTAAGGCATTACAAGATGAAATCTATCTTCAAAAGCGTGTTGAATTCTTTGGTGAAGGTATCAGCTGGTTCGATATGATCCGTATGGGTAAAGGCATCGACCGTGTTGATGTTGCCGGAAAGAATACCGGTGGGTATCCTCCTTTGACAAGATTCAATGTTCCTGCCGGTGATCCTATCTTTGTTCTTCAAATACCTGAATCCGAAGAGCAAGCTAACAAGGCAATCGTTAACAATCCATTGGCAGCAGAACCAAAGGATATGATCTAATAAAGCTGTTTCTTTATTGGGAATCTTAAAGCAGTAATACTCTGTACGATTTCCGTTTAGAATAGAAGATTTGAAAGAGAGTTTGGGACCTTCTCCAAACTCTCTTTTTTTATTTCTGCTTTCTCCTGATTACTTTTCTCCATTCGCCCTCTATTCCTAATAGAAAGCAGGCAAATGTGGCAAGTTCCCCGAATAGTGTGAGGATTGAGTGGTGAATCTCGCCTTGAGGTTCGTAGAGAAGCCCGAAGAAGATTACTACAACACCTGCTACAAGAAGGGATGTAGCCATCGCGTATCTTATCTTTTTGTAAAAGAGAGATGAGGGTGCTTTGTCTCTATCTCCCGGTATAATCCGATTTACAATAGGAACAATCTGCTCGATAGAATTGCTATTCATGTTTGAATGGCTTGCTCTCCTCTGTCTTACAATAGGGGGCTGCTGTGCTTGAGATTGCTTTTTCAAGCCCGGTTGTTTCTCTTTCATCTGTATTGTATTAGGGAATACTTGAGAGGTTGAATCTCTCTCCATGTTTGAAAGGATTGCTCTCCTCTGTTTTACAATAAAATTGCATTTTGTTCCGGATTGCTTTTTCAAATTCTGTTGCTTCTTATCCATCTGTTTTGCGGTAGGGAATATTGGTGCTATTGAGTTGCTCTCAAACTTTGGATATTTTTCTTTTTCTTGTTTTACAAGAGGGATTTCTTGTATTTCTCTCTGCTTTTTCAAGCCCGGTTGTTTTATTTCCATCTGTTTCAGAGAGGTAGAGCCTTACAGCTGTTTATATTCTTGTTTGGCATCAAAGCAGGGACAGAGTTTTATCCACTCATCGGGAGAAATTTTTCCATCTCTGTTTCTATCGGGGCTTAAATCTCTATGCCCGATTATCGCGGCATCCGGATAAGAATGCTTCAGAGCTATCAGAAGAGTTCTTATCGTATGTTTCTGCTCCACTGTCCGAGTATCTGCCGGTTGTCCATCCTTTCCTATACCACCTTCGTAGCATATCCCTATGGAGTTTACATTGTGTCCGTAAACGTGTGCACCTATCTCCTCTATCTCTCTGGTTTTGTGCAGAGAGCCATCTGTACGGATGTAGAAGTGATAGCCGATGCCTCGAAATCCGCGAGTAGTGTGATCTCTTCTCAAATCTTCAACGGAGTAGTTGCCATCTATCCGTGTTGCGCTACAATGCAGCACTATAAGTCTTATTTTTCGTCTGTTGTTATCCATTGTTACAGGTCTTGGTATTATGGTTAAAAATCTGTTTGGGAAAGAAGACCGGAGCAAGAGAGGTGTTGCTCCGGTCTTTGTCATTCATCCTCTCAGAAGCCGTCAGAGAGCATCCCGGAGAGATAAAGAGTGGGGCTGTCGGTGTCGGTGCGTACGCTTAGAAAGATCCTTCGCCGCCGCCGTTCTGCTCTCCTGTCGAGTCTCCTGCGCCACTGCCTGAAGTGTTATCGGCAGAACCGCCTGCTTCCGGCTTGTTCTTCTTTTTGGCGTACTCCTCTATGTTGGTCAGCGATGCCTCTTTGATGGCTGCTCTTAGCCATTTACCGGCGTGAAATCTCGGCTTTGCTCCTTCGATCTTAGAGATGTTGAAGCTCTCTTTGTCCGTTGTGCTTTTGCTTCTGATCACGAGAGAGAGTCTTCCAAGATCGCCCAGACTCACACGCAGACCCTGCTTGAGGAAGAATGACGAAGCCCATGCGAGGTTGTCCAAAGTGGCTTTGACATCTGCGGTGGATACACAAGAGCGTTCCGATATAAGCTTTGCCATATCCTCCACTCCGACGTCTCCGATGCTTTTGGCTCTTGCAAATACGAGCTTTTCACTCTTTTTGTTGATGCCGTTTTTCGATTCTTGAACTTTGAAATAGATTGCCATAATAAAAATGTTTTTAGATGGTGAATAATAAAATAGTTAGGTTTTGGTGTCCTTTGGAGAGTGGCGAGTTGCCGTTTCTCTCTTAAGACATTGCAAAGTTATAACACACCGGATGGCACTTCTGTAAAAAGAGGTCGTTCTCGGCTGTATTTGAATAATCGCTTTACTAATCATTTATTTGCTGTAGAAGTGATCTGTTTTTCTTCTTTTCCTGTCAAACCGGCTCTCTTTTCTCTTAAATCGAAAAGTGTTGCAATAATGGAAATAACTGTTTAACTTTGTGACGAAGAGTTTTAAGAGGGACTCTCACGAGCGTTGCAAAGCCTGTCTTTTCTGTTTAAGGAAGAGAGCGAAGCACCGGAAGCCATACCTATATATATAAGGAGGTTTTGGAAGAGGGCGGAATAGGCGCCAAAGAGAGCCATCGCAGCCGGAAAAAGTATGGTTTGGTTTCGTTGAGGGAGAAGACAGAGCTTGTTCTCTCTATTTTTTTGCCATACTCTTTCTTCTCTTTTCTTCAATCCGTTATTCCCGGTAAGAGATTGAAGAAAAGACAGAAAACGGGTTGCTTAAAACTCAAGCCGTTTACAGACTCTGATTTGAGATCTGTTTCAAGGGCTACAAACCTAAAGAGTGAGAGACTATTGTATAAAACCATCATATCGTAACCAAGTAAAACAGAAAACAGTATGACACAGAACCAAAACACTATTCAAAGACAAAAAGCAAAATATGCCGTGATGACCGTGAAAGAAGTTGCCGTATGCTATTACCCGACTTACTCTCCAAGATATGCCTCTCAAAAGTTCAGAAGAGACATCGAAGAGTATCCGGAGCTAAAGAAAGCATTGGAAGCGCACGGCTGGCAGATGAATAAAAGGAGCTTTTTCCCTGCCCACCTGGAGCTTCTAAAGCAATATCTTGGTGCATGGGACGTGTAATGCTTCCCTCTTTTTCCTTTTATCTCTTTCCGAAATACTCAATCCCGTTTTTAAGAAGCCGTGGTATAAATCCCGAAAATCGGATTTGTATCACGGCTATTTCGTTTCTGATTAGAAACTTAGTGGTATTAAGCATTATATTTTTTGAATTAGTGATCATGAAGGGGGCGATAAAAATTTTCATAGATTTTTGATATTTAAGATCTTATTAGTATATTGGCTCTCGGAACGGAGGTTCATATAGAATAACTTTAATTTTACCAAACCTATTTAATTATTGAGAGAAATATGAAGATCTTTAAGTTTGCATTGGCTTTGATTGTTCTTATTGGTTTTAGCTATTCATGTACCAATAGGGATACTGATATTAAATCAGAATTACAGAAAGAGGATATGCTTAAATCCTCTCAGTCTGAAATTGTAACATTGGGAGTTGGATGTCCTCATCATCTTACAGAACCTTGTACCTCATCTTGTTTTACTCAACTGCCGCATGAGTGCTTAAATCCGAATCATAACGGAGCCCAAAAGTGCGTTACGCATATAGATGATGAGAATTACGGGAATGAAGGAGGGGGAGGTGGTACTCCGGAACCTCCTAAACCATGTGAAGAGTGTGAGAAGTGTCTTGCTTGCCAAGAAGTGAAACAAGGAAAGTGGTATTTTCAATATATTCACACATGTAAGTGTGACTCGGAACATCCATATTGTTCGTCACATGATCCTCGATGAGTTCGGCTACCACACAGATGAAATAAGATTATGAATTAGAGGATTTAGACAGATGAATTGAACTTTCCTCTTTTATTCATTGGTCTTTGTTCCAAAAATTCGTTGTATATGCCGTAGCATAAAATCCGAGAAATCGGATTTTATGCTACGGTTTTTTGTGATGTTTTTTGGGGGTGATTTGTTCGCTTTTAGAGGCTTTAATACTCATGGAAGATGTGGGAGCTTTATATAAAAATGGAGAGTGGTTGGTCGGGCTGTTTAGATGAGATTTTGGGATGATTTTTTCATTTTTGAGGAAGTCATTTTAGAGTAATCCTTTTGTCCACAACTTGATATGACAAAATCTCGAATTTGGAAAAAATTTTTTCTCAGTCCGTTTCATGGGGCTTTTTCGCGTTAATAGGTGTAAATTTTAACGCCTACATCTGTAAATGTTTCCTAATAAGGAAATTTCCCTTTTCAAGGGTATTTTAGGGTGAAAATAGGTAACCTGTTGATGTTTAGTGTTTTGATTGTTTTGGCTAAACACGTTAACCGAATCCGGTAAACGTGTTTAATGAAATCGGTAAACGTGTTCGTTGAAAAATTAAACACGTTAAGCNAACCGAATCCGGTAAACGTGTTTAATGAAATCGGTAAACGTGTTCGTTGAAAAATTAAACACGTTAAGCCGAAAGAATATGCTCGTTTAGTGTTTTGAGTGAACAGGTATCGGAATTTATGTTAATAAAACAGGCTGATTTAACAAATTGGGCGCTGTTCTGAAAACGACCCCTCCGATCAAAATAGAGAGACCGAAAAAAGTGGGCATTTTTTCGGTATGGAATATATAAAAATGAAGGCTTCGAGGAGGGAGAAAAGTGCAGAAACTACTCCTGTTTTTATGTCTCAAATTATCCTTATTCTTGACATCGGTTTCTGTTGTGAGATAGAGTCCCGGAATCACTTTCGTTTGCTCTCTGCTTACGCTCTTTTCTCTTCCGGTTTTTGCCTTTTCTTTTTCTGTGCCGGGACTCTCTGTTTGCAGAAAGGGTACAAGGAATGACTTCTTGGGAACGGGAAAAGAAGTTGCTCTGAAGGAGGGCGTAAAATGGAAAAGTCCTCCCAAGACACTGTCTTGAGAGGACTTTTCTATGCTTGTTCCGTAGAGCGTTTAACGCAGTTTGTAGTTGAAGCCGAAGCTAAACAGCTCTGTAAACTGGAGAAGATCTCTGAAGCGTCCGCCGGTGTTCTTTACAGCATCATCGTATCTGAGGTTTACGTTAAGACGGGTGGAGAAGTAGCGGTTGAGCGATATGGATAGCGTGTTTTCCCACTCTGTCTCTATGCGCTTGAATGTCGTACCATAATAGAATCGGCTTTGCCAGTTTACGGTTTGGCTTATATCAAAGTTGAGAGCCGCGCGCATCGTGGATCCGAAAGCGATGATATAGGTCTGATCCGGATTGAGACCGGCACGGGCCTTGTCTATATCCTCTCTAATGGTTGCTTTGTAGCTCACGGAGAAGGGCGCGATATTGGCAGAAAAGCGAAGACGTTTGAACTTATCACTGTCGAACCTCTTGTCTATCTCGTACTTCATACCGAGACCGGCATCCACAGCAAGAGGGGAGAGGAGTGCCGTGATAAGGTCTTTGCTGTTCTCTTTTCTGTTTTTAAGCAGCTGGGTACGAAGCTCTCCTGAAAGTGTGTAGTACCAGTTGGAGGTTGCTTTGATACCGAAGTTGGAGTAGAGTCGCAGGAGGTCTTCGGAGATCTTATACTTGTTTACGGTATCGTTTGGAGCGTTGTAGATCCCGATTTTAGACTCCAATTCATTGGTCCACTTCACTTTGTTTTTGACATAGCTCAAGCTAAAGAAGTTTCGGGCAAAGATGTTCAGGTTGCTTGTTCCTCCCTTGTGCCAGTTCTTGGAGATATGGTTCTGGGAGAATTGGATGGTACTTTCAAACCCTTTGATCCAGTAGATAGGGTCTACTTTTGCCGTCTCGAAATTTTCTTCCTGTGCAGAGATTGCGGGTCCTTGCTTTACCTCGAAACGGTTGTCATACTTCACGGCATCCACTTTTTCGAGGGTGATGGCTTTCGGAAGCATTTCGGATGTCATGTTTACGAGAGCCACGTTGGACGCCATAAAGTCTCGAAGGAAAGATTTGCCATTCTGCCACGATGTTACAAACGAGCTTACCGGAGCGGCCGGCTCTATGGAGAGTGAGTCTGCAACAGCTACCAGAGAAAGTGCCGAAGGTGTATTGAGCAGCTTGTATCCCTGTTCCTTTTGTGTTTCTACGGTTTGAGAGAATGCTCTTTCGTCCCACATCTTATTGATGTCGAATACGATAGGGAGAAACAGCTGAGAGAATATCGTTGTGTCTTTATAGGTGTATCCCTCCGGAATCGGAACGATCTGCTTGGATAGAATCTCTGCAATGGAGGAGGAGCTATTCCGTAACGGTGGGGGAGGTGTCTCGCTATTTTGGGCTGTGATATTGAGTGCATGGAGAGATAGAACCAGCAACAATACAGCTGGAATTTTTCTAAATATCAGTCTCATAACTTACGATCTTTTGGGATGTGTGTTTCCGGATTTAGTTGTATTTAGTCTGTGCTTTTCGCCACAAAGTTACAATAAATATACAAAAGATCGTTGCTCTGCTCTGCTAACTTTGCTCTATCTCACTCAGTTCCATCCATCGTAATGTCTTTTCGTCTATCTCGTTGGATAATTCCGGAAGACGTATGGAGTGCTTCGTGAGAGTATCCACATCCAACGTGCCACTGCAAAGCGCTGTCTCTATCTCTTCTTTTTCGGATTCGAGAGCGGCAATCTCTGTTTCCAGTCTTTCCAGCTCTTTCTTTTCGTTATAGGAGAGCTTGCGCTTATCGTTCAGGCGGATGCGTGCGACTTTTTCTTCTTTCGGCTTGGTGTTTTCTTTCTCGTGCTGTTTGCGGGCTTCCTGCCACTCCCGATACTGTGTGTAGTTGCCCGGAAAGTCTCGAATGTCTCCCTGACCGTTGAATACCATCAGGTGATCTACCACTTTGTCCATGAAATATCTGTCGTGAGAGACCACGATGACACAGCCTTTGAACTCACGGAGATACTCTTCGAGGATGTTGAGTGTCATGATGTCGAGATCGTTCGTAGGCTCATCCAGTATGAGGAAGTTGGGATTACGCATCAGCACGGTACAGAGATAGAGTCTTCTTTTTTCTCCTCCACTCAGCTTGTGTACATAGCTGTGCTGCGCTTCGGGAGAGAAGAGAAAGTGTTGTAGAAACTGAGAGGCGGTGAGATGCTTCCCGTTGCCCAACTCTATCACTTCGGCTATCTCCTGAATGACGTCTATCACCTTCATCTCTTCGTTGAAAGAGAGTCCGGCTTGAGAGTAGTACCCGAATCTGACGGTCTCGCCTATCTCTAAACTACCGCTGTCCGGCAAGATCTCTCCCAAGAGAATTTTGAGAAATGTGGACTTGCCCGTTCCGTTGTTGCCGACAATGCCGAGCTTTTCATAGCGGGCAAAGATGTAGGAGAACCGGTCAAGTATGATGCGGTCTCCGAATCTTTTGCAGAGATTTTCTGCTTCAAAGATTTTACTGCCGATATAAGAGGCTTTCACGGAGAGCTTTACTTCTTCGTTTTGGAAGCGTTGCTTTGCCACTTTTTCCAGCTCGTAGAATGCTTCTTCGCGGTATCTTGCTTTGTGTCCTCTGGCTTGAGGCATTCGTCTCATCCACTCCAGCTCGGTGCGGTAGAGGTTGTTGGCTCGCTCTATCTCTGCACTTTTAGCTTCCATGCGCTCTTCTCTCTTTTCGAGATAATAGCTGTAATTGCCTTTGTATTGGTAGAGCTGCTTGTGGTCTATCTCTATGATTTCGGAGCAGACCCTGTCCAGAAAATATCTGTCGTGCGTTACCATGAGCAGGCTGATGCGTGTCCGTGAGAGGTGATTCTCCAACCATTCCGTCATTTCAAGGTCCAAATGGTTGGTCGGCTCGTCCAAAAAGAGCAGATCCGGCTCTGTGATAAGGACATTGGCAAGGGCTACACGCTTGAGCTGACCGCCGGAAAGTGTTCCGATCTTTTGGTCAAGATCGGTGATTTTAAGCTGCGAAAGTATCTGCTTGGCTTGTTGCTCGTACTCCCAAGCCCCTGCGGCATCCATCCGTGATAGCAGCTCCTCCATTCCGGGATGCCCTTTTGTCTGCATGCAATGCTCATATTCGCGGATGAGGTTCACCGTTTCGTTGCCGTGCATGAAGCATGCTTCCAATACGGTAAGGTCTGCCGGGTAGTGCGGATCTTGCTCCAAGTATCCTACACGAAGATCGTTCCGATAGGTGATATTCCCGCTATCGTAGCCCTCTTTACCTGCCAAAATATTCATCAGAGTGGTCTTCCCTGTTCCGTTTTTTGCAATCAGCCCTATGCGTTGCCCTTCGGCAATGCCAAAAGAGATGTTCTGAAAGAGCAACAGACTGCCGAAAGACTTGGTGAGATCTTCTACTTGTAGGTACGGATTTGCCATTTTGAGTATCGTATTTATTGGATCTTTAGAGGGTAAAAAGAGTTGAAAGCGTATCAGTGAGGCTTGTTTGCCGAGTCTATCTTAAGGAGAAGAAAGATGAGCAAAGAGAAGCTGAGCATGGAGGAGCCTCCATAACTGAAGAACGGAAGGGGAATGCCTATGACGGGAGTGATGCCGAGCACCATGCCGATATTGATAACAATGTGTATGATAAAGAATGAGGCGACGGAATAGCCGTAGACCCTGCCATATATAGTGGATTGACGATCTGCCACTATCAGCAACCGCCAGACAAAAAACAGGAAGAGGAGAAGTACGGCAGATGCTCCCACAAATCCCTGTTCCTCTCCGATGGTGGAGAAGATAAAGTCTGTCTCCTGCTCCGGTACGTATTTCAGCTTGGTTTGTGTACCGTTGTGAAATCCTTTGCCCAAGAGCCCTCCGGAGCCGATAGCAATCTTGGACTGATTGACATTGTATCCAATCCCTTTCGGATCGTCTTCCATCCCCAACGAACTGCGAATACGGATCTGCTGGTGAGGTTGGAGGATATTGTAAAAGAAGTAATCGACACTCGAATATATGGCAACGGAAGAGAGCATGAAGCCGACAATGAGCAGGCTTGGAAGATGTCTGCGAAAGAGATAGTTCAGGCCTCCGATGATGGCGAATATGATACCGGAAGAGATCGGAACCCATGCCCAGTTTACAGGCATAAAGAAAGAGGCGATGCCGAAACCGATAGCCGAAACAACCGGAATGCCAAGGCACAGTATCCATAGTCTTCTTACTCGTACATAGCGAAGAGCCAGGATGGCAGATACAATATATAAGAGTGAAAAGCAGAAGAGAAGACCAAGATTGGTGCCACCTATATTTTCTCCCGAAAAGCGGATAGACAATATCACGAAAGAGGCAACGAACGTGATGAGAAGAAGGTAAAGAGCACTTAACCCTTCACGATAAAAGACAAGAATGAGTCCGAAGAAAGCCACGGCAGAGCCGGTTTCATTCTGTCCGATGATTAAAAGAATCGGGGCAAAAACAATGAGGACTGCCACAAAAAACTCTTTTCTGCTGCGGAGATCGAATTCGTATCTTGCCATCCATGCTGCCAATGCCATCGCTGTAACCATCTTGCTAAACTCCGCAGGCTGTATCCGAAACGAACCGATGGCAATCCATGAACGAGAACCCTTAATTTCCGGAGCTATAAATATGGTGAGCAGCAGCACAAAAAGCATCAGGACATAGAGATAGAAAGAGGAGGACTTGATCAGATTCAGGTCTATAAACATCAATGCTCCGCCTATGAGCAGTGTTGCTCCTATCCAAATCAGCTGCGCTCCTGCTCTACCGCTGAAGTCCAACAGTGGAGCATTGTCCATCTCATAGGTAGCAGAGGCTATGGTAAACCATCCCACAGCCACAAGCAGTATATATACAAGCAGTGTGATGTAGTCCAGCCGCTTAAAGGGATTTATTTTGTCCTCCATATTCCGGGTGTATTGGGATGAGCTGTGTAGAGAGCATCTTTTGTTCGTATGCTTTACCGTCAGGGCTTAGCTCTTCATCGGGTTTAAGATACTTCTCCATCATAAGGCGGGCTATCGGTACGGCAAAAGATGCTCCAAAGCCGGCATTTTCGACATAGACGCAGATCGCAATCTTGGGAGCGTTTCTCGGGGCATATCCCATAAATATGGAGTGGTCTTCTCCATGGGCATTCTCTGCTGTC
Source organism: Porphyromonas canoris (assembly GCF_000765975.1). Taxonomy (NCBI): domain Bacteria; kingdom Pseudomonadati; phylum Bacteroidota; class Bacteroidia; order Bacteroidales; family Porphyromonadaceae; genus Porphyromonas; species Porphyromonas canoris. The sequence continues at coordinate 398,857 of NZ_JQZX01000008.1, forward strand.
CCGGTCTTGCCACATACTTCGATGCCCGGTATTGCTGCTTTTCTGCACGTACCTCCGGTTACTGCTGCCGCCATTCCCTGATCAAGATATTGGAAGATGCCCACCGGCATCTTGGTACTTCTTCTTTCTACATGAAGCGTATCGGCAGGTAATCCATCTATTCTCTCGACAATATGAGGAGTATAGAAATGTCCTTTGTTGGCAATGATTGTGGCTAAATTGGCTATTTGTAGTGGAGTGGTAAGTATCTCACCCTGTCCGATGGAGATAGAGATAATGGAGGATGAGTTCCACTGTTTCTTGAAAATATTATCGTAGACCTGACTATTGGGTATATATCCTCTTTTCTCTCCGGGCAGATCCACTTTTAGAGGATAACCGAATCCCATTGCAACCATGTGATCTTTCCAAATGTCGAAGCTGTTTTGGATAGATCCATACTTGGATTTGTTTTCCAACATCGCTCGCAGCCCCCAACAGAAAAAGGCATTACATGAAGTCGCGATAGCCGGAACTATACTCAAGGGAGAGCCATGAGGGTGGCACTTAGGGCGTCCGCCGAGCAAAGGATAACCGCCATGACAGCTGTAAACGGTGTTAGGCGTGATGACATTCTCAGCCAAAAAGACTGCTCCCTGTGCCAGTTTGAAGGTAGATCCGGGAGGATAAGTTCCCATAATCGCTCTATTAAAGAGCGGCTTATGAGTATCTTTGGCTAACAGATTGTGATTCTTACCTCTCTCTTTGCCTACAAGCATACCGGGGTTGAAGGATGGAGCCGAAACCATACAGCGTACAAGCCCTGTCTCAGGCTCGATCATTACTATTGCTCCTCGCTTTCCCCACATCAGTTTCTCGCCGTATGCTTGGAGTTCTATATCTAGTCCGAGATGCAGGTCATGCCCTGAGACCACCTCTTTATCCAACTCCCCGTTTTTATATTTCCCTTGTATGCGACCTTTGGAGTCTCTAAGAAGAACTTCTACCCCTTTTACACCTCTCAGTATTTTCTCATAGCTCGCTTCCAATCCGGTACGACCGGAGTAATCTCCCGGAATATAGTAGGGATCTCGCTCTATATCTTCGGGTTGAACTTCGCCTATGGAGCCAAGAATGAGAGCGGCAACGGGATGATTGTAGTCTCGAACGGTACGACTCTCTATACTGAATCCGGGAAAACGATACAGCTTTTCTTGTAGCAGCGCAACCTCTTGATCCGAGATTTGTGAGATAAGGAGCTGAGGAAGAAAAGGGGTATAACCTCTGTTTTTTTTCTTATCTCGGATCTCCACAAAACGTTGAGCAATATACTCCGGCTCGACATTCAGTATCCGTGCAAGCTCCAACGTATCGAAAGGAGTAACCTCTTTGGTTACAACCATGATATTCGATGAGGACTTATTATACACCACAAGCTTTCCTTTGGCATCGTATATCATTCCACGCGACGGGTGGATTATCTTTTCGTAGAAAGCATTACCGTCTGCTTTTATCTTGTACTCATCGGAGAGAAGCTGCAGATAAAACAGACGATATATAAAGAACAGAATGACCAGAGTAAACCCCAGCCCTATGTACACCTTACGGATGGCAAATCTGGGATTTGACTTTCTCATTTCAGCTTGTTAGCTCTGGTATTGAAGTAGTGAAAGATGAGAGTAACAAGAATACTCAGAAGTGATGTCCCTATAATATAGGGCGGCAGATGGGAAAACATGTAGACAGAAAATGCTTCTGTAAAAAGGGTGAGAGACACAAGCAGAGTAACAAAGAAGAGAAGGTATAAAAGATACCCCGTCAGCTTTAAGCTTTTTGTATCAGGCCTTCCTGTCCCTTCTTCCAACTCCTCTTCATCCATAAAGATGAGCAGGAACGGTCTGCGCAGAAATGCCACAATGGTTGCGGCAAACATGTTTATCCCCATGGTATTCATGAATACATCCAACAGCAGTCCGGCAAGAGAAGCTGAAAGGATAATGCTCCAGCGCGGTAGTTTTACACTGGCAGAGAATATGGGATAGAGGTAGACCAAGGGAAGAGCATACTGATACACTCTGATATGATTGAAGAACAGAGCTTGAAGCAGCACAAACAGCAGCAGCTGAAGAAACAGAAGTGAGATTTTTCGCCACATTTCACCAAAAGCTTTATCCTATTTGATAGAAACCTTATCCAGGCTATCTCTCTCAAACTTGTGTATATTCTCCACCATATATACGTATCGGAGTCTCTCGAAATCGGTAGCCAACCTTACCCGAAGAGATAGGAAGTTATCGTCTGTGGACTTGGTCTCTCCTTCCACGATACCAACAAAGAGACCTTTCGGAAAGATTGTGGAGAAACCACTTGTCAGCACCGTATCTCCGGGTGTATAGGAAAGATGTTTGGGCAATCTGGTAAGTACGGAGTGTGTTAAATCTTCTCCATCCCATTGAAGACTACCCAAATACTCCTGATTGGAAAGTTTACAACTCAGAGAGAAAGAGTTATTGATCAAAGGAAGTACTTTGGAAAAATGTGTCCCCACAGCCACGACAGACCCCACGACTCCCTTGGTTGAAAGAACGCCCATATCGAGTTTGACTCCATCCCGACTACCTTTATTTATTGTAAGATAGATTGTTTTGGTGAGGTTTGTACGCCCCACCACTTCGGCAACAGAGTACTCAAAATCGGATGCCGGATTCTCTTCCGTTGCAAAGACCGTATTATACGAAAGGCTGTCTACCTTATATCGCTCTATGGTTGCATTCAGTTTCAGCAGCTCTTTCTCCAGTTCAGCATTGGAACGCATCAGCTCCAAGTTTGCATCATGCAACCCTCTATACTTGTCGAACTCCCCTTTATAAGACATAACATGCCCTACCAGCCGGTTAGATGTGCCAAAGAGAACACTTCCGTGGTAGTTGTTTCTGTTATACATCAACGTTACTGCTATGATCTCAAGAAGAACAAACAGCAACACATGTATATTTTTCCTTAGGAGTTCAAAGAGTTTATGCACTTCGGAGCAGAGGCTTTATTCCGCTTACTTTATAAGCAGTCTGTATTTGCTTGTGTTCTTAAGAGCTTCGTATGTCCCCATGGAAACCATGTGAAGAGGATCTTCCGCCACATGGAAAGGTATCTTGAACTTGTTGGAGAAACGTCTGTCCAACCCCTTGATAAGAGCACCACCGCCTGCAAGATAAACTCCGTTGCGAACAATATCTGCGTACAACTCAGGAGCCGTGTTGTCAAGGGCATTCTCTATGGCGGTTTCTATTTTCAGTATGGACTTTTCCCAACATTCGGCAATATCCTTGTGGCTCACCTTTATGATCTTCGGAAGTATGCCTACCTGATCTTGTCCGCACACCTCAAACTCTTCGGGCGGATTTTCAAGGTTGATCAAAGCAGAGCCTACACTCTTCTTGATCTGTTCTGCCGTACGTTCACCTATCCTCATATTGTGTTCCGTCTTCATGAAGTTCACTATATCGTTCGTGAGCTCATCACCGGCAACCTTTATGGACTTATTGGAAACGATACCACCGAGAGATATTACGGCAATTTCGGTAGTACCACCACCTATATCCACTACCATGTTACCCATCGGATCCAGAACGTTCAGTCCTATTCCTATTGCTGCTGCCATTGGTTCGTGTATCAGATACACCTCATTGGCGCCGGCTTTCTCTGCAGCCTCCTTTACGGCTCGGACCTCCACGTCGGTACTGCCGGAAGGGATACAGATGACGATCTTCAAAGATCTTGGAAGAAATCCTCTTCCCGGAATAGCCTTTCTGATCAGTTCGCGTATCATCACCTGACACGCTTCCAAGTCTGCCACCACACCGTCTCTCAAGGGACGAATGGAACGCAGATCGTTATTCTCCTTTTCAAAGTTGCTGTAAGCCATATCTCCCACAGCCTCCACTTTGTCTGTCTTCTTATTGATCGTGACATAGGAGGGCTGATCCACCACCACCTTTCCATCATGAATGATGACGGTATTAGCAGTCCCCAAGTCCATAGCCAACTCATGTTTGAATGAAAAAAAGCCCATATCTTTTCTCTGTGTCTGTGTATTCTTGTTATTCTTTTCCTTTTAATGCTTGAAATGCCTTGTTCCGGTAAAGCACATGGCTATACCGAAGTTGTTGCAGGCAGCCACCGACTCTTCGTCTCTGACAGAGCCTCCGGGTTGTATGATTGCTGTTATGCCGGCTTTGTGAGCCTCTTCCACGCAGTCGCTAAACGGAAAGAACGCATCCGAAGCCAGTACAGCCCCTTGCAAAGAGAAGCCGAAGCGTTCTGCTTTCTCTATTGCCTGTTTCAAGGCATCTATTCTCGAAGTTTGTCCGACACCTGCGGCATACAGCTGTCCGTCTTTAGCCAAAACTATTGCATTGCTCTTACAGTGCTTCACAATCTTATTAGCAAAGAGCATGTCTCTTATCTCCGCATCCGTCGGTTGCTTCTCTGTTACGGTCTTGCACTCTTCTTCGCTTTGAGAAGAGCAGTTTCTCTCTTGTACGAGAGTACCATTGAGGCAGGTGCGAAGCAGATGGTCTTGAAGCGTAGAGTGTTCTTTGCGTTCCAAAATGATTCTGTTCTTTTTCTCCCTAAGAGTGTTCAGAGCCTCTTCGGAGTATTTGGGAGCAACGATCACCTCAAAAAAGAGTTTGCCTATCTCCTCTGCGGCGGAGAGGTCTACCTCTCTGTTGGTTACGAGTATGCCTCCGAATGCAGAGAGCGGATCGCAAGAGAGTGCTCTCATATAGGCATCTTTGACATTTTCGCCTGTTGCCAATCCGCAGGGGTTATTGTGTTTCAGTATGGCAAAAGCCGGTTTTGCATCAAACTCTTCTATGATCCCGACAGCAGCATCTATATCGAGAAGATTGTTGTAGGACAGTTCTTTTCCGTTGTGTTTGGTGAAAAACGCATCAATGTCTCCTCTAAAACTCGCCTTTTGATGAGGGTTCTCTCCGTATCTCAAAGGCATGGACTCCTCAACGCTTTCCCCTGCGAGGTAAGACGCAATGGCTCCATCATACATGGCAGAGAGCTTAAACCCTTCTGTTGCCAGGGCACGTCTCTCCTCTTCCGAGGTTATGCCGCCACGTTCAAGGATGCCTTCTATCGTCTTGTAGTGTGCTATCGAAGGGCAGAGTACGACATCCGCATAGTTTTTTGCAGCAGCCCGTATCAAAGAGATACCGCCTATGTCTATCTTCTCTATGATGGCTTGATGCTCCGCACCGCTCTTTACCGTATCGACAAACGGATAGAGATCCACAATCACCAGATCTATGTGCGGAATCTGGTACATTGCACACTGCTTGTCATCATCGGCATTGGAACGTCTTGCCAATATCCCACCCATAATGCTTGGGTGAAGAGTCTTCACTCGTCCGCCAAAGATCGAGGGGTAATTGGTCAACTCTTCCACCGGAGTGCAGGAATAGCCCAAGCGTTTGATATACTCCTCCGTTCCCCCTGTGGAGACGATCTCTATATCAAGAGCGTTCAGCTTGGCGAGAATGACATCCAAGTGATCCTTGTGATACACCGATATCAGTGCCTTCTTGATTTTTCTTGCGTTCTTTACTTCCATCTGTTCTGTGTACGGTATCGGGATAAACTTTTCTTTTATCTGAACCACAAATATAGCTATTTATCAGCAGAGTTCAACACCGAATAAACACTAAATACCATTCAAAAGCGAGGGGTGAAAACGCTTATTATCCTAAGAGATCTTAACGATGCCCAATAATGGCTTGAGAAGATCTGTTTTTTGATGAAAAGAGATCCCTGTAATCGTATCACGATACCCCTAAAGCAGGTCAAAATCTTTACTCTGAATGGTATAAAGTGCAGTAGTCGGAAAAATATTTTTACCTTTGTCTTGTACAAAATATCGTAAATAACGAGAGACAACCATCCCAATACGAGTAAAATATGAAGACATACGATGACGACGAAATGGTCAATTACATCTTGACCCATGCCACTTCCGAGGAGTTGCGACAGTTGGATGATGACAAGATCATCTATCTTACCGATTTGGTGGATGAGTTTTTGGAGTCTCGCGGTTACTTTGACGAGGAGGATCCGGATCTTGAAGCGCTGGAGGATATTCTCTCTTTGAAGAATACGGAGTTGTACGATTTTGTTGTTAAAAACATAAAGAGGGACGACTTTGAAGACTTCTCCCTCTCTCCCGAATCATTTAAAGAGTTTTTGGCTTTGGACGATGATTATCGGGATACACTCGAAGACGAGGAGTAACAGATAGAAGAAAAAAAGCCCCGAAGAGCCATCTCTTCGGTATTTGATAATCCTAAAAGAGAATATAAAGCATGAAAAATCTGAAATCTATTGTAGGCGTATCCTGCCTTGCTACGGCTCTGATGTTTAGCGGTTGTGGCGCAAATAATATGGTAAAAGGTACAGGAATTGGAACTGGAGCAGGTGCAGCTGTTGGAGCAGGCATTGGTAAAGTTGCCGGTAACACGGGTGTAGGTGCCATTATCGGTGCTGTCGTCGGAGGTGTTGCGGGTGGACTTATCGGCAAGCAGATGGATAAGCAAAAGAAAGAGTTGGAACAGGTGATACCCGAAGCAAAGGTAGAGACTGTGAACAACGGGGAAGCGATCCGTGTTACATTCGACAGCGGCATTCTGTTTCCTACCAACTCCAGCACTCTTAACGCTGCATCCAAGACTGCCCTTACCCGTTTTGCTGCCAACATGAAAGAGCACCCCGATACCGATATACGTATTGTGGGACATACCGATAATACAGGTAGAGCGGAGTATAATCAGAAACTTTCCGAAAAGCGTGCACTAAGTGTGTTCAACTTTTTGGTGTCTCAGGGTATCGCTTCCGGTCGTATCAACTCTTACGGAGTAGGACTCACTCAACCGATTGCCGATAACAGCACAGTGGAAGGTCGCGCTCAAAACCGCCGTGTAGAGGTGTTTATCCTCCCTAATGCAAAGATGATCGAAGAAGCGAAGAGCGGAAAACTATAATCTCCCGTTCCGACCATTAGAATAGATAAAAGGCTGTGATGAAAGGGCGAACCTTCATTACAGCCTTTTTTTTAGTCGCTTTTACGAGAGTCCTGCAAAATCGTTACTTTTAGTCATCGTTATGGGGATTTGTTTTGTGATAATGAAGCAGGACAAATTCTGCGCATTGAAGTCTGCCCCAAGGGGGCATTCGATCCGAAATTTTTTATTCAACGCCGGCGTACCACTTTATTCCGATAAGAATCATGCCCGATAGAGAAAAATATAAGATAAGAGAGATGAAGGAGGCAGAGTATTTTCTGCTGAAAGAGTTTTTGTACGAAGCTATTTTTATTCCGGAAGGTATAGCTCCTCCACCCAAGTCTATTGTAGAACATCCTCTGTTACAGATCTACATAGAAGATTTTGGAAGCAAGCCGGACGATAAATGTTTTGTGGCTGAAGCGGGTGGAAAAGTGGTGGGTGCGGTATGGGTTCGCATCATCGATGACTTCGGACATATAGACGATGATACTCCCTCTTTTTCAATCTCACTTTACAAAGAGTACCGAAATCGTGGAATAGGTACCGAGATGATGAAACAAATGCTTGAATGGCTCGCTCAAAAAGGCTACAAGAAAGCGTCTCTTTCTGTTCAGAAAGCAAACTATGCTACGAAGCTCTACTTAAAAGTGGGGTTTGAGATTCTTGAAGAGAAAGGGGATGAGTATATCATGTTGTACAGAATAGAAAAGTGAGATTTTCGAGAGAAAGTTTTGGCAGAATGGTATTAGGACTTTGAAACCGGTTTCCTGATGAGTAAGATGAATGGAGAGAATAAAGATATAAAGAATAGAAAGGGCGCACGTTCTATGAAAGAGATCCCTTCGGCTATTCTCAGAAAGCTGAATGCCGGAGAGATAGAAGCAGTTAATCTGACCGAAAGTCTGGCAATAGACCAAAAGAAACTGCTGGAGAACTTCCTTCGTCAGAGTGGACGAACGGACTACTTGGAACCGATACTGAAAAGTGTGGATACCGCCGCTAAAATTTCGTATAATACAATGAGTGAAATCATTGGTGAAGAGCTTTTGCTGCAAGCCGGAAAGCATGGAGACGAGCAGCTGTTTTCTCTTCTTCGTAATCATCTCTCCGATATGGTGCGTTGCTGGGCGGCATATTTTATCAGTAGGGATAAAACGTTGGGCATTGCAGAGGTGTTGGAGAAGATAAAGCCATTTGCCGCAGATCCGCACTTCGGTGTGCGTGAGATTGCCTGGCTCTCCGTCAGACCTCGAATAGCTCAAGAGCTTCTTCCGAGTATAGAGATATTGTCCTCTTGGACTTCAAGTTTGGATGAAAATATCCGTCGATTTGCTACGGAATCAACGAGACCGCGTGGTGTTTGGTGCAAGCATATTCCTCTCTTGAAGGAGTCGCCGGAGGTGGCTTTGCCGATTCTTGAACCATTGAAGTCGGACAGCTCAAAATATGTTCGGGATAGTGTCGGAAATTGGTTGAATGATGCGAGTAAGAGCAACCCGATATTTGTGCAAGAGATTTGTACCCGTTGGTGTGCCGAAAGCGATACAAAAGAGACGCGATACATCGTTAAAAAGGCATTGAGGACATTGAGCAAAAAGAGCAATATTTGAGGGCAAAATCTCCGGTACTTTTTATATAAAAATGGAGAGCCGTCTTGGGTGCTCCTCATGTGAGATTTTGGGATGAATTTTCCATTTTTGAGGAAGTCGTTTTGAGGTAACTCTTTTGTCTGCAAATTGATATGACGAAATCGCGAATTTGGAAAAATTTTTTTCTCAGTCCGTTTGATGGGGCTTTTTCGCGTTAATAGGTGTGAATTTTAACGCCTATATTTGTGAATTTTTCCTAATAAAGAAATTTGCCTTTTCGTGGTCATTTTAGGCCAAAAATACTTAATGGTTTGATATTTAGTGCTTTGTCTGTTTTGGCTGAACACTTTAATTGAATCCGGTAAACGTATTAAATGAAATCGCTAAACGTGTTCATTGAAAAATTAAACACGTTAAGCCGAAAGAATATGCTCGTTTACCGTTTTGGGTAAACAGGTCTCGGAATTTGTGTTAATAAAACGGGGTGATTTAACAAATTCGGCACCCCTCCGGAAACACCACCTCCGATCAAAATAGAGAGACCGAAAAAAGTAGGCATTTTTCGGTATGGAATATATAAAAACGCGCTTCGGGAAGCTCGCTTTTTTGTGGTTGATTTCAGATAAAAAACGGGCTATCCGAAAGTGTGATCGGATAGCCCGTTATAGGATGTTGCCTTTCGGCATTTGGAACGTCTGTTTTGCTTCGATTGTGTGAAGCATCGCACCGTATATGGGGAGCCTTTTCTCCCGAAACGGCAAGAGTGCGTTGTTTAGGAGAGGAGCTTCTTTACCACTTCGGAGAGAACCTTTCCATCCACTTGTCCGGCGAGTCGTTTGGACGCTTCACCCATGACACGTCCCATGCCTTTCATGTCTGCCACTCCGAGCTCGGCTATGAGGGCTTTCACGTGTGCCTCTATCTCCTCTATGGAGAGCTGCTTGGGGAGAAACTCTTGCAGTACAGCAAGCTGTGCTTCTTCCTCTTGTGCGAGATCTTCTCTGCCTTGTGTACGGTAGATCTCTGCACTTTCGGTGCGTTGTTTGGCAAGCTTTGCCACGATTTTGGTGGCGACTTCGTCTGTCAGTTCACCGTCCGAACCTTTGGCGGTTTTTGCTTCCAAAAACTCTTTCTTGACGGCTCTGAGTGCTTCGAGACGCACTTTATCTTTAGCAAGCATGGCGGATTTGATGCCATCGCTTATGGTGTCGAATAGGCTCATATATCTCTTATATATATTATATGTATGTGTTAATTGTTTCGTTGTGTCGGGGTCGGGGTTTACTTCTTTCCGAATGTGATGACGTCCGAATCCCACTCACGATCGTTATCGTGCTCTTTGTTCTCTTCCGTTTGTCCTTTGTCCGAAGTGCCGGATGCGGATGATGCAGAGCCGGAAGCTGCTGTCTCTCCCTCTTTTATGCTGCCATCGGACGGCTGACCTGCCGTTGTTCCCTCTTTCGGAGTACGAAAACGCTCGATCATAGAGTCTACACGGCGCAGAGTCGGAGTGTCTTGGATAAAGGAGATGAAGATATCGTTGTCCAGCTCTTCCTCTTCAAAGATGACAGACTTCGGCTTGCTCGCCAGAACAATGCTGTCTCCCATCGCCTGCTTGTAGTACTCGCGGATGCGGTTGAGGTCTTTTTCGTTCGTGATGTTCGGCTTCGCATCTTTGAGGCTAAAGCCTGAGGCAAGGATGATAACCTTGACCTTGTCTCCGAGAGACTCGTCCAAGCCGTAGCCCCATATCCATCCGTAGCGTCCTTTGAGCCTTCCCGTAAACTCTCCTATCTGCTCTTGGATGGCATCCATCTGCGGTGCGCTCTCTTTGGAGAAAGAGACATGCAGAAGGATTCGACCTGCTTCGGCAACATTCGCAGAGTTGAGAAGGGGAGAGTTCAAAGCGGCATCTATCGCCTCTATCACCGCATTTTTGCCGGAACCATACCCATGACTCACGATAGCAACGCCGCCATTGCTGAGCGTTGTATGAATATCCGCAAAGTCGAGATTGACGATGTCGTCGCGAGTGATGACGTCCGAAATGGAGCGTGTGGCTATTGTGAGCGTATCATCAGCCTTATCCAAGGCGTTCATGATGTTGAGATCGGAGTAGACGAAACGGAGTAGCTCGTTGTTGATGACCAGCATCGCGTCTATGTTTTTACTCATCTCGTCAAGTCCGTCCAACGCTTTCAGGATTTTCTCTTGTCCCTCAAAAAGGAACGGAATGGTAACGATCCCCACGGTGAGGATACCCATCTCTTTGGCGATGCGAGCCACGACGGGAGCAGCTCCTGTACCTGTTCCGCCACCCATCCCGGCAGTAATAAATGCCATGCGAGTGCCGTCATTGAGAGCTCTGCGAATCTCTTCTTCGCTCTCTTCTGCGGCTTCTTTTGCCACTTCTGGCTTATCTCCGGCTCCAAGTCCGCGCGTCCGATTTTCTCCTATACAGAGTTTGTGTGGGATGCTACAGCGTTGGAGGTGTTGCCGGTCTGTATTACATAGAAGATAGGTGATATGCTCTATGCCCTCTTTATACATGTGATTGACGGCATTTCCACCGCCTCCTCCCACACCTATCACCTTTATGATGGGGGAGGTATTGGAAATGGTGTCTCCGTTTATATCGAGTAGATTATCTGTAGTTGTCATAAGCTATAATCTTCTAATACATTAATTTTCGGTTTCGTCCGGAGGTGTTATGATGTCCATAAAGCTCTTTGCCCAACCCATAAAGCCTCCTTTCTTCTTCTGCTTCTGTGTGGAGGAGGTATTGTCTCTGGTGGGTTCCGGCTCCGGTTCTATCTCTTCTATCGGTTCGTCGAACTCTATCTTCTGAGCTTGCGGTGTCGTCTCTGTGGCGTAGCTCTCTTCCGGCTCTTCTTTTCCCTGTGTTCCCTGCGGCTCTACCGCTACCTCTTTTATCTCTGTCGGCTTTGCCACGGGGCGTGGCTCTATACACTCTTCGTACGCTTTACTGATAAGAGCATAGAGCAGATGCAGATGAGGCTTTGCGATATAGGCTCTGTTGGCAGGGCTTACCTGGAGATGTTGGCTCAAGGTAGAGGCTTCGTGGACGTTTGCACCCAGTGCATCGGATAGCATCTTAGTGATCCCGGTAAGCTGGGAAGCTCCTCCCGTGATGATTATATCGCCTCCGATCTCACCTTTATTGATCATCTCCCAAAGGTGATGCCGGATGTTGTCCACGATCTCCTGTGTACGCGCTTCGATGTATTTGTCTATCTCATACTTGCTGATCTGCTTGGTGGAGAGCTTGTCTCGTGTATTGACCTCTACAAAAGTCTTATCTCCATAAACCGGTTGGCACGTTCCCACGGAGCATTTGACCCTCTCTGCCTCTGACGGAGTGATGTGTAGCGAAGTGATGTCTTGTGTTATGTTTTGACCTCCAAGCGGTATCACTCTGACGCCTTGCAGCAATCCGTTCTTGTAAACACAGATTGTGGTGCTGCCTCCACCGAGATCGATGAGCACGCACCCCAGCTTCTTATTGTCGTTTGTCAGGAAGATGTCGGAGAGTATAAGCGGTGAGATTTCGATGTTACAGATCTCATAAGGGAGTTTATTGGTGAGCACCGATATGAGGTTGTGCTTCTTTTGCGGCTTGGCAAGCAGAAGACGGAAGCGGGCATCCAGCTTCATCGCCTGCACTCCTACCGGATCGGAAGTGTATTGGCTGTTGACATAATACTCCGGAGACTCTATCATGAGAAGTTCGTATCCGGCAAGCTCGAAAGAGGAGGCTTGTTGGCGAAGCTGTTCGACATCTTCATCCGTGATTTCGTGAGGCGAATCGAATGTGAGCGACTCCAAATGTTGTGCCGTCCTAAGGCTTTGTCCTCCTATCCCGGCGTACACTCGCGAGACCTTTTTTCCTGTAAGGCGTTCGAGCGTATTGAGAAGAGACTGGACTTTCAGCGCTGTGGTTTCGAGGTTGAATATTGTTCCGCGAAGAATGCAGCCATCGGTGGGTTCTTCTGCATTGGCTAAGATATTTATGGTGTATGCTCCTCCTTCAAAACGCTTGGTTGCGATAGCCCCTTTTATAGAGGAGGAGCCGAAGTCTATTACCGCTACGGTTATGTTTTTATTCTCCATGAGAGGTCTGTTTTGATGTGATACAAAAATACATTTTTTTCGCTTAAATGGAAAGAAAAACAGCCTCTCCCGACCCTTTTTTTACATTCACACATAACTCCCTAAGAATAAACAGGAAATAGATTGTTATATCAGAAAAAATCTATACCTTTGCAGCCGTGCTGAGTGGCACGGATAATCAACATAATGTCCAACTCACTAAAGCTTAATTTTAATTTTTAGTTAATGAACAAATCTTACAAAGACGTGAAGCCCTTAGAGGACTTCAACTGGGAACAATTCGAGGAAGGCTCAATTATTTCCGAACAACCAAAAGAAGAAGTTGAAAAAGCTTACGACAACACCCTTAGCGCCGTTAAGGAGCAAGAGATTGTGGTAGGTCGTGTAAGCTCTATCAACAAAAGAGAAGTAGTCGTGAATATCGGCTACAAGAGCGAAGGCGTGGTGCCTTATGCAGAGTTCCGTTACAATCCGGACCTAAAAGAGGGCGACGAAGTAGAAGTCCTTATCGAAAGCCAAGAAGACAAGAAAGGGCAGCTTGTACTTTCACACAAGAAAGCTTGCGCAGTACGTTCTTGGGAGCGTGTGAACAAAGCTTTGGAGAACGACGAAATTGTGAAGGGTTATGTAATGTCTCGTACTCGTGGTGGTATGATCGTAGAAATCTTCGGTATCGAATCTTTCTTGCCGGGATCTCAAATAGACGTGAAGCCGATCCGCGATTTCGATGTTTACGTAGGCAAAACAATGGAGTTCAAGATCGTGAAGATCAATCAAGAGTTCAAGAACGTTGTGGTTTCTCACAAGGCTCTTATCGAAGCAGAACTCGAACAACAGAAGAAAGCAATCATATCTACGCTTGAAAAAGGTCAGATTCTCGAAGGTGTGGTTAAGAATATCACCACATACGGTGCATTTATCGACCTTGGCGGTGTAGATGGTTTAGTACATATCACAGACCTTTCTTGGGGTCGTGTAAACCATCCTGAAGAAGTGGTACAACTTGATCAAAAGATCAACGTGGTTATCCTCGACTTCGACGATGAAAAGAAACGTATCGCACTTGGTCTTAAGCAACTTACTCCACATCCATGGGATAACCTTGATGCAAACTTGCAAGTGGGCGACAAGGTTAAGGGTAAAGTGGTTGTGATGGCAGATTACGGTGCATTTGTAGAAATAGCTCCGGGCGTGGAAGGTCTTGTTCACGTATCTGAAATGTCTTGGACACAACACTTGCGCAGCGCACAAGAGTTCTTGAAGGTAGGCGATGAAATCGAAGCCGTAGTCCTTACTCTCGATCGTGAAGAGCGTAAGATGTCTCTTGGTATCAAGCAACTCAAGCCGGATCCATGGGCAGACATCGAAGAGAAATTCCCTGTGGGCTCACAACATACAGCCAAGGTTCGCAACTTTACCAACTTCGGCGTATTTGTTGAGTTTGAAAACGGTGTAGATGGTCTTATCCACATCTCCGATCTATCTTGGACAAAGAAGATCAAACACCCAAGCGAATTTACTCAGATCGGTGCTCCTATCGAAGTGAAAGTGCTTGAAATCGACAAGGAAAACCGCCGTCTCAGCCTTGGTCACAAGCAATTGGAAGAGAACCCATGGGATGTATTCGATACAGTATTCACTGTCGGTTCTATCCACGAAGGTGTTATCACAGAAATGATAGAGAAGGGTGCGGTAGTGGCTCTACAATATGGTGTAGAAGGTTTTGCTACTCCAAAGCATCTTGTAAAAGAAGATGGTACACAAGCTCAAGTGGACGAGAAACTTCCATTCAAGGTTATCGAGTTCAACAAGGATGCTCGTCGTATCTTCCTTTCTCACAGCCGTATCTTTGAAGATGAGCAAAAGAAGGCTCGTCAAGAAGCATCCAAGGAACGCCGTGAAGCTAAGAAGGCAGAACAAGCACCTGCATTCACAGCTACAGCTACCACAGTAGAAAAATCCACTCTTGGTGATCTTGAAGAGCTCGCAGCTCTTCGCGAAAAGATGTTAGGCGGTAACGAAGAATAATCTTAGATTATACATAATACTAAAAGCCCGGTGAAATCAATTTCATCGGGCTTTTGTTTTACCTTCTATATCCCCGCATCTTTTGCAGAGGAATCTCCTTCCCTCTTTCCCGTTTCGGGATCAAGAGTTTTGATAAAGCCATTTGAAAATCGGGTTATTCACTTTAATTTCTTTTTCTAAACCTGTTCGGAAGAGGAAATCAAGGCTTGAAAACTGCATGGCAAGGCTTGACTTCCACTTTTCAAGTCTTGGTTGCCACTAATCGAGCCTTGAATCTTAAATCTTTACGGGTTTACTTCCACTTTTGAACGGGTTAAACTCTTTTTGTGAACAGGTTAAAGGCAAAAAAAGAACGACCAAGAGGGAGGCTTTGCCGTGTGCAGAGGGCAGAACAGCCCCATTGAAATATTTCCGTACCTTTACACGGAAAACAGACTATCACTTATCCATGACAAAAACAACGGCATACGCTCCTCAGTGCGTCTCGTTAGGTCCGGGAGATCCTAACCTTCTCACGCTCGGAGCTTTGAGGATACTTCAGGAGGCAGACGTTATCTTCTGTCCGGCTACCATTAGAGAGAGTTCCGTCACATCACGTGCAAGAGACATCATGCTTGCTGTCGGCATAGAGGAGAGCAAGCTGAGACTGTTTCATGTACCCATGAGCAAAGACCGCTCGAAGGCTATGGTTGCTTACGCAGAGGTTGCCGGGGAGATATTCCAAGCCGTTCAGAAAGGTCTCCAAACCGCATTCGTGGCGGAGGGGGACTCCTGTTTCTACTCCTCCGTACACTATATATCCGATATTCTATTGGAGCATCACGGCTTGTCCGCAACGCATACCGCCGGTGTCCCTGCCTTTATTGCTTGCGGCTCTTTGGCAGGTATTCATATCGTGAAGCAGGATGAACCACTCTCCGTTTATCCTTCCAATGTTACACCGGAACAGATAGAGAAAGATCTCTCGGAGCATAAAACCGTGGTGCTGATGAAGGTGTCTCAACAGCAACAGACGCTTCAGGCTCTGCTGCAAAACCGCCCCGATCTCTCGTGGCACTACTTTGAGAATGTCGGAGTATCGGGCAAAGAGTACTACACGACAGATAAGAGCATCATAGCCGAAAGGGAAGTGCCTTACTTTTCTATCCTGATCCTTCGCAATGAGTGAACCTGCAATACTTGTAATAGGAGGGACAACGGAAGGCAAGATAGCCGCCAAGGTGTGCGACGAAGCCGCGAAACCTTACTTCTACTCCACGAAAAACCGTTCGGGCGAAGTGGAATGCGCTCACGGCATACGCCTTACGGGCGGATTGGATGAAGAGAGTATGCCTCGTTTTTGCAGGGATAACGGTGTGGCTCTTATCATAGATGCGGCTCATCCTTTTGCCTTGAATGTCCATGCCAATATCGGCAGGACGGCAGAGTTGTTGCCGGATATTTCGACCATTCGTATGGAACGTTCGTTTCCGCAAGTGGATTCACGCATCATTCCGTTCGATAGTTATCAGGATGCCATTGCCTATCTTTTCGAGCAGGACATCACTTCGCTGCTTGCTCTTACGGGCGTCAATACGATAGCAAAGCTGAAAGATTATTGGACGAAACACACTTGCGTTTTCCGGATAATGCGGAGAGAGGAGTCGCTGGAGAGTGTCAAGGCAAACGACTTTCCACTCGAACAGATTGTCTTCTATGACGATGAGCAGGACGATGAAGCTCTTTTCAAGAAAGTGCAGCCGCAGGCAATCATCACCAAAGAGAGCGGTGAGAGCGGAGGTTTTGCCGATAAGGTGAGTGTGGCACTTCGCATGGGAATACCGGTGTTGGTGATACGCCGTCCGCCTCTGCCCTATAATCCTACGGAGACAGTCTATGGACCTCACGGACTGAGAAAGAAGATCGAAGCTCTTCTACCTTCATTTTTCCCTCAAAAAACCGGATTCACCACAGGCTCATGCGCTACGGCTGCCACGAAAGCAGCCATCACAACGCTTCTTACAGGCGAAGAGCAGGAGACAAGTGAGATTTTACTGCCCAACGGAGAGCCGGTAACTCTCCCCATTGCATCTACCGGTGTGGAGAGCGATGGCGGTATCATCTGTTGTGTGATAAAGCAGGCAGGAGACGACCCCGATATTACCGATGGTCTGGAGATCTGTTCGTCTGTTTCGTGGAGCAGGGATGTGCCGAAGGGAGAAGTGAGATTTCTAAATGGCGAAGGTGTCGGCGTGGTTACGCTTCCGGGTTTGGGGCTTGAGATCGGAGGGCCTGCCGTGAATGCCACTCCTCGAAAGATGATGACGGCAGAGGTGTTGCGCACGCTCGACCATTACGGCTACCACCCGGATATGGGCATCAACATCAGAGTCTCGGTACCTAAAGGGCGAGAGACGGCAGGCAAGACCTTCAACCCTCGTCTCGGTATAGAGGGCGGAATATCCATACTCGGCTCATCCGGTATAGTGAAACCTTTCTCCACGGAAGCGTTTATAGCCTCTATCAAGAGAGAGGCTCAGGTCTCCAAAGCAGTAGGTGTAACGCATCTTGTGATCAACTCCGGCGCAAAGAGCGAAAGGTATCTGAAAGCGCTCTATCCCGATTTTCTCCCTCAAGCATTCGTACAGTATGGCAACTTTATAGGTGAAACGCTGAAGATTGCAGAGGATTTGGCATTCGAGCAGGTTACGCTCTGCGTGATGATAGGTAAGGCTGTCAAACTGGCTGAAGGTGCTCTGGATACGCACAGTAAGAAAGGCGTGATGAACAAAACCTTTTTGCAGGAAGTGGCAAAGGAGTCGGGATGTTCTTCGGAGACCATCCGGCAGATCGGAGAGATCACTTTGGCGCGCCAGCTTTGGGAGATCGTCCCGGCAGCGGAGCGTCTATTCTTCGACAGACTGATCTCTTTGTGCCGTCTGCACTGCTCGTCTCTGTTTACGCATGGAGCTTTTCATATATTGCTGATGGACGATGAGGGCAATGTTCATCGCTCTTCTGTCTGAACTCTTTTCTCTCTCCTTAAACCGATTTTTCGTATATCGCATGAAACCGATACAGACTACTCTTTTCGCTTTGGCACTGCTCCTTTTTTCTGCCAAGATGTATGCTCAAAACTTTTACAGGGCCGAGCGTCCGGTCTTATCGGCTATGGAGATGAAGCCTGGAGAGCTTTCTCTCGATGTCGAAGCAGAAGCATTTTTCAGAAACAACGAGTATGCCAACAGCATTATAGCAGACTACACGCTTCCCGGATACCGTGCGGCATTCGATCTGACCTACGACCTCAAGAGCGTTATCCCTGTCCGCCTCTCTCTGGGAGCGGAAAATCTCTACTTTTTTGGAGCGTCCAGATACCCGGCTGCTATCGCTTACAGCGACCTCCCATACTGGAAAGATGAAAACCCGTACACGCGTTTTCGGATAAAACCACGCTTTAGAGCCGCAATGGCACCGAGCAAAGAGTGGCTGATCATACTGGGCAGACTGGAGGGTTTAGGCAGACACAAGCTCATCGAACCCCTTTTCCATTCGGAGCTGAACCTCACATCCGACTCCGAAAACGGCTTCCAGCTCCGCTACGATACGCCTCGAAGACATTTCGATCTCTGGATAGACTGGCAGAGCTTCATATTCAAACACGCCACTCACCCCGAAGCGTTTGTCGCAGGAGCCAATCTGAGACAGCGACTCTTCACGGCTCACACGGAGAGCAAGCATACTCTGGATCTCTCCTTACAGTTTATCGCTCATCATCGGGGCGGAAAACTCAATGACATACATCCCGATACCGTTCACACTTGGGTCAATGCCTCAGTGGGAGCAGTGCATACGATACCCGGACTCATCCGTAACAGGTACACGCTTAAATCCGAAGCGTATCTGCTCGGATACTCTCAACGAGGCGGACACTTCGCTTCCGACAAAGGTTGGGGAGCTTATGGGAAGATGACGTTGGAGTCTGAAAGCGTTCAGCTCTTCGGCTCTCTCTGGTATGGGAAAGGCTTTTTGGGTGTGTTGGGATCGCCTTTTGTGCAGAGCATAGACAGGCACGGCGCATTTTATAATGCCGATAGGAGCTTTGCTTTCGGGCAGATAGGAGCTTCGTACAAGATAGTGGAGCGCAACCTCTACACCTTTGGGGCGGAAGCCTCGCTATGGATACATCCGCAAGCCTCCTCGCTCACGAGTCATCATTTGGGCGTTTACATCAGCGTTTCGCCCTCTTTTCTGCTGAAACGTTTCTGATAAGAACTTCCTATCTATCCTTTCTCCCTTTTACGAAGTAGAGATAGACCGGGAAGTGATCCGCATATCCTCCTCTGTATTCCCCTGCCACAAATGTACGAGAAGGATAACCCTTGTACTGACCGTCAGGCTCTGTGAGAAGAGAAGAATTGACAATAAATGCCCTGTATCCCTTATCCGGATCTGCATAAACGGTAAATCCGTCGGGGTTTGAAGCTGTTCCGAAGACCGCATTTTTATTGATCATCAACATGTCGAACAGGTTCCAGGCATCCTGATGAGCCAGAGTCCCGTAACCGTCTGCGTATAGAGCGTGCATGGGAGAGAGCAGGTCGGACGGCTCTTTGAGCAGGTCTGCGGACGGCAGTGCCCGTAGTCCGTTTACGATACTTGGGCTTACGGGATCATCGTTGAAGTCGCCCATCAGAACCACCTTAGCCTCCGGAGAGCAAGCCACAATGGAGTCGCTCATCTGTCTCATCGTAACGGCGGCAGCCATTCTTCGCTTTAGGGAGATCTGTTCACCCCCGAAACGGGATGGCCAGTGTCCTACGATAAAGTGAAATATCTCGCCTTCGTGGCGCATCTCGACGTGTAGGAGGTCTCTTGTCTTAATATGTTCTTCGTCTGGGATCACTACCGGCTTGATGCCTGAGCTTACCACTTCAAACATCTCTTTACGGTAGAGCAGAGCGCAGTCTATGCCTCTGGGATCGGGCGATTCGTAATGTATGATGTCGTAGCCCTTATCCGCTATCGCCGGCATTTTGACAAGATCTTCCAGTACATACCTGTTTTCTATTTCGGCTAAACCGAGAATATCCGGACCGCCCATACCTCCTATGAGAGATATGGCTTTTGACATGTTGTGCAACTTGTGTTGATACTTTTTGGTGTCCCACTTGTTCTTGCCTTTTGGAGTGAACTCTTCATCGTTCACCTTGGGCTGATTGATGGTGTCAAAGAGATTTTCCAGATTGTAGAACGCTACACTGAAATACTTTTCCGACCTCTTTTGTCCGGGTTGTGCACTCGAAGACAGGGCTGCAAATGCCGATAGTATGCACACGCATGCTATCAAGCCGATATACTTTCCTTTCATGTTTTTCTCTGTTTATATGGTGCCGAAAGCTACTCTTCGTGAGAATATCGCTTTTCGGTGGCACAAAGTAAGAAAATTTGAAAGGAATAAGCAAAAGAATAGACAAAAACTCTGTTTTGAGAGCGGTAAAAATCGCTTCCGGTGAGTCCGGATTTTTATATATTCCATCCCGAAAAATGCACCCTTTTTTCCTGCTCTCTATTTTGCTCGGAGGTGGTGTTTTCAGAGCACGACCGAATTGTTAAATCAACCCCGGTTTATTAACACAAATTCCGATACCTGTTCATCCAAAACGGTAAACGAGCATATTGTTTCGGCTTAACGTGTTTAATTTTTCAATGAACACGTTTACCGATTTCATTTAATACGTTTACCGGATTCAATTAACGTGTTTAGAAATTTCTGTTAATAGTCTGAATATTAGTGTTTTATCGGATTTCTCCATAAAAAGTGCATTTTCAGGAGCATTTCTCTATTTAGAATTGTTTACAGTTGTGGGTGTTAAATTTCAGGGTTATTAACTCGAAAAAGGCTCATGGATTCGATCGGGAGGAAAAATTTTTCAAGGATGGGCTGGTTTTGTATCCTGTTGTTTATGAGAAGATTATAGGGATATTTGAAAGCAGACAGATGAAAATGCTCTCAAAAAGAGAGGAAAAGGAGCGATGAAAAACAGGGGAGAGCCACATCCGTTTTTATATAAAAGCGACAGCCCTAAGGCTGTCGCTTTTGTTAGAAAAGAGTCTTTCTGTTTTATATTTATACCTCAAAGGAGATGTATGGCTTTATCTCCAAAAAGTTGCGTTCGAGAAGATACATGTACTTTGCCATGAAAGAGAAGTAGTCTCCCCACTGTTGCGGTACATGATAGTCGAATGCACCCTCCTTGTAGATGCCGATCTGCGTTACACACTTACCCACTTCGGTGGTGGTCTCCGTCCGGATCTCAAGGGGCAGATCTATGTCCCGTTGGAGAGTCTCCATATACGGTATGATGCGCTCAAGCATTTCAGCTCTCTCGTGATGTGCATTGTGGCTCAGCTCTATGACCACTGCCACGTGCTGACGTTCCACTATAAACTTCAGTGCAACGCCTTTCACTTTGGTGTGGTGCAGTATCCAGAGCTTTTTTCTGCCACGCAGCGAGGGTTGTACCGACGCATATCGGGCAAAAGCGTTCCAGAATTCGGTTTTGAGAGCAGCTAATTCGGCTTTTGTGTACATCGGGATGAGATTAGAACGTTGCAAGCTCTATGCGAGATATGCCCCACTCTTGCGCAAGCAGTTCTATGAGTCTTTTCTCTATATCTTCCATGGGAGGAAGAGGAGAGGAGAGCAGACGCTCCATGGTGGTAACACCCTTATCGGTAAATCCGCAGGGGTTGATCAGGTTATAGATAGAGGTATCGAGATCGACATTGAGCGCCAAGCCGTGCATGGTGATGTACTTCGAGCAGTAGATGCCCACGGCACACACTTTGTCGTAGCTGCGTTCTCCGGGAACCCATACACCGGATGCGCCTTCGATCCGAGTGGTATTCCTGAAACCATATTCGGCAAGGAGTTTCATGACAGCCTCTTCCAGACTCCAGACATACTTCTTTACCCCGATGCCGAGATCTTCAAGGTCTATGATGGGATAGACCGTAAGCTGTCCCGGACCATGGTAAGTAACATCTCCGCCTCTGGACGTGTGGTGGAGTTCTACGCCTCTTTCGGTGAGTACATCCTTTGAGAAGAGGATATTGTGAGGGTCTGCGTGCTTTCCCATCGTGATGACGGGAGTGTGTGTCAGGCTTATGAGAGCATGGCGAGCCGGTTCCAACTCTCTTTTTCTGAGGAGTGCTTCGTTGAACAACTGCTCTTGTAAGGCAAGCCCCGTGGCATAAGGGATCTTCCTCAGTGTGGTATAGTAGAGTATTTTATCTGTCTGTTGCTGTTCTGTTGTCATGGTTGTTTATGGTGTTAGTAAGTGTTACTTTTCCTATATCTCCTCTTCCGTGTCATCTTCTTCCTCTTGTATGCCGAACTTATTTGCCCAACAGCTTTCACTCATGTGGCATTTGGTACAGGATTTGGTGTTGGGAGTATAGGGATTGTCCGGGTTGATGATTTCGGTCAAAAGCTCTTGCATGAAGGGGAGAAAAGTATCCCGGTAGTCTTTTGCGTAGTCTCTTATCTCGTCTGCATCCGTCTCTTTCTTTGCTCCTTTCTTTTTGGAGAATTGGAAGTAGTTGATCGGAGTGGCATCGTAGGTCTTGAGAATCATCGGACAGACACCTTCATATCGGGAGTTCAACATACCGGCTTCGCTATCGGACGGAGCAGAGAGAAGTGCCTCACAGTACAGAAGAAGCTGGACAATGGCGAGCTTCTTGAAAGAGGGGAGCTTTTCCATGGATAACTCTTGGGGAAGAGTGGTTTCGTCTCTACCGCTCTTATAGTCCACTATCCGCAGTATCCGGGTATCCGTATCGAGCCGGTCTATGGTCATCGTAAAGTTGACCTCCTCTCCGTTACCTACCGGAAGAGGGAGCTTATACTCCTTCTCTCCTGCGATGAAGTAGTATGGAGTCTCCTCTTGCTCCAGATCGGTGCGGATAATCTTAAAGACCTGATCACAAGCATTGGCGAAGAGTGCGGTGTTGAACCCTTTCGGATCATTGGGAACACCGCTTGAGCCGGACATATAATAGTTGTAGGAGCTGCGAAGCTCGCTTATCACATGACGCTCTTCTTCTTCCAGCCACGACTTGAGCTGCGCTTTAGAGATGAGTCCGGGAGCACCCGAAGGAGAAAGGAACTTTCGATAGAGGTTGTTCATACTTCTGTGTATGATGCTTCCTATAAGGGCAGGGTCGAGAAGCTCTTTGAAACCGGTCTCCTCTTTTATCCCATATATATAGGTGTAATAAAACTGTCTGGGACAAGAGAGATACCTTTTTATGGAGGATGCAGAGAGATATTTACCACTTGCAGGATCCGTGATTTCGGCAATGAACTTCCGTACCAGCTCTCTGTCTATCTCCTCATTCAGATCCGGATTCTTATCCATGATGAGAGGATAGTGGGCACTTTTGTAGGAGACTCTGATGTCATAGATGAAGTCGAGCTGGCGGATAAAACGGGAGACTTCTCCCAATGAACCTTTCCCCTTTCGGGTATCGTAGGTGAAGACGATCCTCTCTGCCGATGAGATAAGACGATAGAAGTGGTAGGCTCTGACCTGCTCGTGCCACTCGTAAGTAGGCAATTGGAACCCGATTCGAAGCGTCATGGGGATAATACCGGATATGCTTCTCCTGGGCGGTAGAAGTCCTTCTTGCGCATCGGGAATATAGAGGGTATCGAAGTCGAGTCCTCTTGTTTCGAGCACTCCCATGATTTGAAGTCCGTGAAGAGGCTCTCCCTCGAAAGGAATGGACTGTGATTTGAATATGGTCAACATCATCGAAGCCACAGTCTTGAGCGTAAAGGGAGGCAGAGTGGAGAGGGTCTGCGAGCGGTGCAGACGGAGCAGGTCCTCAAAGAGCTGCTCTTGCGTTTTCACGATCTTAAGCAGATGTGGAACGACATAAAACTCCGCATTGGTGCGCTCGACTGCTTCTTTCTCGGCTTTGAGCTTATACTCTTCGGATCTCCACTCTTCACTCTCTTCAGGCTTTTTGTATCTGACGTCTGCAATGAGCCGCAAGATGCTCTTCAGATAGGGTAGAAGAGCAGAGCCGTCATCCGCAGAGAGTGGTAGAAAGATCCGTTTGAAAAACTGTGTTTCCGTTGCTGTGAAAGAGTGAGAGTGTTTCGATTTGGAAAGAAAACCGGCAGGATTGAGAAGCTGATCGGATGGAATGTAAAATATGCGCTCTCTCTCCATAGTCTTGAGTATGGCTGCGGAGGCTTCTCCTATGATATCGGAGACGATGTAGTTGGATAGCACACGTTCGACATCCGTATGGTGATATTCCACTGTTCCGGCTTCGTTTCGTTTTGCTCTCAGGTGCATCCGGATAAGAGTCTCTATATAACCGATGTACGATGAGCCTTTGACAGGGTACCCCATCGTTATATTCAACTCCGGAACAGAGGATGGAATGTTGTTGAGTAAAGGTAGCAGGAGCGACTCGTTGGGCAGAATGATGGCGGTGTGAAGCTGATCTCCGGATGAGAGCGATGGGTTTTGCTCCAAAAACTGTCCTATCACTCTGCTTTGGGCTACACTTGAAGGAACGCTGTAAACAGACACTTCCGGAACGGTCTGCTTGATCTTATACTCTATATAGTCCGTATCTCCCGGTGACGGAGAGGGGAAGAGTTTCAGATTTTGCTCTTTGAAGTAGAGCGCTTTGCCGTTGGGAAGAAGTGCTTCGAAACGGTAATCCCAATAGAAGATGGTGGATGCGTGCTCTTTGAAGAGAGATAAGAGCCGCTGTTCGACTGGTGTAAGAGCATTCAGCCCCACGAATACGAAGGTCGTTTTAGAGGAAGAGAGGGGAGTGGGATCGGCTTGGAGCTGTTCCAATAATGCCCGTAACGCCATGCCTTCATAGGCAAGATTTTCGTCTTGCAGCTCTTCTCTGAACTTGAAATAGAGCTTGCAGACTCTCTCCCAAAAGAGTAGAAAACGACGATGATAGACATCACTCTGTCCGGATTCCGGCAAACTGTGGAGAAATGGCTTCAATGCTTCTCTCTGCTCTTCGGATAGATAGGAAGTGTCGCCCTCTAATTCTTTGAGATCTCTCAGGTTTCGGAACAGAGCCCCGGCATCTATCAAGTGTTTGTCTATATCGTTAAAATCGCTGAGAATAAGAGAGGAGAGAGAGTAGAAAGCATCGAAGTTTCGAGTGGAAAGGCTCTCATCTTCTTCATTTTCTCCCGGTAGCTCCTGGCAGAGTTGCAGATAACAGATGTAGAGTCGGTATGCAAGGAGGACAGGGTCGGCATTGGTACTCTTGCTCATCTTACCTAAAAACTCTTCGAGAGTAACTATTTCAGGAGAGAGTATAGGCAGATCCGCCGTGGCGTGTTGGCGTATGTAGTGCCGAAAAAACACTCCGCTACGTCTGTTGGGAAAGATGAATGTGTAGCGGTATAAATCCGAACGATGTGCCGAGACAAAGTGATCGGCTATTTGTTGTAAAAGTTTCACGAGCCAAGTTCTATTATTTCCATATCGGATATTATTCCGTTATCCATTGTAAAGCGAACCAATGTCCTAACTGTCTGTTGCCCATACGTGCCGGCAGCTCCGGGGTTCACCACCAGGCAATCTAAGGAGTGATCGTACATGATACGCAGGATATGAGAGTGTCCGCAAACGAATAGCTTTATCCCTTTTCTGCGTATTGTGGTCGCAATGGTTGGGGCATACTTTCCGGGATAACCTCCAATATGAGTGATGAGAACCGGTATACCTTCCATGGTGAACTCTTGTGCGAGAGGAAATTCTCCTTTCAACTTTCCACCATCAATATTACCCAATACAGCGCGTAAAGGTGCTATCTCCGAGAGTTTATCAGAGATCTCTATATCTCCTATATCTCCTGCGTGCCATATTTCATCACAGCCGGAGAAGTGCTCTCTATACCTTTCGTCCCAAGTGGAATGGGTATCGGATAGTAACCCTATGCGTTTCATTTCCTTGTCTTACTTTGATTGGAACTCTTTTTAACCTTTGTGAAAGGCTGAACTTCTACGCGATGCAGCATGGTAGGTTCTTCTCCTTTCAAAGCAATACGACCGGATGGAGTTACCTGTAAACTGTATCCTTGGGAGTAGTCTATACGTAAGAGCCCAAGCTGTACCATTTGAAAAATATAGTCTTTCCACTCTCTATAAGAAAGGTCTAACCCTATGCCGTAAGTGGATAGATGGTGATAACCTCTGTTTAGGATCTCGTATCTTCTTGATCCTCGAAGGATTTCCACGGTTGTGTCTATACTGATTTTCTCTCCAGCACGAATGATTGTGCTGAGTGCTTTTTGAAGAATAATCGTAGCATCGAACAGATCTGTTTGGGGAGAGAGACATACATCGCAGTTGCCACAGTTGTGATGAGCTTCTTGCCCAAAGTAGCTTAGCAATATTCTCCTTCGACAGATAGAGCTTTCGCAGAATCTTTTCATGTATTCCATCTTCTGCTGATTCAGCTCTGTGCGTCCCCCTTCTTCTAACAGCTTGTCGAGTATAAAAATATCCCCATAAGAGTAAAAGAGGATCGTGGAAGCCGGTTTCCCGTCTCTCCCTGCCCTGCCTATCTCTTGGTAATAACTCTCTATATTACGGGGCATATTGTAATGAATGACCCATCTGACATTGGACTTGTCTATGCCCATACCGAATGCGACAGTGGCGCAGATGACGTCTATCTGATCTCCGACAAACATCTGATGAACCAGATCACGAGATCGTGCCGGGAGTCCGGCATGGTAAGGCATCGCCCGAAAACCCATCTTGTTGAGTCTGCTCGCAAGTGCTTCCGTATCGTCTCGCTTAGTGCAGTAGATGATTCCGGTTGATCCCCTCTCGTGGGCTTCTATATGTTGTTGTATGGCACGTATCTTCTCTTCCTTTTTGTATCCTCTCCTGACGGTCAGAGTAAGATTGGGGCGATCAAAATCTCCAATCAGCTCTGTCGGATTACGGAGATCCAATCTCTCTATAATATCTTTCCTGGTTGTCTCATCCGCTGTTGCGGTAAGTGCTATGATGGGAGTATTCGGCAGATATTGCCTTACGATGGAGAGCTTGCCGTATTCCGGACGGAAGTCATGCCCCCATTGGGATATGCAGTGTGCTTCATCTATGGCAATAAGAGATATATATTTCTCTTGGAGAAGCTGTAGGCCGAGTGGGCTGAGAAGTGTTTCCGGAGCAAGGTAAAGGAGTTTGAGTTTTCCGAAATAGAGTTGCTCCAAGACGTTTCTCCGTTCGGACTCTTTCATGCTGCTGTTGAGAGTGGCAGCTGTAAGGTCTGAAGATTTATGAGAAATAGCTTTGACCTGGTCGCTCATCAGGGAGATCAGAGGAGATACCACTATTGTACACTTGGGAAGAATAAGGGCAGGTATTTGAAAGCAAAGACTCTTCCCTCCGCCTGTCGGTAGAAGTACGAAAGTATCTTGCCCGTTAAGAACAGCCTCTATCGCTTCTCTCTGAAGCGGTCTAAATTCAGAGAGTCCAAACTGTTCTCTAAGAACTGTTTCCGGAGTCTGTTCCTGTAAATGGGGCGTCACGCTCATCCTTTTATCTCTTTCGGTTTGTCCTCGTCTTTGTTCTCGTCTTTTTTCTTTCCTATCCCTTTCAGTGTGGAGACAACCTCTTCAAGTATTCCATCTTTCCACTCCAAATAGTTATTCGTATGGGTAAAGAATATATCCAATATCGTCTGTTCTCTTTTGTCATACTGCCCATGTATGACATTCAGAGCCTGTGGCTTCATTTCTATGAGGAGATGATCGGTTTTGGGTTTAGGGTCTCCATCCACATGGAAATGAACCGGATCTTTGAGTTTTATTTCTATACGTTTGCCACGAAGTTGTTTGGTGTATGGATTTTTGTCCAAGCCTTTGGAGAAAAGCTGGTATGCAATCTGTCCCGAGTGTACTAAGGAAAACTCCTCGATCATGGTTACATCAATAATTCCATCCGTTATGTCTGCCTGAGGAGCGATATACGCATTGTTGCCGTATTGGGAAGCATTGGCGCAGGTTAGTAGGAAAAGAGAGTTTGTACTCTTTTTCCCGTCTACATCTATCTCGCATCGAAGAGGTTCATGCTTGAAGAACGTATCTATTACCTCTTGTACATATCCTGCCGGACCTCGTTGAGTGCGTTCACTGAAGCGGGCAGAGACTTCGGCGTCAAAGCCAACACCGCATGTACAGAAAAAGTATTCGTCATTCACCGTACACGCATCCATGCGGAGGCATTTGTGTTCCAAAAGGGTGGCGATTGCTTCTTCCGGATTTTGTGAAATGCCCAACTCTCTTGCCAGACCGTTTCCGCTACCCATCGGAATGATACCTAAAATAGTGTTTGTTCCTACAAGCGACTTTGCCACTTCGTTTACAGTCCCGTCTCCACCAATAACCACCACGATGTCTGCTCTCTTTTCTACGGCATCTTTAGATAGTTCGGCACCATGTCCTCTATGGTTTGTTTTATGAGATTCGTATCTGCCCTTCTTCTCTTTAATCGCTTTTTCAAGAGAAGCGAGTACATCATCCTTGTCCCTCTTTTTGCCGGAAGCCGGATTACAAATGATATAATAGAATCTCTTTTTGGATCTCATACCTTTTACCCTATGAGTGTTCGTACTTCATTCTCTCCCTTTTGGGTCAGCTCTATCAGTCCTCTCGGCGACTGCTCAAAAGCAGAGGATTCAAACGGGCGACCTATCTCCAAGACAAGTCGACGAGGTTTTACAAACAGCGCATTCTTGGGAAGAGCCTCATAAGCACCCTTTATTGCCACCGGCAGAATCGTAGCCTGCGTGTCGAGAGCTATCTTGAAAGCACCTCTTTTGAAGCGTTGCAGCTCTCCATTATTGGTACGGGAGCCTTCCGGGAAAATAAATATCGAATAGCCTTTCTCTATTGCCTCCTCTGCCTGTTTTATTGTAAGAGCTGCGGCTCTTGCACTACTGTTATCCACAAAGATGAATCCGCTTTTTTCGCAAGCCCATCCCACAAACGGCACTTTCCTTAGAGCACCTTTCAGTACCCACTTGAAAGGGATTCCCATGTAACCATAGAGCATATAGATATCCAAAGAACTCTGATGGTTCGATATCACTATTGTTGCTCTGTCCTTTGGGATATTTTCTTTTCCATGCACCTCTATAGGACAGAGGAATAGAGCCAAAGCTATACGCGACCAGATACGCCCCGGATAGTAGCTGAATATCCGCTCATTGATGAATGCAGATCCTACTCCTGCAAAGATGGCACATAAGATCGTTGTAACAGCAAATAGAGGAAGGGCTATTATGATAAGATAAACAAGGTAAAAGAATCTCTTCATTGCCGGACATCTTTTAATGTGGAGGAAGATCTTCTTCTTCCCTTCTGTTGTGATTGTTCATACCGCTTTGTACCGTTCTCATCGAACTGTTGCGGTGAATATCGAGGTCGTGCCCGTTACAGAATTTCAGAAGTTCGCCTCTGAAACGTAGCAGCACAATATCCGTAGGACCGTTACGGTGTTTTGCTATGATGAACTCCGCCATGCCTCTGTAATCTATCTTTCCATCCTCACTTTCGAAGATCTTGTAGTACTCCGGACGATGGATGAAGCAGACCATATCCGCATCCTGTTCTATTGCTCCCGACTCCCGAAGGTCTGAAAGTTGAGGTCTTTTAGCCTCTCCCGTTCTGCTTTCTACCCCCCGGTTGAGCTGAGAAAGAGCAATAATGGGGATATTCAACTCCTTTGCAAGGTGCTTCAAAGAGCGAGAGATCATACTCACTTCCTGTTCCCGGTTTGCGTTGCTCTTCATTCCGCTTGCGGTCATGAGCTGAAGATAGTCTATGATGATCATCTTCACATCATGCTCCCGCACAAGTCTTCTTGCTTTGGAACGGAGGTCGAAGACAGAAAGACCTGCGGTGTCGTCCAGATAGAGAGGTGCCTGATAGAGGTCGCTGACGCGCTCCGTCAATATGCGCCACTCGTCAGCCGAAAGGTCTCCACGCTTGATCTTTTCGTTTTCTATCTCACAATGATTCACGATAAGACGGTTCAGCAGCTGCACTTTACTCATTTCGAGGGAGAATATGGCTACCGGAAGATTGAAGTCCATAGCCATAGACTTAGCCATGGAAAGCACAAAGGCTGTCTTACCCATAGCCGGACGGGCTGCGATGATCACAAGGTCGGAGTTTTGCCAACCTGATGTTAGGGCGTCTATATCGGTAAATCCGGAGTTGAGACCGCTTATACCGTCTTTCCTGATATATGCAGCCTCTATCTGTCTCATGGCATCCTGCAAGACGGAGCTTACGGGTACCACTTCGTTTTTATCGTTTTGCTGGGTGATCTCAAACAGTCGGCTCTCCGCCATCTGCATGGTATCCTTGACGTCTATACTGTCATCATAGGCATACTTGATCACTTCGTTGGAAAATCCGATCAGTTCTCGCTGGATTGCATGTTCGTGCATGATCCGGGCGTGAGTCTCCAAGTGCGCCGTACTCGTTACCTGTGTACTCAGAAGCGTTACATAGTGGTCTCCACCGGCAGCCTCCAGCTGTTTTTTCTCTCTCAGCTTTCGGATGACGGTGATAACATCGGCAGGCTTCTGCTCAAGTATGAGATCCCTTATCGCTTCAAAGATGACCCGATGCTGCGGATCGTAGAAACTTTCGGGACGAAGCAGCTCTCCCACCTCTGTGTAAGCATCTTTCTCCAGAAGAAGAGCCCCTAATACGACCTGCTCCGCTTGTAGATTTTGTGGCGGTTTCATCGTTGCCGGCAAGAGGACATTAGGAGACTTTCTGCCTCTATGCCCGGATGCTTGTGTTTGTGTTGTGGAAGAGTCCATATCTTATCTGTTGATGGTTCTGTTGTTTGAAAGGATGGGAGGTTAGCTGTCCAGCTTCAAAACGGCAAGGAATGCCTTTTGTGGCACTTCCACCGAACCTATCTGCTTCATGCGCTTCTTACCTTCCTTCTGTTTTTCCAGTAGCTTTCTCTTACGCGAGATATCCCCTCCGTAACACTTCGCCGTTACGTCTTTGCGGACGGCTTTGATGGTTTCGCGAGCAATGATCTTTGCTCCGATTGCTGCCTGAACGGCAATGTCGAATTGATGTCTTGGGATAAGCTCTTTCAGCTTCTCGCACATACGACGACCGAATGCCTCACTGTTGCTTGCGTGAGTCAGTGTAGAGAGGGCATCCACCGGCTCTCCGTTGAGTCGTATATCCAGTTTTACCAGCTTCGATTCCCGGTAATCGTGGATATGATAGTCGAAGGAAGCGTATCCTTTAGACACACTCTTGAGCTTGTCATAGAAGTCTATCACGATCTCACCCAGAGGCATGTCGAAGATGATCTCTATCCGATTGCCCCAGATATAGTCTTGCCGTACCAATATACCTCTTTTGCCAAGGCAGAGAGTCATTATAGGTCCGATGTAAGCCACATCCGTGATGACGGATGCTCTGATATAAGGCTCTTCGATATAGTCTATAAATGCCGGGTCGGGCAGCCCCGAAGGGTTGTGTACCTCCGTTACCTTTCCTTTCTTATCGTGTACAATGTACGACACGTTAGGCACTGTGGTGATGACGCTCATGTTATACTCCCTGTCGAGACGCTCTTGTATGATCTCCATGTGAAGCAGTCCCAAAAATCCGCAACGGAATCCAAAGCCCAGCGCAGCCGAGCTTTCCGGTTGGAATGTGAGTGATGCGTCGTTGAGCTGAAGCTTCTCCAAAGAGGCGCGCAAATTCTCAAAATCCTCCGCCTCTATCGGGTAAACTCCGGCAAAGACCATTGGTTTCACTTCCTCGAAACCGGCAATAGCTTCCTGTGCGCCGCCTTTCACGTGAGTGATGGTATCTCCCACCTTGACCTCTTTGGAGCTTTTGATCCCGGAGATGATATAGCCTACATCGCCGGTGCGAATCTCCTGACGTGGCACCATATCCAGCTTCAAGATACCCACCTCATCGGCATCGTACTCCTTCCCGGTGGCGACAAACTTCACGAGGTCGCCTTTTCGGATGACACCGTTGCAGACCTTAAAGTAGGCGATGATGCCTCTGAACGGATTGAACACACTGTCGAAGATGAGACACTGAAGCGGACCATCCGGACTGCCCGTAGGTGCAGGCACACGCTCCACAATGGCATTGAGGAGATCTTCGATGCCTTCTCCGGTTTTTCCGCTTGCTCTCAGGATTTCGGAACGATCGCAGCCGAGAAGAGCCACAATATCGTCCGACACCTCTTCCGGAAGCGCACTTGGCAAGTCTATCTTGTTCAAAACCGGGATGATGACCAGATCGTGCTCCAGTGCCATATACAGATTGGATATGGTTTGAGCCTGAATACCTTGAGCGGCATCCACGATAAGCAGAGCACCTTCACAGGCAGCAATGGAACGGGAGACCTCGTATGAGAAGTCCACGTGTCCCGGAGTATCTATCAGGTTGAGGGTGTATTCCGTGCCGTTGTGAACGTAGTTCATCTGTATGGCATGGCTTTTAATGGTTATCCCACGCTCTTTTTCCAAGTCCATGTTATCCAACACCTGCGAAGTGATACTACTCTTGTCGAGTGTATTGGTAAACTCCAACAGACGGTCTGCCAGTGTACTTTTCCCGTGGTCAATATGGGCTATGATGCAAAAGTTGCGGATATGCTTCATCCTCTGATCTATATATCTTTTATTTGTTCAATCTTTCTTCGCGACAAGAGAGCTGTATCTCGTAGCATACAAAGATACAAATTATATTGAGACCTCTGAACAGAGAAGCTCCCCTTTGACCCTGTTTGTCGTATCCGTTTTTCGGTTTTTGAGGCGATTTTCAGAGCGTCATTTTTATATATTCCATCCCGAAAAATGCTCACTTTTTTCGGTCTCTCTATTTTGATCGGAAAGGTCGTTTCCGGAGCATGACCGAATTGTTAAATCCGGGCTGTTTTATTAACACCATTTTCGATACAGGTTTACTCAAAACGCTAAAGCAGTATATTCTGTCGGCTTAAAGTATTCAACGAAATCAATAAACGTATTTACCGATTTCATTTAATACGTTTACCGAATTCAATTAACGTGTTTAGAATTTTTGGTTACTGCGTTGGTATAGAGTGCTTTATGGATTTTTGAGCCAAAAAGGTGCTTTTTGGTACTATTTCTCTATTAATAATTATTCACAATGGAACGGCTTAGATTTTATATTTATTAACGCAAAATCGGGCGATAAAACCGACCAAGAGGAGAGTCGGACGCAAATTCGAGATATTTATATCCGTTTGATTGATAGTGTGTTATGGATTTTATTCAAACAGAGACTGAAAAACCGACAGGATGAGAAGGTCTGTTTTGAGGGCGCACTCCAAATCTATTTTTATATAAAAGTGCACCCTCAAAACCGCCTTCGTTTAGAGGCTCCAAATGAACCTTACGGCGACTCCCGGATTTTCCCGGAAGTTGTACCCTCCATAGTACACGCCGATATTGAATCCGCCTAACAGAGAAAGGTTGTAACCGGCTTCAAAAAATGGTTTTTCCGGCAGAGCTTTGTCCCAATAAGACTTCAACAGCAGCCTCTCCTGTGTCAGATATTTTCGCTTCCCAAACAGATTGCCGAGTATGCGTGGCAGAGGGGCGGATACTTGGGCTTTGCCGTACAGCTTGCCGGCATAGGTGTAAGGCGGCATCGTATGGAAGAGGAAGTCTTGAGGAGATACGAAAGAGGTATTTTCGTACTTGAGATAGTTTCTATCATCTGCATACATACGCTTCAGATGCGGATAGTAGCCCACCTCTGCCTCATAAAGTATGGGATAGCTGCGTGTGATGTGATAGAGTCCCTTTACATAGCCGGAGACAAAGCTGAAGTCGCTGTCGTTGCTACCCGGAGAGGGGATTGCCTGCTTGTATCTCAAGGAGAAGAAGAGCGGATTTCTTGCAGTCCAACTTGCTGAAACGGGCGCACTGCTACTCCCGGTAGAGAGTGTAACCACACGCTTTGTGCTGTCTTCACTTTGCTGTATGGAGAAGTTGTCGGAGAGGATCTTATCCATGTTGATCTCGTTCACCACCTCTTTTCTTCCGTTTATCACTCTGTAATAGGGCGATGTGTTGAAAGAGAGGGCGACGTCTATCGTGTTGGAGCGGTGCTTCTCCATGCTGTAATAGTTGGGATAAGGGTAGTGCGTTTCCGCATTCATGAAGTTGACGAAACTCTCTTGCCCCGGTTTTACAAACCCCCATATCCGCTTGTCCGGAAGCTGTTGGCTTCTTCGGTGTTCTGCCCCCAAAGAGAGCTTTACACCATTGAAGAGGTCTATCTTATTCTGTACACGTATGTAGCTTCTATCGTACAGCATGTTGGTGTAACGGCCATCATAGAGGGTGAAGAAGGCGTTGTTGAGATTGGTGAGTAGGCCGAGCTGCTGTCCGCTAATATCATCACTGTGATGTCCAGCCTTTAGTGTGAGGAGTCCTCTACGCATTCCGGCATACTCCAGATAAGATTCCACACGCCAGTACAACTCTTTTCGATGAGTGGTGTAGTACAGGCTTGGCTTGATGTCGAGCCGTAAAGGGTTTTCCTTGCTGCGGTTGTTGTAGCGCAAGAAGAGTGTCGGGCCGAGCCAGAAGCCGTCTGTGTACCGGTAGTTGTTCAGGGTCATTCCTAAAAGTCCGTTGATTCCCACTACCCATTTTTTGTTCTTGGAGATATGGTCATATCCCCAAAACAGAATATCCAAAGGGTCTGCGCCGGTGCGCTCACCCTCTTTCTTGGGAGCCAATGCACGCTTTTTCTCAAAGACTTTGGCCAGTGAGTCTCGTTTTGCATAGCTCTCTTTCTCTTCTGCGGACAGGGGTTGCGTGGAGATCTCCTGCCAGTAGAGAGAGTCTCTTTGGAGTGCAAGAGAGTCGGACGATACCTTTATTGTTCTCTTGATTTCGGGGATGAGGTATGGGTCTTTGACATTCAGACCAAGTGTGTCCATCTTATGCTCCAGTGCGGCAATGCTTTTCTCTATTTTTCTTTTCTGTCCGCGCTTTTGAGGTAAGAAGATTGCATCATCCGGCATACTCTTCTCCTCTTCGGAGAGTCTGGCTTCCTTGATCTTGTCTATGGAGCCGTCCAGCACCACTTCCTTGTATGAAGTGGCGGAGAAAAGGGAGAAATCCATCTTGATGCCCAGCATATTCAGATACATATTCAAGGCATAAGAGGTGGGCAGAAGCAGACCATCCTGAATGGGATTGAGTGTTACGTTGAGCGTCTGTCGCATTGTCCCTGCAAGGGATACGTGGGCAGTGAGATGTGTGGGCGCCCATGTCTTGTCCGATATGGATAGCTCTCCCTTCGTGGTTCCATCTTCTCTGCTGCCATAAGATATGTGATAGATGGTTTCTTGACCCTCTGTGGTGGCACTCTTCAGCTTGTAAGAGTAGAGGCGCAACCCGTTCAGGCGGATCGGACTTGGTATCGAACCGTTGTTCCCCAAGCCTATGTACGCACCATAGATATTGCTCATCATGGAGTTTATGGTAGGTACGGCAGCTGCGCTGGACTTGGTCAGCTTCTCCGGAATGGAGGATCGCATCGCCAACGTATGGTATTTGTAGCTGTTCGGAGAGGTGTAAGCGGTTTCGAGTTCTCCCTCTACGACAAATCTTTTGCCGATGTACTCTTTCATCGCCACGCCTTCATCCTTGACATTTTTAAGGAAGAAAGGAAGATCTTCAAGCTTCATACTTCCTTTGGTATAGGTGTGT
The DNA here is from genome assembly GCF_000765975.1 of Porphyromonas canoris. Classification (NCBI taxonomy): domain Bacteria; kingdom Pseudomonadati; phylum Bacteroidota; class Bacteroidia; order Bacteroidales; family Porphyromonadaceae; genus Porphyromonas; species Porphyromonas canoris. The sequence continues at coordinate 434,470 of NZ_JQZX01000008.1, forward strand.
GAGACAGAGCTTTTGACTATCTTCTCATATATCGGAGTACGGCTCATTACTTTGCGCATGATGGCATAGGCAGGGTCTTCGGCTCGTTTGTCGCGCTTTACGACCACGTCGGCAATGTTGTATGTTGCCGGTTCAAGCGCAAACTCTGCACTCTTGTTCTCTCCCTCATGGATGGAAAGAGAGGTGTGAAGCGGTTTATAGCTTAATGACTTGACGATTAAAGCGTATGTGCCGGGCTTGAGATGCAGTTTGAAGAGTCCGCTCTCGTTTGCGATGACACCGCTTTGAAGCTCTTTGATATAGAGTGTCGCGTGGGGAATACCCTTGTTGCTCCTTTTGTCTTTAATGACTCCGGAGATGGAAACAGCAGAAGCAGCCGGCTCTGTCTGTGCTTCTGAATGAGAGAAGATCGTGGCAAAAAGAACGATGAAAAGCGTACCACAGATTTTCCCGAATAGTGATTGGCTCATGGTTTTACTATCATAAGTAAGTATTGCTTTTGCAAAAGTATTTCTTTTATCTCTATTGGCAATGCGAGAGAGTGGGCAATAGAAATTGCCATTTGGGGCGAAATGACTAACTTTGTGCCACTATACAGATAGACCAATACGGGGATGACTGGTTTTGACAGCGCGTAGAGGTGGTTTGTAAGCACGTAGTGCATTGTAGCCTGGCACTTTAATCTCAGACTTCAGACCTTTTAAATGGCGCAAATAATTACGCTCTTGCTGCGTAACCGAAGTACAGTAAGTTAACGCTTTATCCCTGCAAGCTGCGGGGACGAGACACTACCCGGATACTCTTATCCCGAAGTGGTCCGATCATGGTAGTGCCGGTATATCGGGGTTATCCTTTACATCGCCTTGCTGTAAGGGAGACATTTTAGAGGCTAAGCACGGAAGAGGTAGCTTCGTCCATACTTCCGACGCCGACAATAGAAGTGAAGCTAAACGTGTAGAAAGCAAATTAGTTCCGTGTTTGGACGAGGGTTCAAATCCCTCCATCTCCACAGAATGATACTGCTTGTCGGTATTAAAAAAGTTTTGAACACGATGTTGAACACACAAGAACGCTCCGAGACAGATGTTTCGGAGCGTTCTTGTGTTTATGAGGATTGTTTTTATTCGGAACTTATGCCTGCCATTTGAAAAAATCCTTACATTTACACCATAAATAAAACTCTTTTTGGGGACGATTTTGGTTGTTCGGGGCAATCCGCTCAACCCTCGGAGAGGCGGTGGCGAATAGTTATCGCCTTTTTCTTATTCCAAAAAAGAAATCTTTTTCTTAAATTTGGGTCGGATAGTTTCACTGTCCGGAACTATGGACATGAATAGTTAACAACGTACAGTATAAAACTAATTTTAGAGCATTGTCAGATGAAACCTTTATTATTATCTCTTCAAGCGCTCGCTCAGAGCGATACCATTCCGTCCGGAATAGGTGAAACCCTTCCTGTGGAAAGCCCGGCATCTCCCAACTACACAACGTATGTTCTGATCTTGATCGGAATCGTATTCGTGGGTTATTTCTTTGTAAGCAGACGACGAATGTTTGCCAATATTTTCCGTGCCATCTCGGGAAAATTCGATGTTACTTCCAATAATCCTCTAAGCACCGAAAAGCAACGTCATATACTGCTTGGAGCTATCTTTTCCTCGCAGCAGAATGCACGGCTCGACTCTCTTAAACTGCATATCGACAGCAAGCAACGCAGCATGATCCTCGACGAATGGTGGGATATTCGATGCACCGAAGATGCTTTGGAAACACTTGACGGTTTACGAGACAAAGGGCATCGTTACTTCTTCCCTTATGTCTTGGAAGCCATGAAGCAACCCGATGATCAGGCTAAAGGGGATGTTATTCTTGCTCATTTCGAGGAAGAGGAAGAGATAGAGCGCGCTGTGCATTTCTTGAATAATCTGTCCGGATCCGTAGAGGCCATGAAAAAAGAGGGAACCATTACGGGTATCGAAGATTTGGAACGAATAGGCGTAGGCGGTTGGGACGTCGGACGGCTCTCGTTTATAGCTCGTGCCTGTTATGATGCCGGGTATATAGATGAAGAGACAGCTTGGAAATATCTGCAAGATGCAGACCGACTTGCTCATGAGAAACTTGACTCTTGGAAGGCTTTAGCCGAAAGCTATGTCGTAGGTCGATACTTATGGGGCGGAATAAATGCCGATAGCTCTTTGATCCGCCTGTATGCGACAGAGCTTTGCACCAAGCCCGATAGTCCTTGGAACAAGATTGCGTTCTGATCTCTATCCCGAAAACCACGAAATGAGGTATTGATCCGAAAAAAAAGTAACTCTTTCATAATGATAAGTCGGTAGGGTCGGGGCAGTCCGCCCAACCGTTTGGGGTGATAGCGATAAGCTGTCGCCCCTTTCTTTTTTGTCCGGGTACGGAGCGTCAGAATGTGTCCGAAGAAACTGATCTTCAGGTGTATTTCGTTTGATATCTCGCTGAACGGCAAGAAAGGTGTTCCTCTTGTAAAAAAAGAGGAACAATACTTCCAGTGCATATATCACCCGAAGACCGGTTGCTGTAACGCAAAAAGATGAGGATGAGTCCGAAGCCTACTTTTTGTACAGCCGGTAAAAGCCTACGCCCAAACCGATGCAGAGCACAAGCAGCGGGTATAAGAGCATCACGGAGAGCTTTTGGGTGTCGATCTCACCGGCTCCATTCATGATGCGTTCTATCTGCTTGATCCATTCAGCAGTGCTGAGAGAAAGTGCGACTATCGCCACAATAATCTCTACACTTACCAGTCTCATGCGAAATTTTCTGTCGCTGTGCTCCGTTGTCTTGACCAGAAAAGGAGCCCATACTGCTCCCAATGGCAGGATAACCCCAAAGAGGGTAAAGAATGCGATTTTGGCTTTTTTATCTTCCATGGCTGTGCTTTGTATCGGTTGTTTTTGGCTCGGTTCGGATGCTGAATATCCGCTTGTATACAAAGTTAGTGAAAAAAGCAGACATCGTATGTGGCAGATCCGGATTGCTCTTTCTCTCTTCTTTTTTGTGCCTTGGCAGTCTTTTCTTGAACAGGTTTGGAGGTTTCTTTTATCGGGTTTACAGGTTGTTCCAAACGGGTTAAGAACCGGAAGTCAAGGCTCGCTTTTTGGAAATCAAGGTTCGATTTTTGGAAGTCAAGCCCTGATTTTTAAGATTCAAGCCCCGACTTGGAAAAGTTAATGGCTTTAGCGCGGTTTTTATACGGCTTTAGGAGATTTTGTAGAAGCGTTAAGCTCTTTTTCTTCTTTGCTTCATCGGAAAGTCTGTCCGGCGGCAGATGATAAAAGAGGATATTGAGAGCAAAATGTTATCATGCAACGATCTCTTTTTCGTATATTTGTAGACCATGTTGTGGTTCCGTCTAAAGGAGGGCAGAATGCCGAAGACTCATCGTGTATTGCCGCCAATATTCTTCTTGTAGAGGGTAGCATGGAAGGAGAAACACGTCATAAAATATGCGCTGTTCGGTGTCGAGTAAAGGGAGAAAAGGCTTCTTTTTCAAGTTATTTTGCTTACTTTGCAAGCGGAATAGCGATTATTTTATGTATTCAATAATAACGGATAAAAACAGAAGTAGAACAAATAAGTAACGATTATGAATCAGACTAAAGAAAAGCTGTTTTCACAATTCCCTGAGATCTCTACTCAGGAGTGGATGCAGAAGATTGAAGCCGATCTTAAAGGGGCTCCTTTTGATAAGAAGCTCGTATGGAGAACCAACGAGGGCTTCAATGTAAATCCCTTTTACAGGGCAGAAGATATAGCCCATCTCAAAACAACGGATGCGCTACCCGGTGAATTCCCTTACGTTAGAGGTACAAAGGTGTGCAACTCCTGGTATGTCCGTCAGGATATCAACGTGACCAACGCAGAGGAAGCCAATGCCAAGATGAAAGAGCTTTTGGGTAAAGGCATCACCTCTTTCGGACTCAAGGTGAGCAAGGAGATGGCAAGCAAACAGCATCTGACTACTCTTTTGGATGGTATAGATGTGGAAAAAGTGGAGCTTAACTATCTGAGCTGTCGTACCAGGATAGTGGCTGTGGCTAAGATCATTGTAGAGATCTATCGTGAGAAAGGTGTCGATCTTGCAGCGTGCCCCGGCTCTTTCCATTTTGATGTATTCAAGAAACAGCTGAGCAAAGGCGTCGTAACCGATGAGTGGATCATGATCGGTAAAGAGCTTTTGTGCTCTGCTTACGAGCTTAAGAAGTTTACCGTACTTGATGTTGCCGGTATCTCTTTGGCAAACGCAGGTGCTTTCGTGTATCAGGAACTCGGCTTCGCTCTCAGTGCAGCCACTACCATCCTGGATACTTTTGTGGCAGAAGGTTGTGGGTCTGCCGCCGAAATAGCTCCTCGCATCCGCTTCGATATGGGAGTGGGAACAAACTACTTCATGGAGCTTGCAAAGTTCCGCGCTCTTCGTTGGCTTTGGGCTGAGATAGTCGGAACGCATGGCGAAGATTGCAAAGGCGATGCAGCCAAAGCAGTGGTACACGCCGAGACATCGTCTTGGAATATGTCCATCTACGACGCATACGTGAATATGCTTCGCACGCAAACGGAAGCGATGTCTGCTACACTTGCAGGTGTGCACTCTCTTACCGTATTGCCATTCGATGCCGTCTATAAGGAAAGCGATGAGTTTAGCGAACGTATCGCTCGCAACCAACAGCTTCTTCTCAAGGAGGAGTGCCACTTCGACAGAGTGGTGGATCCGGGTGCGGGATCGTACTATATAGAGCATCTTACATCTGCTATTGCAGAGCAAGCGTGGAAGTTGTTCCTGCATGTCGAAGAAGATCTCGGCGGTTTTGCAAAAGCTGCAAACGAAGGAGCGATACAGGCAGCCGTGAACGAAAGCAACCAAAAGCGTCATAAAGATGTGGCTACTCGCAGAGAAAGTCTGTTGGGAACAAATATCTTCCCCAACTTCTCCGAGAAGGCAAAAGATAAAATCACCAAACCGGATGCCGTGGCTTGCGGTTGCGAAAAGCATGCAACCATTACCGCACTGGATTATCGTCGCGGAGGTTCGGACTTTGAACTGCTTCGTTTGGCTACGGAAGAGGCTCCGAAGCGTCCGTTGGTCTTCATGCTTACGATAGGTAACCTTGCCATGAGACTTGCTCGAAGCCAGTTCTCCAGCAACTTCTTTGCCGTGGCAGGATACGAAGTGAAGGACAACCTGGGCTTCAACACCGTTCAAGAGGGCGTGGATGCAGCCATGGCAGCCAAGGCAGACGTGATAGTGCTCTGCTCCAGCGATGATGAGTATGCAGAGTATGCTCCTCAGGCGTATGAGGCTATCGCAGGCAGAGTGCCTTTTGTGGTGGCAGGAGCTCCGGCTTGTATGGAAGAGTTGAAGGAAAAAGGCATCGAACACTTTATCCACGTTAAGGTTAATGTGTTGGAAACACTGCAAGGATTCCATAAGCTGCTCGGTATTCAAGAGAAGAAATAACAGACCCCAAAACTCACTTTTAGAATATTAGATATGAAACCAAATTATAGAAGTATCAATATAAATGAAGGTCAATGGGGTACCTCTTCCATTGCCGACTATGTCAAGAGAAATAATATCACAGCAGACTGGGAGACTCCGGAACATATCCATGTAAAGTCTGTATATACAAAAGAAGACCTTGAGGGCATGGAGCATCTCTCTTATGCTTCCGGACTTCCTCCATATCTTCGCGGACCTTATAGCGGTATGTACGCCATGAGACCATGGACCATCCGTCAGTATGCCGGGTTTTCCACAGCGGAAGAGTCCAATGCTTTCTATCGCCGTAACCTTGCATCTGGTCAGAAAGGTCTTTCCGTAGCGTTCGACTTGGCTACTCACCGTGGTTACGATGCCACTCACGAGCGTGTCGTGGGCGACGTTGGTAAAGCCGGCGTATCCATCTGCTCGCTTGAAGATATGAAGGTGCTCTTCGATGGTATTCCGTTGAACAAGATGTCTGTCTCCATGACAATGAACGGAGCAGTGCTTCCGGTAATGGCATTCTATATCAATGCCGGTCTTGAGCAGGGAGCTTTATTGGAAGAGATGGCAGGTACTATCCAGAATGATATATTGAAAGAGTTCATGGTGCGTAATACTTATATCTATCCGCCTGAATTCTCAATGCGTATCATTGCGGACATATTTGAATATACGTCTCAAAATATGCCGAAGTTCAACTCTATCTCTATCTCCGGATACCATATGCAGGAAGCCGGTGCAACGGCAGATATAGAGTTGGCATATACACTCTCTGACGGTATGGAGTATCTGCGTGCCGGTATCAACGCAGGTATTGATGTGGATAAGTTTGCTCCCCGTCTATCTTTCTTCTGGGCGATAGGTATGAATCACTTTATGGAGATTGCCAAGATGAGAGCAGGTCGTATGCTTTGGGCTAAGATCCTGAACGACTTCGGAGCTAAAAATCCTAAGTCTCTTGCTTTGCGTACTCACTCTCAAACTTCAGGGTGGTCTCTTACAGAGCAGGATCCGTTCAATAATGTCGGACGTACTTGTATAGAGGCGATGGCTGCGGCTTTGGGGCATACCCAATCTCTGCATACCAATGCGCTCGATGAAGCTATCGCTCTTCCGACAGACTTCTCCGCACGTATCGCTCGTAACACTCAGATCTACATCCAAGAGGAAACAATGATCTGTAAGGAGATAGACCCTTGGGCCGGCTCCTACTATGTAGAGAGCTTGACCAACGAGCTTGTTCATAAAGCGTGGGCGCATATCCAGGAGATCGAACAGATGGGTGGTATGGCAAAAGCGATAGAGACCGGTTTGCCCAAACTACGTATCGAAGAAGCTGCGGCACGTACTCAGGCTCGCATTGATAGCAATAATCAGGTTATCGTTGGGGTGAATAAGTACAGACTTGAAAAGGAAGATCCTATCGAAATTCTGGAGGTGGACAATACCGCTGTTCGTACTCAACAGATCGAACGTATCTCTCAACTCAAAGAGAAACGTAACGAAGAGGAGGTACAAAAAGCTCTTGCAGCCATCACTCATTGCGTGAAAACCAAAGAGGGTAATCTCCTTGATCTTGCAGTGAAAGCAGCTTCTGTCCGTGCAACATTAGGGGAAATCTCCGATGCCTGTGAGTGTGAAGTGGGAAGATACAAAGCAATCATTAGAACTATTTCAGGGGTGTACTCAGCAGAAACAAATAAGGATGCAGATTTCGTTAAAGCTTGTCAGCTTGCCGAAGAATTTGCGAAGAAAGAGGGACGTCAACCTCGTATCATGATAGCCAAAATGGGTCAAGACGGTCATGACCGTGGGGCTAAAGTTGTGGCGACAGGGTATGCAGACTGCGGTTTTGACGTGGATATGGGACCATTGTTCCAGACTCCGGCAGAAGCTGCACGCCAAGCCGTGGAGAACGATGTGCATATCATGGGTGTCTCTTCCTTGGCAGCAGGTCATAAGACTCTTGTTCCTCAGGTTATCGAAGAGTTGAAAAAGCTCGGTCGTGAAGATATCATCGTGATTGCTGGAGGTGTTATCCCTGCTCAAGACTACGATTTCCTTTACAAGGCAGGCGTTGCCGCTATTTTCGGTCCCGGTACTTCCGTGGCTAAGGCAGCCGTTCAGTTGTTGGAGATCTTGCTCGATAACGAATAAGCATACATTATAATACAGTTCCCTTAGGGGGATAACGGCAGTGAGAGGATAGGTGTAAAATTGCACTTATCCTCTTATTGTGTGTAATATTAAGGGGATATTAGTATCTTTGTTCAGCTTTAACATCAAAAAAAACAGAATTATCATGGCATACGGACTATTAAAAGGTAAGAGAGGAATCATATTCGGTGCTCTCAACGAACAATCTATAGCTTGGAAAGTAGCGCAGAGAGTTGTACAAGAAGGTGCTACCATCACACTTACTAATACCCCTATGGCACTTCGCTTGGGCGAGTTGAATGCTTTGGCAGAAGAGACCGGAGCAAAAGTTATCCCTGCCGATGCTACTTCTCTTGAAGATTTGGAAAAAGTTTTTCAAGAAAGTATGGAAGCGTTGGGCGGTAAGATAGATTTCGTTCTTCACTCCATAGGAATGAGTCCGAACGTTCGCAAGAAACGCGAGTACGATGACCTTGACTACGGATTCCTTGAAAAGACTTTGGACATCTCGGCTATCTCTTTCCATAAGATGATGCAGGTGGCAAAAAAGATGGATGCAGTGGCAGAGGGAGGCAGTATCCTTGCTCTTACTTACGTAGCTGCTCAACGCACTTTCTGCGGATACAACGACATGGCAGATGCTAAGAGCTTGTTGGAGAGCATCACCAGAAGTTTCGGTCATATCTATGGTAGAGACAAGGGAGTGCGTGTAAATACTATTTCGCAGTCTCCAACCGTAACCACGGCAGGCAGCGGAGTGGACGGTATGTACAATCTTCGTCACTTCGCAGAGAAGCTCTCTCCTCTCGGTAACGCCAATGCCGATGAGTGTGCAGACTATTGCGTGCTGATGTTCTCCGATCTGAGCAAGAAGGTTACCATGCAAAACCTCTTTCACGATGGCGGATTCTCTTCCATGGGAATGAGTGTTGCCGCTATGGAACAGTACGTTAAAGGAGAGCTTGACAATATAGACTAACCCGTTTGCTCAAGTAGTTTTTACCTCTTGAGCGGTATGATACGAGTCCGCAAGTACAGAGATTTCCTCAAAGTACTGCGGACTTTTTTGTGATATGAACGGAAAAAGAGTACTCATAACAGGCGCAACCGGATTCATCGGAGGCTATTTGGTGGAAGAGGCGCTCCGGCTTGGATACGAAGTGTGGGCGGCTGTCCGAAAGAGCAGTAACCGCTCTCGCCTGAACAGTCGTAAGATTCACTTTGTGGAGTTGGACTATGCCTCCCCAACGCAGATCGCTCATCTTGCAGACAGCTTAGCCCCTCAAGGCGAACCGGCATGGCATTTGGTGATCCACAATGCAGGGGTAACGAAGGTGAAGCAAACAGAAGAGTTTTATCGCATCAATAGCGAACAGACGGCTCTTTTCGCGGATCAGCTCCGGCAGGCAAAGTGTCCGCCCGAACGTTTTGTCCTTATGAGCAGCATGGGCAGCTACGGTCCGCCTCCGAATGATACCGAACCTCTTCGTTCCTCTGACCCTTGCCATCCCGGCACGGAGTATGGAAAGAGCAAGCTGCTTGCCGAGCAGTATGTGCAGGAGAGCGGGTTACCTTACACCATTATACAGCCTACCGGCGTTTACGGGCCGTATGACCAAGACTATCTCATGGCTATAAAAAGTGTATCCAAAGGGATTTATGTCCGTTCCGGATTAGCTCTTCAACATCTCACGTTTATCTTTGCTTCCGACCTTGCCCGTGCTACATTCATTGCCGCAGAGGCTTCCGAAGCAGAGGGGAACAAGTACATCGTTTCGGACGGAAAGAGCTACACGGACAAAGATTTTGGGGAACTTCTCCGGAAAGTACTCGGAAAGAAGCGTCTGTTAAAGCTCGCACTTCCCCTGCCGTTGGTGTATGTCGGTTGCGTTATAGGGCAACTTTGGGGCGGTCTGACCGGCTCTCTCACACCTCTCAATAGAGATAAATATACGATCTTTGCGCAGCGCAACTGGCGGTGTGATGCTTCTCCTATCTTCCGTTTAGGCTTCTCGCCGGAATACGATCTCGAAGAAGGGCTCACCGCAACCGTGGCATGGGCAAGAGAGAACGGGCTGCTGAACTAATATAATATATGCTACCTCCTTCGTCCAATCCCTTTTGGGGATGATAAAAACGGGAGCATGAAATTGAAAAAACAGATCTGTCATCTATATAAAACACATCAAATAATATGAAACACCTACTACTTTTGGTCGCGATCTGCCTTGCATTATCGGCTTGTAGCAGTTCCGGCAACTCCTCTACCGAGGATACCACTACCCAATCTTCGGCTTCAGAAACATTGGACAAGGGAGGTCGTTGGCTCATGTCACTCTTCCAATCTTCAGAGAGAGAGGGATTTTTTCTGCCTTACGATGAGGCTGTTTTCACCCCTCGTCTGCTTCAGTTTTTTGAAGAGTCCTATATGCTCTACGACACACGCTCCAATGACATGAGCGATGCAGAGTTGGAAGAGGCAAAAGAGCTGTACAAAAAGAAGTGGGAAGGCATCTATCCCATCAAAGAGGATGCAATGGGATTTTTCGGAGCCGGATATGATGATCTGGAAATTGTGGAAGACGTCAAGGTGGTACCACTTGGAGAGCTTCGTTATAACGTAATCCTTGAGTATGAGTGGAGAGGTGCAATACAATCCACGGTGCGTCTTGTGGAGCAGGGAGAGGGCTTTGTCATAGATGAGATGAGCTGTAAGAGGATTCCGTCAGAGCCTGTACCAATGCTTCTGCACCCCGGCAAACGCTGCTTTACAAACAGTGATGAAGGCAAGGATATCACCAATATCGAGATGGATATTGCCTCCGATGGTACAGTGAAAGGTCTCTTCAAGGTTGTCCCTGCCGATGGCGAGGGATGGGATGCTTCTTTTTCCGGGAAAGTGATAGGGAACAAGCTGAGAGTGGAGTTCGATTTGTTCCCCTTGGACATTTGTGAGGGTTACTACTGGGAGCTTAGACGGAAATGGTCTGTCATAACCTGCGATCTTGGCAATGGTGAAGAGAGCGAGGTGCTTATCATAAACTTCTATGGTCCCGATCCCGAAACGGGAGATCCCGGCTCCATTCCGTTCAGCTACATAGAGTGTTCAAGGAAAAACGCAGCCAAGTAGGGCGGAAGAGCCGAACGGAAAAAGAAAAAGCACGAGGATGTCTCTATGCAGAGAGATCCTCGTGCTTTTTTTTGGCTTACGCTTTTCTCGTGGAGCTTTTAGCCTCGTGAAAAAGAAAAACCTCTCTACTTGTTTCCAAATAGAGAGGTTTCCGCTGTGTGCTTTCTGCTCTTCCTCTTGGACTTGAACCAAGGACCCTCTGATTAACAGTCAGATGCTCTAACCGACTGAGCTAAGGAAGAGTGTTTGTCTTATCTCTTAGACGATGCAAATTTAGGCATTTTTTTTTATCCTGCAATAGCCGAAGCAAAAAATCTTCTCCTTTTCTTCTTCCGGTCTCTTCTCTGTGTCTCATTTCTTCTACAATCTTGACAAAACAGTCCGAAGCAGAAGTTCTTGCTTCTCTTTCGGCTCAATCCGTTCTTAAAATGCTATTAAATTTCTTGTTATTAAGCTGTCCGATTTCTTAAATATTGTGAATCTTATCCTTGATTTTCCCTATTTGGAGAGTGGGGAAATGGCTTTTAGAAAGGGAGCTTTTATATAAAAATCATCCTCCTGAGTGTTACGGATTTTTCTCCCGAATAGGTTTTTCAGATCTTCGGATTGGAGAAAAAAGCAATGAATGAATCTGTAAATCGTTTGTTCTTAGTGGTATATGAAAAATCTCGAATTTGCGTTCTCTCCTTCCGTTGGTCGCTTTCAGAGGCTCTTTTTGCGTTAATAAACTTCAAAATATGGAGGTTTGATTGTGAATGGATCTTAATACAAAAATCGTTGTAAAAACAGCTTTTTGAGGGCGAAAATGGCTAAGTTGTTGATGGTTAGCATTATGAGTAAAAAATCTAAACACGTTAACCGAATCCGGTAAACGTGTTTAATGAAATCGGTAAACGTGTTCATTGAAAAATTAAACACGTTAAGCCGGAAGAATATGCTCGTTTACTGTTTTTGCTTAACAGGTATCGAAAATAGTGTTAATAAAATGGGCTTGATTTAACAACCTTCCCGCGCTCTAAAAACAACAGCAAGAGACAAAATAGAGAACAGACTTGCCGGCGATGTTTTTCATCTTCCGCCGGTATGGAATATATAAAAATGAAATTTTCCGGAGGTGGTTTTGTGATAACTTTTATTTGTTCTTTTTAATGTGAATCGTGCTTAAAAAATATTTACCTTTGTGGTGTATATTTTGAAAATACAGGTATAACAGAAGCTCCTGCTTCGGTGAAAAATCTCTTTGCGACCTCTCCGGTGAAAAGGTGTAGTGCTTTCACATCTGTAAACGGTGTGTATCGTTTTGTGCGATAGAGTCTTTCGCATGGGAAAGAGTTGGGGAGAGACATTTGCTTCGGTTGCTTCATGCCTTTGAGAAAAGTAGAGACCACAAGGCATGGCAACGTTTGAGCAGGGATCACAAAATAGGAGACAAGCTATGAAAACAATCAAGAGAAACTATTTATTTCTACCGATGTCCTTTTTGCTTCTTGCAGCTTCGTTGGTAGGTTGTGGTACTTCCAAAAAGATAGCAAGGACGGAGACCAAATCACAAGTGGTAAATATTCTTGCCGTTAATGATATACATGCCACTCTGCCCAATTTTCCTCGTTTTGCATACATGGTAGACAGCCTGCGAGGAATCTATCCGGGGCTTCTTTTGGTCTCAGGTGGCGATAATCAGACCGGTAATCCTCTGAACGACCAGTATGTTCCGAAAGGGCTTCCAATGGTAGAGCTGATGAATGCTTTGAAGTTTGACCTCTCTGCCGTTGGTAATCATGAGTTCGACACAAACGGTAAGGATAACCCGCTGGAGGTACTCATCCGAAGAGCCAACTTCGACTATTTGTGCGCCAATGTAGTACTGCCTCATGCCGACTTCCCTTTCAAGGCTTACAAGATACTCCGTATGCCGAGTGGCGTGAGGGTCGGTTTTACCTCTGTTTTGGATATCAACAGCGGAAACATTCCGGATACACACCCGGACAGAGTAAGGGAGTTTTCGTTCAAAGATCCGCTGCAGGTCGGGAAAGATATGACCTTCTTGAAAGATAGCTGCGATATTCTCATCTATCTCAATCACTATGGGTTTGAAAACGATGTAGAGTTGGCAAAAAATCTTCCTGCCGGAAAGGTGGATCTTATCATAGGAGGGCACTCTCATACAAAGATAGATACCGAGCAGGTTCATAACGACATCCTTATCACGCAGGCGGCAAGCAAGCTCAAATATGCTACGCTTATCACCATGGCTCTGCATCCCGATGGCAAGGTGCAAAAGAGTATGAAGCTCTTGCCGGTAGGAAAGAGTGGCAATGTGAGACCGGAGATTCAGGAAATGGTGGCACGCTATCTGGCTGCTTCTCCTTTGGAAGAGGTTGTGGCACAAGCCGGAGACCACTTTACGTCATCCGAGCAGCTCGGCTACCTTATGGCGGACGCTTTCAGAAAGAGTGCGGGTGCGGAGATCGCTTTGGTCAATCCTGGCAGTATCCGAATGGATAATCTGAGCAAGGGGGATATCTCTCTTATGGATGTCTACACACTTGACCCGTTCGGAAATGAAATGGTGCTGGTAAATCTTACCGGGCATGAGATGCGCGCTATGATGCTTTCGGGCTTTGAAATGGACGAGAAACGCCCGATGGTTCCTTCCGGACTTAAACTGCAATATACACTTGATGCCGAAAGAAATGTTAAGGATGTACGGATTTTTAATCCTGATGGATCCGATTTCGATATGGATAGAGTCTATAAGGTGGTTATGAGCAGCTACATGAACGTAACCTATAAGTACGAACGCTCGGATGCAGGAAAATCTCTCTTTAGGACTACTGCTGAGGGACTTATAGATTATCTTCGTGAAATTAAGACAGTGCCGAGCTACCGCAAAGAGAGCAGAATCAGCGGTGCAAAGCTCTAATATATTCCCCTAAAACTTATTTTTATTTTGTTTTAGGTGAAAAAAGCATCTTTTTTGTGCAATTCTTTGTTTGTTTCAAAAAAGATGCTTACATTTGAGACACGGGAGGTTTGCTATTGGAAGTGACCCTTGGGGTAAAGATTTTGAACGTTGACTTTTGGCTTGTTACCTTTAACAAACACCTCATCCCGGTTTATTATTGGATTGTTGTACTTCCGGATTGTGATAAGGAATATTGTACCATGGGATAGTGGTGCCGTCCGGATGAGATTATAGAACTTGTAACTTATATAAAAAACGAATGTATATCTCCTAAGGGAGGAGAGAACGCTTTTAAACTTGAATGAAAATGAAAATTAAGTGCTTGATGTTTTTTCTGCTTCTTGCTCTTTCTCTCACTTTTTCAGGAAGAGGTTTAGCGCAATCTTGGGCTTTCAAGACCAATCTTGCGAACTGGGCTTTGGGTGCATCTCCTAATCTTACGGTCGAGAAGGCGGTTGCTCTTCGTTACTCTGTTGGCATAAAAGGTAGCTACAATTGGTTTTGGAGCAAAGAGAACCAACGAATGAAGCATTGGATGGTGAAGCCTGAGGTCCGATATTGGCCTCAAGGAAGTTTCACGGGACACTCGTTTGCCCTTCAAGGAATGGTAGCACAGTACAACTTCGGTGGGGTAAAACCTCCGTTCGGTCTCTATAAAAATCTTAGAGATCACCGCTACGAAGGGATGGGCTACGGACTTGGAGTCGGGTATAACTATCTCTGGAGATTTGGTGCTCGGAGTGGAGTGGAGCTCGGTTTGGACTTAGGGTATGTCCTTTTCGACTATGAGAAGTTTAAGTGTGTAAAGTGCGGAACTCTCATGGAAAAGGGTGTGTACCACTATTTCGGGCTTACCGGCTTGTCGCTATCCTATGTCTTCTTCTTATAGTAAATAGTAAGAAGCTCATTAAGTAAGTAAGATTACACTTTTAGAATGGTTTAACGGGGATGTTTTTTACATCCCCACCCTCTCTCTGCCATTGTTTAGTGGCATGGACTAACAACTTTGTGATGTAATATATCCATTTACGATAGTATTTATATACTCTCGAACTGACAACTTGTTATACAATATTTATCCACATTTTTAATTCTAATTGGTTATGAAAACGAGTAAAATTTTCGTAGTTGCAGCCATTGCTTTAGGTTTTATGGCTTGTAACAAGAATGAGGACATCAATGTACCTCAAGAAGAAGCGCAAGCAACGCTATCTGTTAAAATCAGTTCCGGTACGTTACGTGCTCTCGGTGCTCCCGATGATTCTGATCCTGTAAAGAACTTTGAAGTCTATGTTTTCAAAGGACAAGTCTTGGAAGGATACAAGAGAGTCGAAGGCGCTATGGAAGCAAAAGAAATTGAAGTCTCTGCAGGAAATGCTACATTGGCTGTTGTGGCAAATGCCGGAGGAGAAGGTCTTGGTAAAGCATTTACGCTTGATGAGCTGAAAGAAGCAGTAAAAGAAGGTGTTATAGAAGATGCAGGAGGTCTTCTGATGACTTCGGAAATGAAAGAGATATCCATAAAGGCAGGAAAGAATCTTTATGGATACACTAAGACCGGTGATGAAAACGAAATCTCCGCAGATCCTCTTGCTCTTGTCAGAGTACCTGCTCGCGTAGTATTGCAAGAAGCAAAGACCGAGTTTTCCGGAACTTTCGAAGGCTGGACTCTTGAACCGCAACAAGTTTTTGTTTTCAACGTTCGTGGTAAATCCAAACTGTTTGGAGATAATCTTTACATGGCGGATGCTCCTTTCTATAGCGGGGTAGATTTGGGTTCTTTCTCAGGAGATCTAGGACCGGCTGCTTCTGAAAAGCACAACTCTTTGCAAGATGAGATTTCTTCATTCGAAGAGCTTCCAGAGCTTCCTGCTTACTTCTACACTTATGAAAATGAGGATGCAGCTCATCCTGTGGTTCTGACCATCAAGGGTCTACTTAAAGATGCTGACGGTGAGCTTGTTAAAAATTCTCCTTATACAGATGCAGAAGGAACTACCTACTACTCTATTTTGGTAAATGTAACAAAGCAGGGTTATTCCTATGAAGGAGATGCCAGTGGTGGCAACGGAAAGGTTAAACGTAACACAGAGTATAAGCTTCACGTAACTATCAAGCGTCCAGGTAAGGATAATCCTATCGTTATACCATCGGATCCTGCAACTCTTGATGTTAAGGTTGTAGTAACTCCATGGACTGTAGTTAATCAAAACGTTACATATTAAGCCGAACAGCAGACGGAAAGATCTTCCGTAAAACCTAAAACTAATGTGGGCAGGCAATCTGCCTGCCCACATTCTCTGTTAAACTAAAAAAGCAAGAGTATGAATCGTGCAAACACATATCGAGTAGAACGCTGGTTCCTATTTGTGCTGATGATGACCTTGTTTTCAGCATGTATTAAAGAAGATCTCTCAGACTGTCCTCGACCCTTCCAGCTAACGGTGCAAGCTCTTGATGCGGATGGTAATGATATTACTGCATCAGGTGCTGTTAAGGATGTCGTCATGTTTGTGTTTGACGAGAAAGGATTGGTAATGGAGGCCTTTAAGCTTACCGAAGAGCAGGTCAAAAAGAAGCAGCCTATGCATGTAAAGATCCCATTTCCGGGCTCCAAGATACTTACTTGTACCGCGTGGGGCAATCTGGATGAGTCTGTGGAGTTTCCGGCTATGGCAACCGTGAAGCAAAAACAGGATCTTTATGTGAAACTGAAAAGTAAACAAGGAATCGCCGGTTATCCCGGAGAATTGTTTTCCGGATCGTTGGATGTACCGGTAGAGTTCGGTGGTTTGGAACCCGGAAAATCTCATACCGTAGTGATAAAGCATAAGGTGGCTTCTGTGCGCATTGTGGCACGTAAGCTATCGCCCGAAGTAGTATCATCGGTATCTTTCGTATTGAAAGAGTCGCCGGATACATACAATTCAGATGGAGAACTTACAGGAGGTGTAGTCTCATACAAACCTACGTTTGCTTTTGATGGCGCAGGTCAGTGGGTTACACCAATATTCAATACATTCCCCAATGCAGGAGGAAAGACATATACTCTTGAAATGTATTGGGATGGACAACTTAAGAAAGCATTTACTCATGGTACCGATGGCACTCCTTTGGTTCCACAGCTCGGAAGACTCCTCAATATTATTATAGACGTGGATGCAGATCTTTCCGTTAAGGTGGTGGTAACTCCTTGGGGAGTGGTGTATCAGGAAGTTGAATATTAAAAACATAAGAGAAATGAAAGTTATAACAGAAAAGGTTTGTTTGCTTTTCGTACTGATTGGTTCTTTCTTTCTTACGGGTTGCAAAGATGCGTTGTTATCCGACATTCCCTCTGAGAAGAATGCCGTAATTTCTCTCATGCTTGGGGGATCGGAAATGAGAGCCGGAAACCTGTTTTCCGGAGACGATGTCATAAATAAGGTCAGAGTCTATGTTTTTAATGGTTCTCACGTTGAGTCTATTGATGTTTTCTCTGCAGGAGAGCTGACATTTTCCAATCCTTTTAGAATCAAAAGTACTACGGGAGAGAAGACAATCTTAGTAGTAGCAAATGAACCGGCAGGTATATCTGCTCAGTTGGATGCTATCAAAACGATAGATCAGCTGGATAATATTAGATTGACAACAACGACCTTCCTACCTGTCCCTTTGACAATGGTAGGCAAGGCAACAGTAAATATTCCTTCTCAATCCACTCCGCTACTGATGACAGTGGACTTGAAGAGGTGCGTGGCGAAAGTAACCCTTAAGGTGAAGAATGCAAGTGCCGGAGCGGAGATAGAGCTTCTTCAAGTAAAACTCTATCGGAATACCGGCTCCACACCTTTGATAGAAGGTGTGCCGGGAGGAAGTGTACAGTTTTGGGATGTTATTTCCGGATATAATAGTTTTATACCCGTAACGAACGAGGGTGTAGATGTCTGGGGCGGTAGCAAGAATGCTGCCTATGTCTTTGAGAATCTTGGCTCCGTTGCGGATACTGTTTCAAGGGCGACATACCTGGCAATTTATGCTCATTATAATAATATCCCAACTCAATATGTGGGGTATGTCAATGATGAAAGTTCCAATGCTACGGATCATCATTACTCCATAAAGCGAAATCATCAATACAACTTGACGGCTGAGCTAAAGAATCTTGGAGAAACAAATAATCTGACTCTACGTACAGATGTCCTTCCATGGAATGTTATTAAAGAGGATCTTGTCTTCAAGAGAGTATTCAGGATAGTTCCTCATCTCACATTTAATGAGAAGACTATCGAAGTCAAATCTCCTGCCGATGTGCTTCAGTTTACATTTGAGTTGAAGAATCCTATTGAAGCTACTTGGAGAGCGATATTACCCAATCCGATCGATTTTGAATTTGTAGAGGAAGGCGGTGCTGTATCGTCGGGAGATGCGGGTCAGGAATACACTATCAGGATAAGACCTCGTAATCCTCAAGGATCTGAAGAACGGATTACCGAACTGTTCATCATAGTGGATGACGTTGAGATTCCTCTTCTCAAGGGAAATACCTCGATAGGACCTGGTAACAGAATAGTTATTAAGCAGAAGAAGGCTCTTATGCCGTTCAGTAAATAAAGGAGATACTCTTATGAAAAAGATTTTATTGACGATGGTGGCTTGTGTTGTTGCACTATCAGGGGCAATATCTCTCTCTTCTTGTAAAAGAGATGAGGGGATGGAACCGGATCGGGAGAACTCCTTAGTGTTGCGGTTGGCTGCCAGTGATATCTCTCCTCGAACAATAGAGGATGGAGAAGATGCTTTGAATGAAAATACAATAAACAGACTGGATATTTTTCTTTATCACGCCGGAGTGCTTAAGTGGCACATCAAGCCGTCGGATATGCAGATCACGGGGAATAGTGTAGTGATTCCGATACCGTCCAATCACGGTTATCTGTTTTTCAAAAATACAAACTCTTACGATCTGTATATCGTGGCCAATAGCTCTGTGGACCTTAGCAATATTTCACCCGGGGTGCCTAATAATGGTCCTGCAGATCTTCGGAATCAGGTGATTCAGGCTGCCGACTTCAAGACAAACGGGGGGCATGTGGCTCAATCGGATTTCGTGATGGAAGGTTTTGTCTCTAAGGTGCTCACTTATCAGGATTGTGATCTGGGTTTGGTTAAACTTAAGAGAGCAGCTTCCAAGATCAGGATCAAGATAAACTCTGTTTCCGTTCCGGGATATGAATATACGCCTAATACAGGAACGGTGCAGTTTAAGCACTTTGTCGCTAAGTCCGCTCTTTTGGAAGGAGGTACTTATACTCCTACCGAGTTTGAAGAGACGTCTGCACGTGATTTGGCTCTAACGGGAGGAGTCTACACTACATCGGCTCCATTTTATGCTTATGAACAAGATTGGAAAAACAATATTGAAAGCAGAGCGTATGCCGAACTGTTGCTTCCTCTAAAGAAACAAGAGACCGGAACTATACGTACATATAGATATATCTTGCCTTTGGTTCCCAAAAATCTTGTGGGAGAAGAAGCGGTATATAACTCTTGCTTTAAGCGTAATTTGCTTTATGATGTAGGGGTTACGGTCAATATTCTTGGTGCTCTCAAGGAAGAACCTGTAACATTGACCGGGGTTTATACCATTAAGGATTGGAGCACAAGAACTATTCTTGCTGAGGTTAAAGCATCCGACTATCTCGTTGTTTCCGAGAATAGTGTGGATATGCCAAATATCACCGATTATGTTTTAACCTTCAATTCCTCCCAACCCGATGTCAGGCTTGTGCCCGGATCCTTGAAGGCTACATATACCTATGTGCCTGCTGATGGTAGCTCTCCTGTTACTACTTCTGTTACTCCTGCACAGATGCCGACAGTAGTTGTAGCTTCGGGAGTGGGAACCGGAAATATTACCATCACAAGTCCGATACCTGTGAACTTGGTGCCTAAAGATATTGAGTTCAAGGTTACAAATGGGGCACTTACGGAAGTGGTTAATATAAAGCAGACGCCGGGGGTCTATTTTACCAATGAAAAGAGTGTGAAATCTTCTCAGTTCGATTCTTATAGTCATATGGTAAATTCGGGGAATGGACTTCGTAATGCCTATACTTATAGAGTAACGACATCTGCATCGGGAGCAAAATATCCGAGCAGTAATGAAGAGCTGATACTGGGATTCCCTCCTGTGGATTCGGATGGCAATACTCTTAACAACGCAGATGTAGCCAAGATGGTTTCTCCTAATTTTGAGATGGCTTCCCAATTTGGAGCAACGGTGGCACAAAGCTATAATCAAGCCAAGAGACATTGTGCTCGATATTGGGAAGAAAGTGAAGCAGGAGTGAAAAAGAAAGGATGGAGATTGCCGACTGAAGCAGAGTTGAAGTATATCGAACAACTCCAATATCTGCCTGCAAATCTTCAAGGTCTTTTGATGACGGGACGGTGGTACTGGGATTCATACAGCGGTAATAATGCTTACGAGTTTGTGAACAATAATACCTCGGGTTCTTCTCCAATAAATGCTCACGTGCGTTGTATCCGTGATATTAAATAACACTAATAAGGAGTACACTTATGAAAAAGATAATTTATACACTTATTGGATGCTTGATGTTGTCTCTTGCAGGCTGTTCAAGATTGGGAACAGACATTGCAGATGAGAAAAAACAGGGAGATACGGGCGATGTCTTGGTTGAGTTTGGTGCTGTTATCCCCGGATTCAAGGCTGTGGAGCTAAGAGATAATGGTGGCGTTGAGAATCTGAATCTGTTGGTTTTTAATCAGTATGGTATTCTTATCGCACGTCGAGTAGCTTCATTACAAGGTCTGTCCGGAGAAGGGTATCGCTTCTCAGCTCTCTTGCCTAAATCTGATGACATTAGGACTATTCACTTTATCGCCAATCATGATTGGGCAACAGTGGACGACTCTCATATCTTAGGACATGATGAAGCCTCTGTTGTAGCTCTTATGACAACAGATAGAGGAGTCTTTTGGTCGAGAAAGGAGTTGCCGAATGGTATTGATGCCGGCAACCTTGAAGGAAGTGTATCTCTATTGCGAAATCAGGCGAAAGTAACTGTTGAAAGTCAGGCGGCAAATTTTGTTTTCGAGGGTTTTACTCTTCACAATACGCTTACGAAGGGAACAGTCGCCCCGTACAATACGACAACTTTTAACTTCCAAGAGGGATCTTTGAATGAACCACTTGATATAGTTCTTAATACTGCAGTTGAAAGTAATCTGGGTATGGGAGAGCGTTTCCTCTTTGAGCGCAAAAACGGAAGTGCTAAAGATATTACCACTGCTATTATAAAAGGTAAGTATCAGGGAGGTCCTTCTACATATTATAAGATAGACCTCATAGATGCTGATAGGAAAAGGTATGATATAGAAAGGAACTATCATTATAAGATTATCATCAAGAATGTACACAAAGGAGGTTCTCCTACCTTCGCCGCAGCTTTGCAGGTTGCCTCTCATAATAATACGGCTCTCGACCCGACAGTAGAGAAGTATCCTGTTATAAGTGATGGAGTGAGCAAACTTGAGGTTGAGCGTACCTTGATTATCTTGACCAAAGCATCTGAAGATCTGATCACTTGGGCGAAGTACTATCCCAATCTTAACAACCCTACTTTCAATAATGAGGGAGTAACATGCCGGATAGAACAGGAGACCGGTAAGGAAGTTTTAGCTGCCGGCTCTCTTCAGTTTAACACGAATAATGGCGAGATTAGGGGAGTTGCCATAAACCAGTTGCCTTCTTCACCAAGAGAAGCTCGTATTATAGTTTCCAAAGGGGATTTTCTTGCAAGAGTTATTCGGGTTGTACTGAGAATGCCGTATAGTTTTGGAACTGTTAAGATCAATACTTCCAATACCGTACCATCTGGTCAGGAAAAAGTAGCTAAGGTCTATTTCAATATCCCATCAGATTTTCCTGCAGACCTTTTTCCTCTATATGTAGAGATAAAAGCCAATACACTCTATCCCGTACAACAAGGTGTGCAAGTTGTTACCAGGGGAAGTAATATGTATCATATCTTTAGGGTAACTTCTCCGGGTACAAAGGAGGTACATTTCAAGACCAACTCTGTATCAGACGTGGAGACTGTTGAGGTATCTGCAGAGTATTTTGCAAAAGGAAGTGTTTCATATACCAGGAGTTAAGTCTTTTCTAAGAAAAATACAAGTAGAGAAAGACATATTGGATATATGATTTTCATGGAAGATTTAGATCCATTTTCGAGATGGCTGCTTTTAGGAGTGGCCATCTCTATTTTGTGATTTTACTTCCGACGAGAATACTCATAAGTTTAGAAAAAGATTGCAGAAGTTTGGTGGTATAGAATATTCTACTTAACTTTGTGCCACTTTTGCAGGAGAAGAGTAATGCTCTTTGGACAACAAAAGAGGTCATAGACATATTGAGACAAAAATCAACAAAGTAGTACAAGGGAAACAGAAGTAGATAGATGTTTTGGCATCTTACAACTTTCTAGTGTTTACCCGTCAACTATTACCTGGGAAATAGAGTAAGGATACTGAGCATAGGAATAAAGTAAAAAAAACAAAATGACAAAGAAGAGTTTGATCCTGGCTCAGGATGAACGCTAGCGATAGGCTTAACACATGCAAGTCGAGGGGCAGCACGTATTCAGCTTGCTGAATATGGTGGCGACCGGCGGATGGGTGCGTAACGCGTATGCAACTTACCTGTCAGAGGGGGATAACCCGGAGAAATTCGGACTAATACCGCATACAC